>URPR01000006.1 GCA_900549775.1 uncultured Oscillospiraceae bacterium | reverse complement strand
GTTAACGTATTTTTCATAGTATTTGCTCCTTTTATGTTATATTTTGTCAGTAAAAAACTTCCAAAGCGATTTTATAATAAAAACGGTAACATTTCAACAGCAAATTAAAAAAATCTATACTTCAAACAAAATTAAATTTGAAATATAGATTTTATTTAGATTTTCTAACAAAGCAATAATAAAGAAAACTATTTAATCAGCAGATCTTTTACAACCTCGCTCGCAATCATAATTCCGGCACACGCAGGAACGAAGGCAACACTACCTATTACATTTTCGTTTTTTTCTGTGTTTTTATTTTGTTTAACTGTCTCTTCTGTAGAATAGGCAACTTTTAAATTTTTAATATTTCTTTTTCGCAGTTCCTGCCTCATTACGCGGCACAGTCTGCAGGTAGAAGTTTTAAATATGTCAGTAATGGTAACCTTGCTCGGGTCGAGTTTATTGCCCATTCCCATTGAGCTTATTATGGGTATTGATGAATTGTTGCAGGTCTCAATTAAATTTAATTTAGCAGTTACAGTGTCTATGGCATCGACAACGTAATCAAAATTAGAAATGTCGACTTCGGTGCCACTTAAATAAAATTCCTTGAATGTAAATACCGTCGCATTTGGGTTTATGCTTAAAATGCGCGTTTTAGCGACTTCCACTTTATCTTTACCGATAGTGTCAAATGTTGCGATAAGTTGTCTGTTGATATTCGAAATTTCTATGATATCTTTATCTATTAACGAAAATGTGCCAACTCCTGTTCTGGCTAAAACTTCGGTGACATACGAACCCACGCCGCCTATGCCAAATATTGCTACGTGTGAGTTTTTTAATTTATCCATCTCTTCTTTTTTTAGAAGTAGAGCTGTTCTTGAAAACTGTTCGTCCAAGGTTGTTATCTCATTTCTGTAAAATTTTAAATTTGTCATCATTTATAAGGCATACGGCGTATGCTTTTATTCCAAGGCAGTTTCCTGTAAATCCAAGGTGCTCTTCTGTAGTAGCTTTCACACTTACATTTTCCATAGGAATACAGCAAACTTTAGCAATATTTTTAACCATCTGAGGTATAAATGAAGCTAATTTAGGCTCTTGTGCCACAATGGTAGAGTCAATATTTTCAATAGAATAGCCTCTGTTATAAACTTTTTGACATACAATCTCGAGTAAATTTAAGCTGTTGGCATCCTTGTAAGTTTTGTCAGTGTCGGGGAATAATTTTCCAATATCGCCCATAGTTGCAGCGCCCAATATTGAATCAATTATGGCGTGAACTAAAACGTCAGCATCGGAATGACCCAGCAACCCCAATTTAAATGGTATTTTTACTCCTCCGAGTATAAGGTCTCTGTTTTCTGAAAGTCTGTGAACATCATACCCTTGACCAACTCGCATAGTTTACCTCCAGCAATTAACTTTTTATAAATTCTGCAATATAAATGCCAAGCCTGTAGTAATTGAACTTTTGTGTTAAAATTTAGTACTTATTTTTCCCAAAGAAAAATAAAGCAACTGTACCATTTCCTACGTGCGAACCAATGACGGGGGTTATGTAACTTAACTCTACTTTTATGTTAAATTTTTCATTAATTTTTTCTGCCAGCCACTGTGCATCGTCAGGTGCGTCTGCGTGAGAGATGTATACTACCTCATTTTTGTCGAGTTCAAAGAGTTCTTCCATTTTATTAAAAAGCTCTAATAGTGCAGCTTTTCGGCCACGGATTTTACTTATAGGGACAAGTTTACCTTCTAAATTAATATCTAAAACAGGCTTTATGTTGAGCATTCCTCCGACAATGGCAGCAGCGGAAGAAACACGACCGCCTCTTTTAAGGTGAAACAAATCATCTACAGTAAACCAATGATTCATTTTATTTTTGTTTCCTTCTAGCCAAGCGGCGACTTCTACAAGGCTTTTTCCGCTTTCTTTTTCTTTAGCTGCGTAATATACCAGCAAGCCTTGTCCCATCGATGCTGCCCTAGAATCTACCACAACTAATTTATTGTCCGGATATTTTTGCTCAAGAATTTTGGATGTGTTTAACGCAACGTTATAAAGTGAACTTAAGCCGCTGGAAAAAGATATGTATAATATATCTTTTCCTGCTTTCAAGAAAGGTTCAAAATATTCGACATAGGTAGTTTGATTTATACAAGTCGTTTTTGGTAATTTTCCTTTTCTTATTTGGCTATAAAACTCCTTTGGAGAAATTTCAGTATCTTTAACGTAATGCTCGCCATCCAAAGTCAGTTCTATTGGTATAACTTTAATAGAAAAGTCTTTAACGATATGCTCTGGAATACCTGCAGCGGAATCTGTAAATATAATGTAGTCTTGCATTTTTTACTCCTAAATAATTATTTTAATTTTATTTTAGCATATATAACAAATTTTATCTAGTACATAATTTCCCCACTTTTAAAGTATATTTTAAAGGTGAGGGTGGTGAAATTATTATGAAGGTAAAGATATTTATAAAAAACGCGTGCGTATTGACAGCTGCGTCGTTTGTAAATATGTCAATCGGAATTTTGTTTAGAATATATATGTCAAATAAAGTTGGGGCAGAAGCTATCGGGCTTTATCAATTAATAAGTTCAATTTACTTTTTTGCAGCAACTTTTTCTACTTCAGGCATAAGCTTAACTGTCACGAGGTTGGTTACAGATTTTATAGCCAAAAAAGAGTACAACAAAATAAACAGGCTAACTAAAAAGTGCTTACTTTTCGGCACTGTTATAGGCCTTGCCTGTGGAGTTGTACTTTACATATTTTCAAATTTTATCGGAAAAGAAATCTTAAAAGATACCAGGGTCATACTTTCACTTAAAATTTTAGCCCCTGCGCTTCCGTTTATAGCTATATCTTCAACATATAGAGGGTATTTTTATGCGGTAAGAAAAGTGGCTTATACGTCCGGTGAACAGCTTTTTGAACAAATCTTAGAAATTGTTATATTCATGATGTTAATAGGGACTTTAGCGCCAAAAGGCATAGAGTATGCACTGTGCGCGATTGTCATAGGTACTACAGTTTCAGAAATTTTGTCTTGCGTTTATTCTTACGCACTTTATGAACTTGATGTAAAAAAATATAGCAAAGGCGAAAATAAAGAATTTCGTTTTATAAGTAGTATAATTAAGATATTTTTTCCTTTAACGGCAAGTGCGTCTTTAAGGGCGGGACTTAGTACTGTGGAGAATGTACTTATACCTTCAGGGCTTAAAAAATATGGAGCATCGAGCCAAAAGGCGCTCTCCAGTTATGGTGTAATAATGGGTATGGTTTTGCCGGTTATAAGCTTTCCGAATTTATTTTTACTATCTTTTTCTATGTTGTTAATTCCCGAAATGTCTGAAGCTTACGCGATTGGGCACAAGGCAGGCATAAGATGTATAGCGACAGAAGTATTAAAAATCACGAGTATATTTTCAGTTGCGGTTATGGGAATATTTTATTTCTTCTCAAGCGAATTCGGTAGAGTTATTTATTCCAGTGATGAAAGCGGAATGTACATAAAGATTTTGTCGCCTCTTGTTTTACTAATGTACCTTGATAAAGTTGTAGACGGCATGTTAAAAGGCTTAAATGAGCAGCTCAGTTATTTGTCTTACAATATACTAGATTCAGCTATTCGGGTGGTTTTGATATCTATATTAGCACCAATTTTAGGTATAAGGGGAATTTTGATAATGATGTTTGTGAGTACGATTTTAAACTCTTTACTGAGCATAAAGCGGCTGTTAAAAGTTACTCAAGTTAAATTTGACTTTTCAAATTGGCTTATAAAACCTCTTTTGAGCATAACGTTTTCGGGGCTGTTTGTAAAAATCTTAATGGCACTGTTAAGTTTAAACTCAGGAATACTAGTTTTAATCTTAGAAGTAGCCTTTTCGCTAATAATATATTTAACAGTTTTACTGTTTACTGAATGTGTAAAAAGGGAGGAGATAGGCTGGTTTTTTAAAAGAGTTAAGTGTTAAAACGGTATTAACTTGATATTTTGCCCATAAATTGATATAATTGTGCGTAAGCAAAAGAGGAGAATGGATTTATGGATTTTAGGGAGTTATTTACGAGAGAACTTTTAGATTTAAATAAGACGATAGCAGCGGATATCTTTGAAGGGACAAAATATCCGTGGGAATCGCTAAATAATATACATGATTTTATTTTACAGTTAGGCTCTAAACTGCCCTGTGATAAGTTTGAAAAGATAGGTGAAAATATTTGGATTTCAAAAACGGCCCAAATATGCGACACTGCAAGTTTGAATGGGCCTTTAATTATTGATGAAAACGCAGAAATTCGGCACTGTGCGTTTATAAGAAAAGACGTAATAATTGGAAAAAACTCTGTTGTTGGGAACTCTACTGAACTAAAAAATGTTATACTTTTCGATAACGTTCAAGTACCGCACTACAATTACATAGGAGATTCCATTTTAGGCTACAAGGCGCATTTAGGAGCAGGGGCCATTACTTCAAATGTGAAATCAGATAAAAGCGAGGTCTTGGTTTGCATAGGGTCTGAAAAAATAAAAACAGGACTTAAAAAGTTTGGCGCAATAGTAGGAGATTTTGCAGAAGTTGGATGTAATACTGTTCTGAATCCCGGAACAATAATAGGAAGAAATAGCATCATTTATCCGGTGTCTAGCGTGCGAGGTATGATACCAGAAGGGAGCATATATAAATCTAAAGATAATTGTATAAAGAAAAGGCCGTGTCATTTTTAAAATTTGACACGTTTTTTAATGTCGGCTTGGTAGATTACATTTACATGAATCTGGAATATTTAGAAGATTGAAAGTTGCTGGATTTTGCGAGAATTTGTTATACAAAATTGCTTTCTTCTTGCGATAGGTCACTAGAATTTTAAATTTAAAGAATATTTCGTTACAATTTTGTGAGATTATATATACGCAACACTCGTCATATTTTTTATGAACAATTGTTGTCTAGTTGGATTGAGTAGCTGTGAAAATCCTAAAGTTAAAATTTATCGGTTTTAAAGCATCATAATTTCATCGACAATTTCACGAACAGTTTTATTGCTTGTATCAATTTTTATCGTATCAAGATCATGATACATAGACATTCTTGAAATACTTCTATCGATAATATCAGCAGTACGAGTCCCAGCTGCTATATCTACATTTAATCTGTCTCGCAGGGTTATCTCATCAGCAATTAGTGAGATTTTATTAACTTTGCAATTTCCTGTATGCAATTCTTTTAAAATGCCATCGATAATAGTTTGATTGTCCATTACCCAACAAAAAATTACATTCTTATAAGCAGAACAACGTATAAAATTATTCAACAAATAACAAATATTATGTATAACCATTTTTTTAGTTTCTTCGGTTACTTGAAATGGATTGGCATCCCAACACCAATCGCCATCGAGAAAAACGCTGTTGGGTAAATTTATTTTTAATTGATGGCTTACTGCTGTTTTTCCTATACCCATTGTTCCGCTGATTAAGTATAATGTTTTCATATTTATCCTCACAAATTCAATTTAGCAATCCGATTTTTGCTTTTTATACTGCGTCATGAGAAAAAATTCAATGCCTTGGTATAATAACGATAGTATTTATTTGTAGCAGGCAATCTTGTGCAGTTTAAGGAAACCAATTCACGGACAAAAAAGTAAGTTGTGATTAAAATATGATTCATACTTTTAATTTGAGAGTTTTATGGCTTTGATAAACGTAATGAAAGTAGCGAAAATTAGATTTAAGTAAAAAACAGCCACGAATGCGAAATGCATATCGAGGCTTTCGATGGTCGAGGTGACAGGGCTCGAACCTGCGGCATCTTGGTCCCAAACCAAGCACTCTACCAAACTGAGCTACACCTCGTTGACTAAAATAACAACACAGTTATTATATTACTGCTTGCACGTTTTGTCAAGCTTTTTTACAGTTATTTTTGAATTTGATATTCAGTCTCGTGGAGTTGAATTTTAGTCTGAAAATGTAACTATTTAACCATAGATAAAATTTGGTTTTTGTCGGTTAATCCGGAGACTCTGCTGGTAATCTCACCGTTTTTAAATATCAGAATAGTCGGTACACTTACAATGTTAAATTTATTTACTAAGTTTGTTTCTTCATCAATGTTTACCTTATAGACTTTAATATTTTTGTTTTCATTTGCTATTTCGTCAATGATAGGTGAGAGTGTATTACAAGGGCCACACCATTCAGCGTAGAAATCTAAAAGCACGGTTTGGTCACTTTTAATTACCTCATCATTAAAATTTTTTTCTGTGATTTTCTTAACCAATCAAAATCAACTCCTTAATTTTTAAACTTATTAATATAATCTACAATGGCAAAAAATTTCAAAAGTAGGATAATTTATTTGTGCATTGAATTTCTTACAAATGTACTTGTTATTTTCTATTTTTCCCAACTTACAAAGTCAATATCCATTATTTTTTCAATCCACCTTACTAAATTTTCATCTTCGTTTAAACGAATTATCACAATATCAAAATTTTTCTTTTATGTCTTTATTAGCGCATAAATTTAATAATATTAATACATTATTTTTTGCCAAAAAGACCTTGCGTTTTTCCGCAATTCATGATATTATAAATTTTAGTTAGCAAAACGTAAGAGGAGGTGTTTAAATGCCGAATATAAAATCAGCAAAGAAGAGAGTTAAGGTTATCGCTGCAAAGACGTTAAGAAATAAATCTTTAAATTCTTCTTTAAAGACATCGATAAAGAAAGCGAACGCAGCTATTGACAACAACGTAAATGAAAAAAGTGAAGCTGTCAAAGTCGCTGTGAAGAAAATAGACCAAGCTGTATCTAAAGGAATACTTCATAAAAACACAGCAGCAAGGAAAAAGTCTAAACTGGTAAAGAAATTAAACAAAGTTAGTGCATAATAGTACAATGAAACGTTATAAATTGCAAAGACGTGATTTTCAGGTCATGTTTTTGCAATTGTAAAATTTAAAGAATTTTTTGGAGAGGTGTCCGAGCTGGCCGAAGGAGCACGATTGGAAATCGTGTAAGCTGTTAAAGCAGCTTCTGGGGTTCGAATCCCCATCTCTCCGCCATGTAAGGGCGGTGGTTTTAGGTACGAGAGTATCTGAAACTATTGTCATTTTTCAATATGGTGGCAGAAAAAGTCGAAAAACTGTGTGTATAGTAGTAAATCATAATTGATAGCCTAAGCTGCATGAGATAGTCAAAAAGGAAGACTATTTTATGACACCCTTAAGTATTAAAAGCCGAAAGACAACATTTTTATTTTGATAATTTGCGAAGAGTATTTAGCATTCGGTGGGGTTTGTTACTATGAGAAGAATTGTCGAAGGGAAAAAGCAAAAAATCATTGATATAGCGATGAAATACGGATATGATATATTATCGGAAAGTTTTTCCGTACATTTACCAGATTTCACGGCATTTTACTCAGTGAAGCCAAAGCATGTTGGAAATGCCAAAATACTTACTCTTCTGTTTATAAAATTAACCTTAACGAGAGAAGTAAAATAGATTATAGAATTGAAACAAGAGCCACAAGTTGTTACATAAAGCAATATAATGGGATCGCACACAAATTTGGTATGTGGTTTTATTTTTATGTGTGCGAGAAAATTCTTTTTTAGGTATTAGTAACATGCATTTTGTGTAACTGACGAAAATTGTATATGATAAAAAATATTAGACAATTATTGATTTTTAGAAAATATGCACCCACAATAATTTTGTCTGTACAGATTAAACTGTTTTGAAAGTTCGATTGACTTTTTATATCCATCTTTTTTCTTAAAATCGGAAATTAAAAATCTAACACTATACTCATCTTCCAAGCTTTCTCCGATATCATTTAGCCAAATAGCATTCTTATAAGGGCTTACGGATAATGTAGAACCGAAAAACTTAAAACCTAGAGCCTTTGCGGTAACTGCAGTTTTTTCAAGACGCAAACGATAACAATTAAAACATCGCTTTCCGCCTTCTTTTTCATTTTCAAGACCGCTTGTTATTTGATAAAATTTAAAATCTTCATAATCGCAATCTAAAAAGCTTATTGTGTTTTTGGTTTTGATCTTAGATAACAGGTTTATCTGCTCTTTTTTGCGAAGCAAGTATTCTTCTTCAGGGGAAATATTGGGGTTGTAGTAAAAAACTGTTATGTTGAAGTATGAGGTCAAATAGCCTAGCACATAGTTGCTGCATGGCGCACAGCAACTGTGCAATAAGAGCCTAGGTATTTTATTTCCACTTTTTAAATTCTCAAGGAGCTGCTCGAGTTCCTTTTGATAATTCCTTTTTGTCATATTCTATTTCCTAAAACGTCAATTTTTTCTTTATAAAACGCTTCAAATCGATTTTCATCGATGGATGTCCGTATTTCTTCTAGAAGATTATTGTAAAAGTAAAGATTGTGCATAACGCTTAAGCGCATTGCAAGCATTTCACCACACTTGAATAGGTGTCGCAAATAAGCCCTGGAAAAATTTTTGCAAGTGGGACATTGGCAAGTTTCATCAATTGGTGAATCATCTAGCTCATACTTTGCGTTCGATATATTTATGATACCTTGGCTTGTGAATAAATGGCCGTGTCTAGCGTTTCTGCTTGGCATTACACAATCGAAAATATCTACTCCTCTAGCCACAGCCTCCAAAATGTTCACAGGGGTACCAACACCCATTAAGTATCGTATCTTGTCACTTGGCATGAACGGCTCCACACAACTTATGATGTTATACATTTCTTCAGCACTTTCACCTACAGCCAAGCCACCTATTGCATATCCGTCTAGGTTTAACTCGCGTATTTTTTTCATATGTTCTATTCGTATATCTTCAAATGTGCTGCCCTGGTTAATTCCAAACAGCATTTGTTTTTTGTTTAAGGTATCGTCAAGTGCATTCAATTTGTTCATCTCACTCTTACACCTTTGAAGCCATCTAACAGTCCTGTCGCATGAATTTTTTACATAACTATATTCAGCGGGGTTTTCTATACATTCATCGAAAGCCATCGCAATGGTTGAGCCGAGGTTAGATTGGATCTGCATGCTTACTTCGGGAGACATAAATATTTTACGACCATCAATATGAGAAGAAAAATACACACCTTCTTCTTTAATATGCCGTAACTTTGCAAGCGAAAAAACCTGAAATCCACCACTGTCGGTCAATATAGGGCCTTGCCATCGGGTAAACTTATGAAGGCCACCTAACTTTTTGATAACTTTGTCGCTGGGTCTTAAATGAAGATGGTATGTATTGCAGAGCTGAACTTGGCATTTTAAATTTTGCAAGTCAATGGCAGATACAGCCCCTTTTATGGCCGCACAAGTTGCTACGTTCATAAATGCGGGAGTCTGTATTATTCCGTGTGGTGTGATGAGTTCACCACGCCTAGCATTTTTTTCTTTTTTTATAAGTCTATACATAATTTCTCACTTTCTACAGTTTTAGGGCTTTCGCTTTCAGCTGATTTTATAAATAAAATCAGCTGAAAGCCCTAAAAGCCAATTTCCTGCTATTTTATAAACATGGCATCTCCAAAACTAAAAAATCTATATTTTTCTTTTATAGCTTCAGAATATGCGCTGAGAATGCGTTCACTTCCTGCAAGCGCAGAAACAAGCATAATTAACGTACTTTCGGGCAAATGGAAATTTGTAATCAAAGCATCTGTTACTTTAAACCGGTACCCCGGATAGATAAATATGTCAGTCCAACCAGAACTTGCGGTAATTTTTCCTTCTTTTTTGTACATCGACTCAAGAGTCCTGCAGCTGGTGGTACCAACGCATACAACTCTGCCGTTTTCAGCTTTAGTTTTATTTATAAGCTCAGCTGTTTCTGCGGAAACTTCATAATGTTCGCTATGCATTTTATGGTCATCTATGTCCTTCACTTTTACGGGTCTAAACGTCCCTAACCCTACATGTAAAGTCACGAACCCGATATTTATTCCTTTATTTTTAACTTTAGACAAAAGTTCCTTTGTAAAATGTAAACCTGCAGTTGGTGCGGCAGCTGAGCCGAGTTCTCTTGAATATACAGTTTGATATCGTTCTTTATCCTCAAGTTTCTTTGTGATATAATGTGGCAATGGCATGGTACCGACTTTATCGAGTACACTAAAGAAATTTCCATCGCACTTAAACTTTAAAATCCTGTTGCCATCAACGGTTACATCTATAACTTCGGCTTCCAATATTCCATTTGCGAATGTAAAAGTTGTACCTGGTTTTGCTTTTTTACCGGGCCCTGCTAGGCACTCCCATACATTCTCAGATTTTCTGTTTAGCAATAAAAACTCAGCCACGGCACCGGTATCGACTCTATTGCCGAAAATTCTAGCGGGTAGGACTCTGGAATCGTTAAGTATTAAACAATCTCCAGGAATAAGTTCATCTAAGATATCATAAAAATGCTTATGTACAATTTTACCCGATGATCTATCGAGTACCATTAATCTAGACTGATCTCTATTTTTTATGGGTGTTTGAGCTATCAGTTCTTGGGGCAGATCATAGTAAAAATCATTTGTTTTCATAGTTTCCTCTTTTAAGTTGAAAATTGACAAAAATAAGATGGAGTGCTATACTCCAAAGATAAACGTTTAACTATATTATATTTTATTCTGGATTTGTTTACAATAAATTTTTATAAATTAAAGATAGGGGCAGGTGGTGATGATACATTTGATGGCTTTTATGCTGTTAGTGTATCATATTTTTATGAAAAAATTTAAAGTTGGGATTTTGGGCGCTACTGGCATGGTAGGTCAAAGGTTTGTATCACTGCTGGAAAATCATCCTTGGTTTGAAATTGAGATACTAGCTGCAAGTAAGAACTCAGCTGGGAAAACTTACGAGCAAGCACTTTCTTCCCGTTGGGCTATGAAAGGATCTATTCCACAATCGTTAAAAAACAAAGTGGTTTTTGATGCGGTTGCCGACTTAAAAAAAATAACAAAAGAAGTTGACTTTGTTTTCTGTGCTGTGGACATGAAAAAGGAAGACATAGTAAACTTGGAGGAATCTTATGCAAGAGAAAATTGCCCGGTTATATCTAACAATAGTGCCTGTAGACTATTTCCGGATGTGCCTATGATTTTGCCTGAAATCAACCCGGAACATTCTGAGATTATAAAAGCGCAAAGAAAACGCTTAGGAGTGGAAAAAGGATTCATAGCGGTAAAGCCAAACTGTTCCTTGCAGTGCTATGTGCCAGCGATTCATCCTCTCATGGACTTAGGAGTAGAAAAGGTCCTGGCTTGTACATATCAAGCCATTTCTGGCGCAGGAAAAACCTTTTCATCCTGGCCGGAGATGCAAGATAATTTAATTCCGTTTATCAGCGGTGAGGAGGAAAAATCAGAGCTTGAACCACTTAAAATTTGGGGTAAAATTGATGGCGATAAAATACAAAATGCTGCATCCCCTAGCATAACAACACAGTGTTTGAGGGTACCTATTAGCGATGGGCATACGGCAGCTGTATATATTTCTCTTAAAGAAAAAACTTCTCTTGACGAAATTATCGCAAGGTGGCAAAATTATAAAGGATTGCCGCAAATTTTGGAATTACCAAGCTCACCAAAGCAGTTCTTAAACTATTTTAAAGAATCCGATAGACCTCAAATAAAGTTGGATCGAGACTTAGAAAATGGCATGGGAATATCTTTAGGGCGTTTGCGAGCAGATAAGCAGTACGACTTTAAATTTGTTTCTATGTCGCACAATACGATAAGAGGTGCAGCTGGTGGCGCCATTTTAATGGCAGAACTTTTGTGCACTCAGGGTTATATTTGTTAGTTTTGGAGGTAAGTATATGAAAAAAATTGTATTTAAAGGCGCAGCTGTGGCGCTTGTCACGCCTATGCATGACGATGGTTCAATTAACTACGAAGTTTTGGAGGAGCTTATAGAATACCAGATAAAAAATCACACAGATGCAGTAGTAACTTGTGGGACGACAGGAGAATCTGCAACATTAAGCGAAAAAGAGCACTCAGATATTATCAATTTCACAGTGGAAAAAGTTGCAGGAAGGGTTCCGGTTATCGCAGGAACGGGCAGCAATAACACAGAGCATGCTTTATCACTTTCTAAAAATGCGCAAAACCTAGGTGTAGATGCCTTGCTAGTGGTAACGCCGTATTATAATAAAACGTCGCAAAAAGGATTAATAGAGCATTACAACTATATCGCCGATCGAGTTGACTTGCCAATAATAACCTACGCTGTACCGTCTAGAACAGGGGTCTTTATAAAGCCTGAAACGTACTTTGAACTTTCAAAACATCCCAATATTGTAGCTACGAAGGAAGCTTCCGGAAATATTTCAGACATAGCAAAAATAAAGGCACTTTGCGGCGATAATCTTCACATCTATTCAGGCAACGATGATCAGATCTTACCGGTGATGTCCTTAGGTGGCTTGGGAGTTATATCGGTGTTTTCAAACGTCTGTCCTAGAGAATGCCACGACATAACAGAGGAATTTTTCAATGGCAATTTAGCGCAAAGTCGAGAGCTATTCATAAGATATCTTAACTTGATGAATGAACTGTTTTGCGATGTTAACCCAATCCCTGTAAAGGAAGCGCTAAATGAGATGGGATATAATTGTGGCAGATGTAGGCTTCCGCTAGTCCCGCTGAGTGAACAAAACAGAAAAAAATTAAAAGAATTAATGCGAGGCTATAATTTAATTTAAGCCAAGAAGGATGTATTTAAAGTGAACAAAGTTACGAATGCAATAAAAAAAGAGCAAAAGTTAACAGTAGGAGAAGATTTTTTAAAATCGACTGTTGCTTTGGAGAAAATGAAAGTTATAATTTCCGGGGCATCTGGCAAAATGGGCAAAGTTTTAGAAAGCGTACTGAAAGATAAAAATGATTGTGAAATAGTTGCAGGAATTGATAGAAAGGCTTCAATCGGCAATTCATTTAAAATATTTGCTAATGTGTGCAAAGTAGATGCCGATGCCGATGTAATAATAGACTTCTCTCACCCGGATTTATTGAATCCTCTTTTAAATTTTGCAAAAGGAAAAAAAGTACCAATAGTTTTGTGCACCACTGGTTATTCTGAAGAGCAAGTTGAACTAATACAGGAGTATTCTAAAGTAATACCAATTTTTTACTCGAGAAATATGTCCTTTGGAATAAACCTACTTATAGAGCTTTCAAGAAAAGCGACTAAAGTTTTGGGAGATAACTTTGACATAGAGATAATTGAAAAACATCACAATCAAAAGATAGATGCCCCTAGTGGGACAGCGTTAATGATAGCTGACGAAATTTCATCGGTGCTTAATAAAGAAATAAATTATGTATATGACCGCCACGAAAAACGAGCAAAGCGCACTAAAAGTGAGATCGGTATACATTCCGTAAGGGGTGGCACCATAGTAGGTGAGCATGAAGTTATTTTTGCAGGAGAGGACGAGGTAATAACTATTTCGCATTCAGCGCAATCAAAAAAAGTTTTTGCTATAGGTGCTGTTAACGCTGCCAAGTTTTTAAAAGACAAACATCCGGGTCTTTACGATATGAAAGACCTTCTGTAATATTAAAGTAAACTACAAAACAGCCATACAGTGAAGATGAGAGCTGTTTTATAGATTTTTTACTAGTTGCTGCCATTAACTTCTGGCAGTTCTTCTTTATCACTCATAAATATTTCTCTGGTTTGTAAGTCTCCCAGCTTGGTTACATCTTTCAGTTTTCTTTGAATCTGCCTTGTCCTTACGCCCACTAGTTTATCGAGTTCTCCGCTAGCTTGATTTAAGCGATCAAGTGCTTTTACTAACACATCAGAGAATTTATCAAATTCCGTTTTAACTGCACCTAAAACATTCCAAACCTCATGGCTTCTTTTCTGTATTGCAAATGTTCTGAAACCCATTTGTAAGCTGTTCAAAAGAGCTGCCATAGTGCTTGGACCTGCCACATTTACCTTAAAGTCCCTTTGTAAAATTTCTATTAAACCACGATTAACGACTTCAGAATAAAGACCCTCAAACGGAAGAAACATTATAGCAAAGTCTGTGGTGTTAGGCACATCTATGTATTTATCGCGTATATCTCTGGCCTCTTTTTTGAGCGTGTCAATTAAAGCCTTTGCACTACGCTGCACAGCATCGGCATTACCGCTTTCGTAAGCATCTCTCAAGTTTGCGTATGTATCTCCTGGAAATTTTGAATCTATAGGCAAATAAACGCACTCTTCATCGTTCACAGGAAGCTTTACAGCATACTCTACTACGTTTTGACTTCCTTTTTTGGTAGCAACATTTTTTTCATATTGCTCCGGAGACAATATTTCCTCCAAGATGGCGCCAAGCTGTATTTCACCCAAAACTCCTCTGGACTTTACATTGCTTAAAACCTTTTTTAAGTCACCTACACCTTTAGCTAAATTTTGCATTTCCCCAAGGCCCTTGTACACTTCTTGAAGCCTATCGTTTACCAGCTTAAAAGATTCCGTCATGCGTTTATTTAACGTTTCGCTAAGTTTTCTATCCACAACGTCTTTCATTTCATCTAATTTCTTGTTATTGTCATCTCTTATAATTTGAAGTTTTTCTCCCACCACGTTGCGGATGTTTTCAAGTTTCTGTTCTGTTTCGACCGAAAATGTTTTAAACCTTTCTTCAAATTGTTTCAAATTTTGAGAAAGCGTATCTTTTAATAAAGTTTGTTTTTCCACAGAATTTTCTTCAAAATTTTTTAATTGCTCCAAATACATGCTGTTTATTTTTTCTTGCTGAGCCTGTATGTTCTGAAATGTTTCGATTACTTTCTTATCAAACTCACTTTGCTTTTCGCTCAAATTATCGGATATCATACTTCCTAACAGCTTTATACTGTTTTGAATGTCTGATTCATTTTGCTTATTTTTTTTAATTTCTTGCCAAAGTAGAAAAATTGAAAAAATACAAACTAAAGCAAGAACTAGTAATATCGTAAATTCTATACTCATTTTAAAATTTCCTTTCATTTTTTTATATTATAGCATATTGTATTTCATAAGTACTAATTTATTGTTAAAATACATATGTAACATAAGGAGGTCTAACATGTCTTATATAAATGAACAATTAAAACTGATAGAATCGAGAAACCAAAGTGAACCTGAGTTTCTACAGGCTGTGAAGGAGGTTTTAACGTCTGTTGAACCTATTTTTGAAAGTAACCCTAAATATAAAACGGAAAAAATAATAGAGAGAATAGTAGAACCAGATCGTCAGATAAAATTTAAGGTTACTTGGATTGATGATAACGGAAATTTTAATGTTAATAGGGGATATAGAGTACAATTTAGCAATGCAATAGGACCTTATAAAGGTGGTTTACGTTTTCATCCATCCGTAAATATAAGCATTATGAAATTTTTAGCTTTTGAGCAAGTCTTTAAAAATGCTTTGACTTCGCTGCCTATAGGTGGTGCAAAAGGTGGATCAGACTTTGATCCTAAAGGTAAATCCGATAGGGAGATTTTATCTTTTTGTAAAAGTTTTATGACAGAACTTTACAGACATATTGGTAAAGATGTAGATGTTCCCGCTGGAGATATTGGTGTAGGAAGCAGAGAAATTGGATATTTGTTTGGTCAATATAAAAAAATAAGAAATTCTTTTGAAGGGGCTATAACTGGCAAAGATTTAAAATTTGGTGGTTCATGTTGTAGAACAGAAGCTACAGGTTATGGGCTTTTATATATTACGGAAGAAATGTTAAAAGACAATTTTATAGATATTGCAAATAAAACGGTGTGCATTTCAGGAAGTGGAAATGTAGCTATATACGCGGCAGAAAAAGCAGTGAATATGGGTTGCAAAGTACTAACTATGAGTGACTCAGATGGATATATTTTTGATAAAGATGGTGTAGATGTTGAGGTTATAAAAAATATAAAAGAAGCAAATAGGGGAAGAATATGTGATTATTTAAAATATAAGCCAGATAGTGAATACTTTAAAGGTAAATTTAGCTGGAATATAAAATGTGACATAGCGTTGCCGTGTGCGACTCAAAATGAAATTGATATAGAATGTGCTAAAAATTTAGTAACCAACGGAGTGATTGCCGTAGCGGAAGGTGCAAACATGCCGTCTACACTGGAAGCCGCGAAATACTTTATTGATAAAAATGTATTATATTTACCGGGAAAGGCTGCAAATGCTGGAGGAGTGGCAGTATCTGCGCTGGAAATGAGTCAAGACAGCATGGGAATGTACTGGTCGCAAAGTGAAGTTAATGAAAAATTAAAGCGTATTATGAAAAATATTTTTAATAATATTTCAAATACAGCAAAAACTTATGGGTTAAAAGGGAATTATCTTTCAGGTGCAAATATTGCTGGATTTACTAAAGTAGCTGATGCAATGCTGTCTCAGGGTATTTGATATTTAGCAACGTAAGAAGGATGCGCACTTTATTGTACGCATCCTTCTTTTAGTTTATTTTTTCTTAACTCAATCATAGGGTCATACCATTCATTGCCAAGTCTGCATCCGAAGTGCAAATGTGAGCCAGTAGAGCGTCCTGTGCATCCAGCAAGACCTATTATTTGTCCTTGTTTTACTACTTGCCCTTTATGCACAAAAACGTTTGATAAATGACCATAAACTGTCATTTTGCCATTGCCCTGGTCAATAAAAACTACATTTCCATAACCTCCACAGCAACCACAACTGCCTGTTTTCGGGTAATCATGCACACAACCATTAAAGGCCTTTATAACGACTCCGTCTGCAACAGCTACTACTGGTGCACCATGAATGCTTTTGCCGTTAGTCCTTGCGATATCGATACCTTTGTGAAAGGCATTACCCCTTCTTTCATTAAACGGCGAGGTAATCCGAGTAAAACCTGGCACAGGCCAAACGTAGTTGTCCTTACCGACTACAGGTGGAGTTTCTACAACTTTAGCTTTATTTGCAGCTTTTTTCTTTGCTTGCTCTGCATAATATTTCTTAATTTCTTCATCTATTTTTTTGTATTCGGCTGTGTTTTCATCAATGCAACTTTGTTCTTTATCTTTTTCGATATTTAGCTCTGACAGAACCTTTTCGTTTTCTTCAACTAGATCCTTAAGCTCTTCTTGTTTTGACGATAACAAAGCCTTTTCATTAGAAATTTTAACTTTATTATCCTCTATAATTTTTTTATCTTTACTTATCAGGTCAATTTGTTTTTTTAGTTCAGCTACAAGCTTAGAGTCATGTTCACTCATGCGTGTAATAACTTCAAATTTATCTACAAAATCATTAAAGTTTTTAGCTCCAAGCACGATTTCCAGAGCACCTACATCACCTGATAAATAAACAGCTTTTATTCTTTTAAGTAATATCTGTTTATTTTGTTCAATGTCTTCTTCAGTTGTTTTTATGTCCCTATTTTTTTGTAAAATTTCTCTGTCTAAAGATGTAATTTTACTGGTAGTAAGCCTTATTTGCTTACTTGTATTTTCTATTTTAGAGTTTAAAGTTTTACCATATTCCGATTTTTTTTCGATTTTATCTTTGGTTTCACTCAATGCTTTTTTTAGTTTAACTTCTTCAGACTTTAATTCTCTTCTTATTTTTTCGCTTTCTTTTATATTTATGTCAGCACAATGAGAGATTAAGTTGTTTTGGACAATCAAAAAATTAATCGATATTAAAACACTTAATATAATCGAATATAATTTTTTACCACCCAAGTATCTCTCCTCCTTCTTTTTTAAGGTACTTGCTTATTGAGATTAACCCGCCGATTAATCCGAACAATATACCTGCCAATAAAAACGATAAAAATAAAGGTAAGGATACATCGCTGAAGGGTGTGCTAAAGAAAGAGATATTTTTCTTTATACACTTAATGACGAAATCGTAAAAAAACTTCAAAGTTACGGAGGATATTGCAGCGGCAATTATACCTATAATTACGCCTTCGACCATGAACGGTATTCTTACGAACCAGTCTGTTGCGCCGACCGATTTCATGATACTTATTTCAAAGCGCCTATTGTACATAGTTAATCTTATTGTATTTGAAATGATAAATAAAGACACAAGAGCTAGCACTACCACGAGGATTATACCGGCTAATGATACAAATTTATCAAATTTTGTCAATTTTTCAAATAATTCGCTTCGGTTTACTACCGTATCTACACCGTCTATCGCTTTAATCTTATTAACGGTTTCTTCATATTTAGAAATATCGCTCAAACTAACTTTATATGCGTCAGGAAGTGGATTACTTTCCTTCATACTCTCAAAGGCAGAGCCAAGTTCATCTTTAAACTTTTCTACGGCCTGTTCTTTAGAGTAAAATTCACACACAGCGACATTATCTACAGACTTTAAAACTTCGCCTAGTTGCAAAGCTTTTTCTCTGTCAACTTCGTCCTTTAAGTAGACTTTTATGACATTTTGAGCTTCTATCGTGTTCAAAGTATTGCTTATGTTTATAGACAAAAGTGCAGACGCACCTGTCAACAATAAGCACAACAAAAGCACACCGATGGAAGCTGTAGACATCATCCAGTTTTTCCAAACGTTTTTAAATCCTTCAGAAAATAAATACTTTACAGAACATAATTTCATTTAATCACCTCCATTAATCTACCGTCGGAGGTAAGGTCGCCTTCGTTTATTTCAATAACTCTTTTTCCAAACTTTTTAACTAAATTATGTTCATGCGTAACCATAATTATGGTGGTACCGCGTTTATTGATCTCGTTCAATAATTCTACTATTTCAAAAGACATCTCAGGGTCTATATTCCCTGTAGGTTCGTCTGCAATAATCATTGCAGGGTTATTCACAAGCGCACGCGCAAGACTGACTCTCTGCTGTTCTCCTCCTGAAAGTTCAGCCGGTCGCCTATCTGCTTTATCTTGCAAGCCGACAAGTGCCAATATGTAAGGAACTCGTTTCTTTACGTCTTTTTCGCTAGCCCCTGTGACTCTCATCGCAAAGGCTACATTATCAAAGACATTCATTTTATCAATAAGTCTAAAGTCCTGGAAAACTATTCCCATTTTACGTCTTAAGTACGGAATTTGTTTTTTAGCTAAATTAGTTGTATTCACTCCGTCAATAAATATCTCTCCACATGACGGTTCCTCTTCATGCATTATAAGTTTTAAGAATGTACTTTTCCCAGACCCTGACGAACCTACAACAAATACGAACTCACCTTTTTTTACATGAAGACTGATGTTTTTTAAAGCGGTTGTGCCGTTGGGATATACCTTCGACACGTTTCTGAATTCTATCATCTTTATCTCCTTTTACATCCTTATCTTTAGACCTCAACTATAATCCATTAATACTTTGACGGATTTGAAGATAAATATTTTTTAACCATCAAGGCTACTTTAAATACTATTGCATCCTCAAATTCACGAAGATCTAAGCCAGTTAACTTTTTAATCTTTTCTAACCTATAAACAAGTGTATTTCTATGTACGAAAAGTTTTCTCGAAGTTTCAGAAACGTTTAAGTTATTTTCAAAGAATCTCTGTATTGTGAATAAAGTTTCTTGGTCTAAAGAATCAATAGATCCATTTTTAAATATTTCTTTTAAGAACATTTCGCAAAGTGTAGTAGGTAGCTGGTAAACTAGCCTTGCTATACCTAGGTTGTCGTAACTTACGATCGATTTTTCAGTATCGAACACTTTTCCAACTTCAATTGCGATTTGGGCTTCTTTGAACGAGAAAGCTAAATCTTTTATGCTGGAAACTGCCGATCCTATGCCCACACAGCAATGTATGTAATATTCGCTCAATAATGTATCAACTATCGACTTAGCAAGTTGGTTCAAGTCTTCTGGAGTTATTTCTTTTCTTACTTCTTTAACAACCGCAACGTCATTTTCAGCTATGTTTATAACGAAATCCTTTGATTTATCCGGGAACATATTTTGGATTAGTTCGTATGGAGAATATTCTGTTTTTGAATTTACTTTTACTAATAAGCACACACGAGTAGTATCTGCTGAAAAATGCAGTTCACGTGCTTTTATGTAAATATCGCCAGGCAAAATGTTATCTAATATAACATTTTTTATGAAGTTAGCTTTGTCATACTTTTCGTCGTAGTATTGCTTTATGCTACCGAGCGAAATAGCCAATATGGAAACATATCTTTGAGCTGCTTCGTCTTCTCCTTTTACGAATACTGCGTATTCTGAATGACTTTTGCATTCAAAAGATTTGTAGGTATATCCATTGATTATAAAGGTCGAGGATGGCTTGAAAAAGTCTACAGTTATATTATCGTGAACTTCTCCAATTTTATCCAGGTTGCTGCAAGCAACTACAACAGAAGTTTCATCGATAACGCCTATTGTTCTTCCTACGGCATCATGCATTTGATGGACAATACCTTGAAATAATTTGTTAGACATAAATCTGCTCCTTTTAATAATATTATTATTGGTTCTAAACTCATCAATCATAAAAAACAAATGATTCATATGACCTAAGTATATTTTACACAAAGTTTCAGAATATTGCAACTACTTAATTAAAAAAATTTAGTGATTTTTTTAATTTACCTTACTTTATTTTTGCATCAGTTCTAAAATTCACCTTTCTTTGATATTAAAATAATAACTTTTTGCCCTTGATTATTATATTTCATAAGGGCAATATATGATATAAAAAAGCCGCTACATTTTGTGAATAACATCAAAAAATAGCGACTTTTTATTAAACTTTATTTTTCTCTGAAAGCAATTGTTTTAATTCTTGCATGAAGTTATCTACATCGTCGAACTGCCGATATACAGATGCAAATCTTACATATGCCACTTTGTCTATCGATTTCAAAGCATCCATAACTAGTTCACCAATAAGTTTTGAGCTCACTTCCCGGTCTAAGCTGTTTTGCAGCTCCCGTTCTATGTCACACACAGCCTTTTCGAGCTGATTTATAGATATTTGCCTTTTTTCGCAAGCTTTTAGTAGACCATTTAACAGCTTGTTTCTGTCAAATGCTTCCCTGGATTTATCTTTTTTTATTACTATTATAGGTAAAACTTCGACTATCTCGTATGTAGTGAACCGTCTAGAACACTTTAAGCATTCTCGCCTTCTTCTAATTTTTTCACCATCGTCCGTGGGGCGAGAGTCAATAACTTTACTTTCTTCAAAGCTACAGTAAGGGCATTTCATTTTTACACATCCTAATTAAAAATCGTATTTAATAGTACCATGGTTGTAATTCCGGGTATTCCGCATAAAGCTGCGATTAAAAGTGATAACAAACTGATAGGGATGGTAATTCCCGTGAAAGCTCCTGTGATATTTACCAGCCACAGTACCACAGAGCCTTCCAAAACGTTCCCGACAGTCCTTAATATCGGATATTTAGGTCTGATTACCACCTTCATGAAAATAAATAGTAAAATTAATCCTAGAGAAAAAACTATAAGAGGGAAGTTTGGCATATTTTCACCTACTGTGTTTTTGTTAAGTTTAAAACGGAGACATAGAAGCTTGTGCTTCTTTTGCTTTTCTTATTAAGTACCTGTACCGAGCTTGTAGGCTTTCTCTTTCGTATATGCAGGCTTCCAATAAATCAGCATCATCTTCAATCTGAAACCACATATCTACGCATGCTATTTGAGATGATATCATTTTTATTTCATCTGCAAATATTTTACTTTTTTTATCTGTCTGAGGCCTTTGTTTTACAGCAATGTAATCTTTCAACATTGTCATCATATCATTCATATTTTAAACCTTCCTTCCTAATCAACACGCCAGCATGATTGTACAACAAAGATTTATTGAAACTATATGATAATATATTGGTCAAATATTCCATTACTTATTCAATTATTTTCTAAAGTAAAATCTATGATACCTTCGGCTACATTTACATAGTCAACTTTAACTTTCACTTTGTCTCCCAAAGTTAATTTTTCCCCGGTACTTGCATCTTTGTAGCTTAAAAGCCCATCAAAAATGTACTTGTGTTTTCCCATTTGTTCTAAATCTACAAACCCTTCAACTGTATTTTCTAATCTTACAAATACACCTTTTTGAATCATCCCACTTATTTGGCCGCTGAATGTTTCACCCACATGTTTGCTCAAATATTCCGCCATATAATATTTTTCAGCATCTCTTTCCGCACCTGTTGCAACTACTTCTGCAATGGAAGCACTTTCTGAAACATTTACAACTAACTTGCCGTACTTTTTTGATATTTCCTTTTCACTTTTTCCAGCTAAAAAGTCAGACAATATGCGATGCACAGTGGTGTCCGGGTAGCGTCTTATGGGGGAGGTAAAGTGACAATAGTCAGAAAGCGACAGTCCAAAGTGCCCTAATGGCTTTTCGAAATATCTCGCTTTAGACATTGACCTTAGAACTTTATCCGACAGCAACTCATAGATTTCGGTATTTTTAGCTTTGTTCAGCAATGCAACAAAATGTTTAGGTTTAGGCGAAGTTATTGCAGATTTTGGTAATTTTAAATTTAATAAAGTTAAAAATTTAGAAAGGTTTAAGATTTTTTCAGGATCTGGCTCCTCGTGCACTCTGTATATAAACGGCAAATTATTCTTTATAGCGAAGTTTGCTGTGCATTCATTTGCTAAAACCATAAAATTTTCTATTATTTTTTCAGATTGGCCTCTTTCTCTGGCTTCTACGTCGACACAAATTCCGTTTTCATCTAAAGTAAATTTCGACTCAACGCTTTCAAGGTCAAGTTTTCCTCTTTTTTGAGCATTTTTTTCAAGTAAATCCGACAACTCTTTAGCAGTTTTCAAAGCATTTAATACGTCTTTATATTTTGTTTGCAATTTCTTAGAAGCTGTACCTTCCAAAATTTTATTTATTTCGCAATATACTCCACGAACTTTAGAATTTATCACACTCTTTTTCAGTTCATAATTAAGCACGTTTCCTGCAACATCTAAGTTTATAAATATAGAAAAAGCAAGCCTATCCTCGCCCTGATTCAAGGAACAAATCCCATTGGATATTTTTGTGGGTAACATAGGGATTACTCTGTCCGCAAAATATACAGAAGTTCCTCTTTCCCT
The DNA here is from genome assembly GCA_900549775.1 of uncultured Oscillospiraceae bacterium. Classification (GTDB taxonomy): domain Bacteria; phylum Bacillota; class Clostridia; order Oscillospirales; family Acutalibacteraceae; genus UMGS1224. The sequence continues at coordinate 47,499 of URPR01000006.1, read as the reverse complement.
CGCCTCCATATCCAAGTTGCTATTAAACTTTACATAATGAGACACATCGGCTATATGTACGCCCAGACAAAAGCCATTTTCCGTCTTAGCTACAGATATGGCATCATCGAGGTCTTTTGCGTCTTCACCATCTATAGTAAAAATTAAATCACCGCGAAGATCAACTCTGTTTAAAATATCTTTTTTCTTAATACCTTTTTTGGCAGCGTTTTCTGCATCCAATATGGCTTTATCGGAAAAAATAGTAGCCATACCTTTTTCGTCAATTATCGCATCTGCGCATATTTTCGCACAAGTTGCTTTGCCGTATACTTTTACTACTTTAGCAGCAGGTTTGCCAGCTTTCAAAAATATTTTTACTTGCACTTTATCGTTTTCTTTGGCACCTTTGGTGTTGCTCTTTACCACTTGTAGACTTCTTTTATATCCACCGTCCGGTATAAAAAATATCTGCTTTTTTTCTCTTTTTATTAAGCCTGTAAACAGCCTATTGCCTTTACTTACAACTCTTTCTACTGCTCCGCTTAAGCCTTTTTCGGAGTTTTTTATTCTATTTATTAGAACTATATCGTCAACTAAAGCGCCGCTACTTTTTTCTATGGGTATATATATATCGCCAACGGAATCAAATGGCTGTGCAAACAGGAAATTTCCACAATAAGATACGATTTTAGCCTTTACAAATCCACAAACTTTTGGTGAAACTATTTTCCCTTTACCATTCTCTACTAGCAAGGCTTCACTTTTTAGCTCATCTATCGCCTTTTTAAATTTTTGTTTACTTTTAAATCCACATTCCAAGAAGGCTTTCTCTTTACTTATAGATCTCTTTTGCGAATTTAAGAAATTCAACAGTTTTTTCTTGCTGCCCAAAAAACAACACTCCTTTTCTTTAACAAAAAGCTCCCACTGAAATTCAGAGGGAGACATAGATATATAGCAAGGTTATCCCGCTAAATTTATATCCAAGGTTTAGCAAAAGAACAATATAGCGTTTGTAACGATAACTAAAACAAACAATCCAATAGCGATAAATCTAGTCCAACGTTCTAGGAACGCATCAATAGAACGTGATTTATGACGAGAATAGAATGAATCAGAGCCACCGGTTACGACTCCCACACCGTTTTGATGACCTTCTTGCATCAAAACCACTAGAACTATAGCAATTGAAAAAATAATAAGAGCGATTCCTAGAAAGATTTCAAATTTGCTCATAAAATTACCTCCAAAAATTTCATTATATCTAAGTTTAGAATATCATAAAAGAAAATTAATTGCAATACTAAAATTACAAAAAAATTTGCTCTCCAGTATAAAATAAATATAAAATATTTTGTTTAACATTGATATCTGTGCACTTTTTCACAGAATTACTATACAAGAGCAACTGCTTAGCATATTTGGCTTTCATTTCACTTATAGACTTAAACCTGTCAGTTTTATAGTCAACTACTACAAATTCGTCATCTTCCTGAAACATACAATCCACCGCACCTTGTAAAATGATTTTCTCATCTTCAAATTCCAACGGTACGCTTTCGTCATAATCTTTCAAACGCAGTCTGGTTGTGAATTTATACTCTCGCAAAACTTTTGGAGACTCAATGATTCTAGATACAAGACTGCTATCTAAAAATCTTTTTATTTCTCTTCTGTTCAGTTTTTTGGCTAAATCGCTTTGTAGATACCCTTGAGTGACTAACCGTGAAATTTCATTTTCAAGGTCCAGCCTAGCCTCTCGAAAATTTACAAACTGTAAGAAAGTGTGCAATGCTGTCCCTTTTTGAGCAGGAGTGATTTTTTCTTTCAAAGAAAATGTAGGAACTTTAGAGAAATCAAAATGCCGTTTATTTTCTCCAGAAGATAAATCGGTAACTGTTACTTTTGTGGGAATGTTAAAAAGTGGGGAGAGCGGATATTTGAAAGACAGCCTGTTCTCTATCAACTTCAAAAACTTTTCATCAACGGGTACTTCTTCCTCTATGCTTTTTGACGGTAGCTTCAATTTTTCACCGATCGAAGGTGTCACAAAGTCTACCTCCCAAACATTGCTGTTTTTCGTCAACGCTTTTTTAATTTTTTCGACATCTTCACAGAGTACATTTTCGCTCAAAGCACTTAAAGCACACAGGAGGAGCCAGTCTGAAAAGCTCGAAGCGGTTTTTACAGCATAAGGCGAAACGGTCCCGTTGAAACTGAGCTTGTTCGCCAGAGAGAATATGCTACTGTCGACGTTTTTTAAACTTGTTAGCATTATCAGTTTTTCTTTTGCCCTGGTCATTGCAACGTATAAAACTCGCAATTCTTCCGACATGGCAGAGTTTTCCAGCACCAATTTCACGGCGTCTCGTTGGTAGCTGCTGTACCGATACCCTAATTTTTTGTCGAAAAGCTTTATTCCTATGCCGAGGGATGGATCCAGTAATATCTCATCGCGATCTTTATTAAACTTCCTAGAGCAATTTGCGATAAAGCATACAGGAAACTCTAAGCCTTTAGACTTATGTATACTCATCACAGTGACGGCGTTGGCAACCCCTGACGTAGAAGAAGCGCAATTTAAGTCTATTTTGTTTTCTTTAAGCCTATTTATAAACCGTATAAAGCTTGATAATCCTTTTGTTTCGCCCGCTTCAAAATTTCTTGCATATTCTAACAACAACCTCAAGTTATCAAGGCGCAGCGAACCATTTTCCATTGCTTGTACTATGTTTGTGTAGTTTGTTTCTTCGTATATGTAATTTATTAAAGTATCGCTCGGCATGGTGGTAGCAAGTATTCTCCAGCGTTCTAGCTTTTCTAAAAACATTTTAGATTTAGCGTCTTTACTTGAAAATTCCTTTAACGCAAAATAAAATGGATTACATTTATCTTCATGTCGAATTAAACATAGCTCATCTGCGGAAAAACCGGCAATTGGGCTGAGCAACACTGTTATTAGCGCGATATCTTGTATGGGATTGTCTATTATATTCAGAAGAGCTAAAACGGTTGAAACTTCACTTGTAGCGAAAAAGCTGCCTGAGTTTTCTGTAAACGTAGGAATACCACAAAGGCTCATTTCATGGGCAAAAGCTTTGGCATGTTTGTTTGCGTTTCTTAGCAGTACGCAAAAATCTTTATACGTAACCGGCCTTAAGGAATCACCATCTTTCACAGTATATCCGGAGCTGATCATTTTAAATATTTGTTCAGAAATATATCTTGCTTCCAACTTGTTCATATCGGCGTCGTTATCGCACAGAGAAAGGTCTAAAACTTTCAGAGAAACGTCCGCATCAGTTTTGTCTTCATATTTTGCGCCATAAGCAAGTTTCTCTTCATCTGTATATTCCATTTCGCCAACTTCTTTTGACATTATTTTTTCAAAAACGAAATTTACAGCATTTAAAACACCCTTACGGCTTCTAAAGTTTTTATCCAAAATTATTTTTGCCGGATAATTATCTTCATCCGATACATAGTAATTGTACTTATTTTTTTTATTCAAAAAAAGCTCCGGCATAGCCTGGCGAAATCTATATATACTCTGCTTAACGTCGCCCACCATAAATAAGTTACTTTCATCCCGCGATACAGCGCGAAATATCATATCTTGTGCTTCATTTATGTCTTGGCATTCATCCACCATCACAAAGTTAAATCTCTTAGACAACTCTACAGCTTGTTCTGTCCTTAAAAAACCTAAACTATTATTTTTGTCAGGATTAACTAGCAGCTTTATAACTAAATGTTCTAGGTCTCCGAAGTCACAAATGTCTCTTTCTTTTTTTAACTCATCGAGTTTCTGTGAAAACTGTTTTACTACAGAGAACAACTCTGATACAATATAGCGCAACTTTTCAGTATCGGCTTTGCATTCATCGCTACTCGAACAAAATAAACTTTGTACTTGTGAGATGATATTCTTAATTTCTTTTCGCTTTTCCATAACCTTGATTTTTATTGGGTCATCAGAAACGCCAGATACCCTTTTTAAAGTAGCAAGCTTTAATAGTCCAACAACTTTAAAGATTTCGTCCCAGGTATCGTTGCCCAAAGAAGTTTTTACTTTTTCTAATTCCGTTAAATCTTCGTTGAAAGTTTGCAAATAAGCGCACAAGATTTCATGGCCTTCAACTAGAGAAACAAGCCGTTTTACTGAGGTTATGCAATATTCTATCAATGACATGCTGTAGTTTATTAAAACTTTTCCAAATGGAGTATTTTCTATTGGAGAATTACTATCGTACATCAAAATTTTTTCATCAAGCCACAACTCAGGAAATGGATGCGATCTTATAAAATCATAGAGCAAATTTATAATTTGGACCAAACGTTTATCGTTTTTTTCAGAACTAAAAGCTTCTACAAGGTTAAAAAAAGCTCTGCTGCCGCTGTTATAGTTGTTGTCAAGAATGTTGGCTATAGCGTCTTCTCTCAAAAGGGACATCTCGCTGGTATCCGCGATTTTGAAATCTTTTGATACTCCTAAAATATAAAAGTGCTCCCGTATAATGTTGTTGCAGAAGCTATGTATAGTGCTTATGTGGGCATTTGACAGCAAAACCTGCTGCCTTTTCAGTCTATTGTCAAACGGTCGTTGGCGTATTAGCTCTGACAATCTTTCGGATATTCTTTCTTTCATTTCGGCGGCGGCAGCGTTAGTAAACGTCACTATTAGAAGTTTATCGGCGTCGCATGGATTTTCTTCGTCTACCAATATCTCAATTACTCTCTGCACAAGCACAGCTGTTTTTCCTGAGCCTGCAGCCGCAGATACTAGAATGCTCCCGTTTCTTGCATTTATTGCATCAAGTTGTGGTTTTGTCCATTTTTTGTTTTCCAAAAGTTCACCTTCTTTTCATCTAGCTCAAGGTTTATCCAGTAAAAGTTCCATAACTTCTTCGTTAGATTTTTTCTCTACGTGCTTTCCAGATTCATCCTCTGTGAAGTTACATATTTCACTATAATTACAAAATTCACAGGCATCGTACAGGCCTTTTACAGGATTAGGACGTATTTTTCCGCTTTTTAACTCATTTGCCATATTGATAATGAGGTTTTCAATATGTTTTAAAATTTTTCCCATATTTGCGGCACTGACCACGGACTCATTTTTCTGCACTTGCCCATTTTTCAAGTATGCCGGAATAAATATTCCTTTAGCGTCCTTTTCCATGCCGCAAATCACTTCTGCAGACTCTAACAAGAGCCCATTCATTCTAAGTTTCTTTAATTTTTGGCTTTCTATTTTTTCTTTTCCAGTATTTTTCAAGGCTGACACGACAGGCTTTATAGACGGCATGTACAAAATGCCGCACGGAACTATGTTTTTATATTTTCCGCTTGGGCTTTTTGAGAGTATCATCAAATAAATCAACATTTGAAGGTTTAAGCCATATAAAATGTCCGATAGTTTAAATTCCTTCGCGCCGGTTTTATAGTCAATAACTCTAACGTAATTTTCAGAGCTTTTCTTCATGATATCTACACGGTCGATTTTACCTTCAACTTCAACGAAGGTTCCGTCTGGCAATTGCATTTTCATGGGTTGAACGTTGCTGTTTTCACTTATACTTAGTTCAAAATCTGTTGCTTTAAATTCACTTTGAGAAAGCTCCTCTGCAATATGACGTATTATAGGTACAGCGGCCTTTGTGAGCCTTGAAAAGAGATATTGAAACCTTTTGCTTTTGCCGTTCCAAGAACCCAGTTTTAGTTTTATGTATAAGTTTAACTTTTCAACTATCACTTTTTCAAGCTCTGAGTCTGTGGTGCACAATATCTCTTTATCGCTCAGGCTTGATAGAACTTTTTCCAAAACAAAATGCATCAAATTGCCGTACTCTAGCGAGTCAAAGGTTGCTTTATTTCTACTTTTTGCAAGGAGCCCATACTGACAAAAAAATTGAAACGGACAAGAATAATATTTTTCAACCTGCGAAGCAGAGAATTTTAAGTTATCTCCGAACAAAAGTTTACCGCTCTCTTCACATTGCAATTCAAACGATTTCCCTTTTATGGCCTTTTCTAAATTTTCTATGTAGTTTTTATATTTACTGTTTAAAAAATAATGTTTCAAAGTGTTAGAAAACCTGGAACCATCATTTAAATGTTCTGAACAAGCCTCCAGAGCCTGTTCAAGGGACCAAATTTCATCACATTGCTCAAATGAAAATTCATCTAGAATTTTAACTTTTGGAAAAATACTTTCAATATTTCTTATAATTTCCGATGGCTTTTTCACACCGCCGGTGAGGGTAGAAGTGCTGAAAGTCACAAACAGCTTCTTGCTAGCGTTGCTTACGGCCTTGTAAGCTAAAAATCTTTCAGTCATCGCAATGCCCTCAAGGGAATCGTACATGTTTACGCCTAGAGAAATAAGCTGGCAGCGTTCGCTGTCTGAAAAAACGCCAGCACTGGCAGGTTTTCGGGGGAAATCTCCTTCGTTTGCACCAATAATAAATACAATGTTGGACTCCTTTGGCTGTGGCCTGTTGGCTGCGCTAAATGTCACTTCATCAAGTTTTGCCGGTATTGTTCCCAAATCGCTCGATAAAACTACTAATTTCAAAAGCTGCAAGTACTTGCCTACAGAGGTTTTTGTACCCTTTAAAAGGAACGCCATCTTATCCAATATATCCATCGTTAAATCCCACAACCGCGGCTGTTCTGCGGCTAGAATGTCGTTTCCGGCTTGTGCTAACTTTTCAGCAAAATCCTCCAATTTATTCCTTAATTTTATGGTTTCTATGAAATTGTATAATTCTTTTGTAAACTTTTCTCCGTCACAAGATTTTACTTTATCGGAAAATTTTAAAATAGGTAAGATTATTTTTTCTCTGATGGCATTAAGTTCTTTTAGTTTTTCAGTGTCCTCATCTGTTATTTTTTTAGATATGCCACTTGGGCTAGCTGAAAAGTTTGCCTTCCATTGGTCGTGGTCTATTCCCCATAATAAAACATAATTTTCCAAATCGGAAATTTCTTCATAAGAAAAATCCAACAAGCCTATTTTCAAATATTTGAACACGTATTCTGATGAAAAGTTTGTTCTCATTATGTTCAACAGAGCTACAATGAACTGCGTAAGCGGCTTTGAGTCTATTGGTTCTCGTTTATCGAGAAACAGAGGAATATTGTATTTTTTAAAGCAATTTTCAATTACTCCTTCATAGCTTTCCACGCTCCTTGAGATTACAGAAATGTCTCTATACTTACAGTTTTCCTTAAAAACCAACCGTTTGATAGTCCTTGCAACAAAGTCAACTTCATCGTACAAGTTTTTGGCTCTGTAAACTACAATGTCGTTTACAGCACCTTCGTAAACCGTTTTATTTGAGCGGAAAAAGTTTTTTTCTAAAATATTTAACTCATTTGCAGCCCTATGGTTTTCGCTTAAGAATATAGGTTCGGACATTGCGACATTATTTTCTTTTGCCATGTCCAAGATTTTTCTGATGTTTTTATAAATAGGAGAAAACAAGTCAGGTTGTTCTTTTACAAATTCCTCCTCATACGCGCAAAAGGAAACGCACGTATAAGCTGAATCTAAAGCTATTTGTGTTAATATCAACATTTGCTGTTGTGTGAAACCATCGAACCCATCTACAAAAACATAAAAATCTTTGAAAATGTTACAACTACGAAGCTCACGGTACGCGAGCGAAAGTTCATCCATAGGGTCAAGATATTTCCCGGACAGCATTTTGTTGTAGCTATCAAGAATCTTGATAGTATCATCTAGCTTGTATTTTAATATTTTATTTTGTAGCTTATTGATAATCTTTTCAAGTTCAACATTTTCAACATAGCACTTTTTAAACTCATCGCTCGCGCTCAACATAATGTCAATAAGTTCTTTGTCGCTAGAATCTTTATATAACTTTAAATCTTTCTTTATAGAATCGATGGCCAAACTCATCAAAAGTGTCTTATCTGCAGTACTTATGCGCTCTTTAGGAAAATTTCCGGTTTTTTCAAATATGTACTCAGCCAATCTTTTAAAACTGGTAATTAATACCTGTGTGTTTAATTTTTCTCCCAGAAAACTTAGCATATCTTTTTCTGTCTCAAACGATATTTGCTCCGGAACGATAAGAAGTATGTTTTTTTTATTTTCATTTATTTTTTGTAAAATTTTACGTTTTATGGTATGAGTTTTTCCAGACCCTGCTCGTCCTAATAGCAGCTGTAGCATCATTTCACCCTTTTCATTAAAGCTAAAGACATTATACCATGCCAGGAACAAAAAAGCTCGCAAAATGAAAGAAATAGGTATATACTTAATATAAAAAAGTTCAAACAAGGAGACAACATGAACGTACCACTAGCCGACAGAATCAGGCCAAAGGCATTAGACGAAATGGTAGGGCAAGAGCATCTACTGGGGAAAAACAAGTTGCTTTCAAATTTAATAAAATCTAAGCAAGTTCCCAATATGATATTTTACGGACCGCCAGGTACTGGTAAAACGACTTTAGCGCGGATAATTTCAAAACAAACCGATTTGAAACTTCATAAAATAAACGCTACAACTGTGTCCATTTCTGATATAAAAGAAATATTGTCGGAAATAGACACTCTGTTGGCTCCAAACGGCATACTTTTGTACATAGACGAAATACAATATTTTAATAAAAAGCAGCAACAATCTTTGCTTGAATTTATAGAGAACGGAAAAATAACTTTGATAGCTTCCACCACTGAAAATCCTATTTTTTACATATATAATGCACTGCTTAGTAGGTGTAGTGTATTTGAATTTAAGAAAATAAATTCAGCTGCAATAAAAAAAGCCCTAACTCGGGCGAAAATATTTCTTGAAGACGAAAGCAAGATAGATATACAGGTGCCTGAAGATGTGCTGGAGAAGCTCAGTAAAATGTCCGGTGGAGATGTACGAAAAGCTATAAATCTTTTTGAAGTTTGCTTTTTGTCTGCAGTAAAAAAAGACAACAAAAAAGTAATTGATAAAAACCTAGTGGAACAAATATCCAATTCAAGCACCTTCTCTTACAACAATGTAGGAGATGACCATTACGACCTACTTTCGGCGTTTCAAAAGTCAATGCGTGGCTCTGACCCTAACGCATCGGTTTATTATTTATCAAGGTTACTTTTAGCAGGAGAATTAGTTTCAGTTTGCCGAAGGCTTCTCGTATGTGCTTGTGAGGACGTAGGACTAGCTTACCCTCAAATAATGCCAATAGTAAAAGCATGTACAGATATAGCCATGCAAGTAGGTATACCTGAAGCAAAAATACCGCTAGCCGATGCTGTGATTTTGGTGGCAACTTCGCCAAAGTCTAATTCCGCTTACAAAGCTGTAAATGCAGCATTTAATGACATAGAATCTGGGCAAGTTTACCCCGTTCCCAGACATTTGCAAAACGTACACTGCGATACAAGTGGAGAACAATTAAAAAAGGAAGATACTTACCTCTATCCCCATGATTTCAAGAACCATTGGGTGTTTCAGCAGTATCTTCCTGATGAGTTAAAAGATCGTTTGTATTATATTTTTGGTGACAATAAAGTTGAATCTGCATCTAAAATCTACAATAGCAGCTACAACAGTTATTGTTCCGACTTATAAACTTGAAGAGAATTTCTACCCAGCAAAGTGTTTTTTATTGAGTTAAGTTTTAAATAAAACTCATGTAATTTTGAATTGAAAATCAAAGGAATATCTTGTATTTTCGAAAGGACACGCTCATGAAGGAAAAAGCCTTTGCACAAACCTAGGTCATGTTCAAGGAATCTATAAGTGTCTATTTGGAACAATTGTTCGCGGAAATCAGGTAAATTTGGGATTCGTTTTTTTGCTTTTTGATACCAGCCTTCAGCAAGTTTTTTACTGAGTTGATTAATGTTGCTTTGGCAGGTTGATAAACACGAGGAGGCTTGGATATAAGAATACGATATGTATGTAAAAAACAAGGATAAAGCTCCATAAGAGATCTTGCGTGTAATTTTTATTTTTTTATCTTCTACTTTATCAGTTGATTTTTGCTCAACTGTATCTTTTTTTGTTTTATCGGCTGTTTCAATGATTGATGTTACCTTTTCATCTTTTTCGTTTGAAGCATAAGAGGTATTTACGACTATAGGAAGCAGAGTTAAAATCGTTGCAAGTATTGATATTATTTTTTTCATTATGCATTCACCCCGCATACTGTTTTTGACATGAAATAATAACAATCTGCAAAAGTTCCATCATTTCGCTGTTCACATGCATTTCTCACATTTTGGAGACATGTTTCTTGAGCAGCGTTAGCGCTGTTATGGATAGCCATAACTATAAGTTTTTTTGCTAAAAAATAAATACCACATACATAGCAGATCTGTGCTACTTTTTTTATGTAACTTAAGAAAGGTTCATTGAGTTTAAATTTATTCCCACTGGGCTTAATAGCCGCATTAGAGAAATTAAATTGTACATTTGTGTCATTCTCTTCAGCAAAGCTACAATAAACTGTTGCTGAGCAGAACATTATTAAAGATAGTATTGCAGATATTATTTTTTTCATTTATTTTGCTCCTTTAAAGTAACTTAAAAAATTATTAACTTCCGATTTAAATCCGTCCCAAATGATGATTTCTAATGGCAAACCACAATTTTTATCATTTGCAGCTGTGCCTTGCATCAACCTGTCTAAACATTGCTTGCTTTTAGTAAGAAAATTATTTTCATTGTAACCCTTACTGTATCCATATAGATATGTCAATGAAGCCACCGTAGTACAAAACATAAGACGATTCACAAAATGTGCCAAATTTTTAATGAATTTTGTAAAAACATTAGAATTTTCTTTGCCAGCAAAATCTGTAAATATTTCTACATCATTTTGACTTCTTTGAGTACCAAAACAAGTGACAGCGGACGTTGTACTGAGTAAAGTAGCAAGGATCAATAAGAAAGATAAGTATTTTTTCATGATAATTTCCCCATAAATAAAATTCTATTGATATTATAACATATCAATAGAATTTTGTCAAAATTATGTTGTGTAATCTACTAAAAATACAAAAACAATAATTAATATTTTAAAATTTATTTATTTTATATAAAATAATGCAGCTTTATTATTTCTCAAAGATTCATTTACATTTATTATTCTTTGATTTTCTGAACCCCTAAATTTCAATAACAGGCTTTTTTTCTCGAGCAAAAATGGGCCATCAACCAGAATGTCTATATTATGTAAGAGATTTTGCCAGGATATATTTTCTTTGCAAGCTATTAAGTCCTCAAAAACATAGCCAGTGTATGACATTACGTCTAAGCCCAGCGAGTGAATTTCTCTTGCTAGCTCTGTAAAAGCTTCTGCTTGAAGGAAAGGTTCACCACCAGAAAAGGTAACCCCCTTTAAAAGGGGGTTCTTTTTAATTTTCATTATTAGATTATTTGTATCGTATTCATATCCTCCGGAGGGGTCGAAAGTTTGCGGGTTGTGACAGCCCTTGCAGTGGTGCGGGCACCCCTGAGAGAATATAACAAATCTAATTCCCGGTCCATCAACTATTGATTCTTCAATTATTCCTGATAGTCTAATTTTGCTCATTTTTTACCTCTAGTTTCCCTCCGAAGCACTGATACTATGTTTCACTCTGTCTTTCTCTTCTGCTCTTTTTGCGTTATTAAAGCGGTCTATTGTGCCAACCAAATAGCCTGTAATCCTCCTGATTCTTTCAAATGGCTGATTGCCATCATTTTCTGTCCTTCCGCATTTAGGACAAACATCGTTTATAATGCCGGTGTATCCGCAAACGGGGTCTCTGTCTACAGGGTGGTTGATAGAACCATAACCTATGCCGGATTCTTTCATGCATCTTACGATTTGCTCAAATGCTTCCAAATTATTAGCAGGGTCTCCGTCCAACTCTACATAAGATATATGTCCTCCGTTCGTTAGAGCATGATACGGAGCCTCTTTTTTTATTTTATTCCAAGATGAAATGTTGTAATAAACTGGGATATGGAACGAATTTGTATAATAGTCTCTGTCTGTGACACCCGGAATCTTGCCAAATTTTTTAGCATCAATTCTAACAAATCTTCCGGATAAGCCCTCAGCAGGAGTAGCTATGAGGGAAAAGTTCAAGTTATATTTGTTGGTAGCTTCATCCATGCGCTCTCTCATATGGCTAACAATCTTAAGTCCCAACTGTTGAGCTTCATCGCTTTCTCCATGATGAGATCCGATCAGCGCTTTCAAAGCTTCTGCAAGACCTATAAAGCCCAACGTTAACGTTCCATGTTTTAGCACTTCTCTGACTTCATCGTCTAAGCCTAATTTCTCAGAATCTATCCAAACACCTTGCCCCATAAGAAAAGGATAATTTCGCACTTTCTTTATGGCTTGCAGCTCAAACCTAGCCAGCAACTGCTCTATAACTAAATCTATTTTTTCGTCTAGCTCTTTAAAGAAAGCATCGACATCGTGGTTACTCTTTATAGCTATTCTTGGTAAGTTAACAGATGTAAAACTTAAATTTCCTCGTCCATTTACGATTTCCCTGCTTGGGTCGAAGTGATTTGCAACAACTCTCGTCCTGCAACCCATGTAAGCAACTTCCGTTTCGGGTTTGCCTTTTTGATAATATTTCAAATTAAAAGGAGCGTCAATAAAGGAAAAGTTAGGAAACAGCCGCTTCGAGCTTACTCTGCATGCCAATTTAAATAAATCATAGTTAGGATCTGTCGTATTATAGTTTATGCCATCTTTTACTTTGAAAATGTGTATAGGAAATATTGGAGTTTCGTTATTGCCGAGGCCCTTTTCAGTGGCCAATAAGACATTTTTTATGACCATTCTGCCTTCTGGACTAGTGTCCAGCCCGTAGTTTATAGAACTAAATGGTACCTGTGCACCGGCTCTTGAGTGCATGGTATTTAAGTTATGAATCAAAGCTTCCATAGCTTGATATGTAGATCTATTTGTCTCGGAATAAGCATGTTCTTTAGCAAATTTTTGTATCTTCCTAGCTACAGACTCACCGAATTCTTCTACCAAAAGCTCCTTTTCAATTTCATGATACTTTTCGCTATCTTCTAATTTCACACATAAACCAGTTTGTTCTTCTATTTTATTCATTAAAAATTTCGAATAAGCATCGCTATTTTCTTTTTCAGTCAAAAGTTCAATAGCTTTAGCGACATTCTGCCGGTAGGTTCTCTTGTAGGTTTTGGCTACACCCTTTGCTAAAGCGTAGTCGAAATTCGGAACGCTCTGCCCGCCATGTTGGTCGTTCTGGTTTGCCTGTATAGCTATGCAAGCAAGTGCAGCATAGCTCATAATTTCATTTGGTTCTCTTAAAAATCCATGTCCTGTGGAAAATCCATTCGTAAAAAGTTTATCTAGGTCTATCTGACAGCACGTGGTTGTCAATGTCAAAAAGTCCAAATCATGGATATGAATGTCGCCTTCAGCGTGAGCTTTTGCTATTTTAGGATCCAAAATGTACATTTCATAAAAACGTTTTGCCCCTTCAGAACCATATTTAAGCATTGTACCCATGGCGGTATCACCGTCTATGTTGGCGTTTTCTCTTTTCACATCGTTGTCTTTTGCCGATTTAAAAGTAAGCCCTTCATAGATTTTCATCAGCTTCGTGTTCATTTCTCTAGCTCTGGTTCGGTCAGCTCTGTACAAAATGTATTCCTTAGCTGTTTGCGCGTGACCATTTTCGATTAATATCTTCTCCACTACATCTTGAATATGCTCGACTGTGATATGATCCTTATCGTGGTCTGCCTCTAAATATCCAACAACTTGCTGTGCCAATGATTCTGAAAGGTCATGATCATTTCCTCCCGCGGCAACAGCAGCCTTGAATATGGCATCGGAGATTTTCTTACTGTCAAAATTTACTTTTCTTCCATCTCTTTTAACTATTGTGCTTATCATATTTTCTCTTCCTTACTATATATTGTGTATTGTTATGTGCACTTTATAAATTATATTCTACATATAGATGTAAGTCAACTGCTTTTTGAAATATTTTAAAAACATTAAAGACTAATTTTCCTGTTTTAATTTATTTATCATTTCACATGTTGGAGTGACATATAAAGTCTTATAATTTTCATAAATAACCATGCCTGGCTTTGCGCCGTTAGGTTTTTTTACGTTTTTTATAGCTGTAAAATCAACAGGGACTTGCGCAGAATTTTTAGCCTTACTGTAAAACGCCGCTATAACTGCTGCCTGAACTAACGATGAATCAGGCACTTGCTCTTGGTTTGAAATTAAAACAGTGTGTGAACCTGGGCAGTCCTTAACATGAAACCAGATATCGCAATTTTTAGCTTTCTTAAGCGTCAACTGATCATTTTGAACATTGTTTTTTCCAACTAAAATTTCATATCCATCATCAGTTTTGAATTTTAAAAATTTGCATGTGTTTTTATTCTTTATTTTAGAATTTTTATCTTTATTTTTTAAATATCCTCCATTTACCAACTCTGAGTGTATTTCATTTAATTCTTGCTCGTTTTGCACATTTTCTAGCTCAAATAAAACTGTGTTAATGTACTGTAGTTCATCAGCTGTTTTTTCTATCTGCTCAGCTAAGATTTTTTCAGCATTTTTAGCTTTTTTATATTTTTTATAGTACTGTTGCACATTATCTATCGGTGAAAGGCTAGGATCCAAGTTGATTTGTACTTTTTTATGTTCTTCGTCATAAAAATTTTCAAGTTCAATTTGCGTAAGCCCTTTTTCTATCTTATATATGTTTGCATTTAAAATGTCCGCTTGTACTTTAAATTTTTCTTTATCATGACTTTGCATAAGCTCTTTATTTAATATTTTTAACTTTTTGTTTAGCTTCGTGCTTAAGTTGTGCAGGTGCTTAAATAAAAATTGGTTTTTGCTTTTTACCCGATCGTAAGAGTCTTTTTCATAATAAAACGCATCGAGCATTTCAGATATCGTATCGAACTTTTTTACAATGTATCCACTTTCTTCAAAATGCTTCACAGGAATGAAAGTAAAGTCTATCATCTTGCCGCTAGGACTCGTGACCATATAACCTGCGTGCAATTTGCTATTTATATGTCTTTTTAAGGTCGACAAGGTTTCCTCTAAAGGATTTTTACTTTTAGATATGCTATTTAAAAACTCAATTTCATCACATACTACAGAAGATAACCCCTGTATGGTGTGTGAGACAACATTGCTTGTGCTTTCGAGCTTGCTTTCGGCAATTTTTTGAGCTATATTTGCTATTTGTTCATTTAATATATTAAGTTTTCCTTGACTCGGAGGTAGGGTATATTTAACTCCCGGCAAGACTTGCCGCTTAGACGACATGTCTTCGTTTACTCTCCGCAATGCATCTATAATGTTATAATTTTTGTCAGCAAGTATGACGTTACTGTACTTACCCATTATTTCAACGATAAGTATCAAACGCTGCTTTTCAAATATATCATTTACCGTGTCAAAGTCAAAAAACAAAACTCGCTCTAGTCCCTTTTGCCTTATGTTTACAAGCTTTGCCCCTGCTAACTTTTTTCTTAAAAGCATGCAGATCATAGGTGGTACTTTCGGGTTTTCTATAGGTTTGTTAGTTAAGTGAATTCTTGAACTGTTTGCCTTTATTGAAATTAACAATTTATAGTTACCGGATCTTGATCTAAATGTGATAATTAACTCGTCTTTAGACGGTTGATGAATTTTATCTACTTTTGAGTCCATTAAGTTTTCTTCAAGTTCTGATTTTACGCACTTTAATAAGGCTCCGTCAAACGCCATTTTAATTTCCTCCCACTTCAATTATACCTCTAATTAGAGCGCGCGTGTTGAAAGCTATATAGCTTTCAACACGCGCCGAGCTTTGCATAAATTCAAAGCTCGGCGCATCCCAATAAAACAAAGTTTTATTGGGATGCGCGCTCAAACACACTTACAAATATCTCATGCTGTCTATATCAACAGTTGAAGTAAAAAACATTACGTTACCGAACTTGCGGTGAAGCATCAATGCAAGTGGCTCAATCACCACATTTTCCGATTTATAATGCCCCACATCCACTACACAAATGCTATTTTCCTTAGCAAATAATAGCTCATGATGCTTTATTTCTCCCGTAACGAAAACATCTGCGTTCATTTTTTTCGCCTCAAACACAAGCTCTCCACACGCACCTGAACCTACAGCTACCTTTTTTATTTTTTTATCGCATAAGTTCGAATATCTTACTCCATCGCAAATTAAGCTTCTTTTTACGAACTGTGCAAACTCTTTACATGAATATTTCTTATCTAAGCTTCCAACAACTCCAAACGGCAACTTTTTACTACCAAAGTTTACTTCCGATAGTGCCTTTGTTTCTTTTATACCTAAAGCCCTAGCTAAATGGAAGTTGACGCCATTTTCAGCTATGTCTAGGTTAGTATGAGCCGAAATAACACTTATATTTGACTTTATTACCCTGTACAGCAAGTCATCAGACAGTATACTTTTTACAGGATCAAATATAACCGGGTGATGGGTGATAACCAGCTGTACACCCAGTTGATTAGCTTCTTCCAGCACTTCACTTGTTAAATCCAAGCTGAGTAAAACTTTATCTACTTTTGCGCTTTTATTTCCAATTAAAATACCCACATTGTCAAAGCTAAAACTATACTCAAACGGTGCAATTTCGTTTAAAAAAGCATATACGTCGTTAACTGTAACCATGCAAATTATTCCTTTCGATTAATCTTTTCAATTCCTCTATTATTTTACATATTTCCACATACTCCGAAGTTTTGTTTAGTGCTTTTAAACCTATGGCTCTTTTTTCTAGGCTTTTTATTTTTTTCTGTATATAAGTTGCAGCTTCCAGAGAAGAGGCCGCTTTCAGCTGTCCAATATATGTATATAATTTTGGCACATTAAATTTTCGTTCTACATATTTTACGCTCATAACTGTATAAACTTTGTTTTTAGATATCACAGCCTCTTCGCGTTCAACTAAAAACATATTATCCTTTAAGAAGTCACGTAATTTTTCATCTTCGCTCATTGGCTGCAATATCAACCTTTTATCTGCATTTTTTAACCATTTGGCATTTTTTATTATATCAATTATAACTTCTCCACCCATACCAGATATAATAACGTCCTCTGCTTCAGTTTCAGGAACGTTTTCAAGTCCGTTTGATAGCACAGTTTTTATATGTTCAGTCAGTCCATATCTGTTTATATTTTTTTCCGCATTTGCAAGAGGACCTTCTCTCAAATCTGAAGCTATAGCATGAGTAATTATTCCGGTTTTTACGAGGTAAATTGGCAGATATGCATGGTCTGTCCCAACATCTACCACCTTTGCATTTTTTCTTACAAATTTTACACAGCAAGCCAATCTTTCATCTAAAGAAAAAAGCCGGTATGGTTTCACTGCCAAATCCCCTCACTTTAACATTTAAAATGCCGCCTAGAAAAACTTGGCGGCTATTTTTTAAAGTTGCCCTATATGATTTTTCAATCTCTCAACTAGAACTTCACAGTCCACCCCATGAACAGCACAGGCCTGTTCAATGCTTTCTCCTCTTGAAGAAGGACAGCCTAAACAATGCATTCCCATCTCTAAAAAATAGGTTGCGGTGGTAGGGTCCTCATCGAGTATATCGCCTATTATTGTATCCTTATTTATTGTTATCATTTTTACTTCCTCCTTATTTACATCTACAATTAATTATAAGCAAAAAAAGTGAAAAGTAAACTCTAAATTTTAAATTTTTATCATAGCAAGTTTTACACAGGCTGTCTTGCTGAATAGAAGAATATTTGGTATAATTAAACTTAAATTAGACAACTTTGGTTCATAAAAATACCTTGATACTTAAAAAGCGACCAAAAATAAAATCAGAAAGTGTGATAATAATGAAAAAACTAATTACGATAATATTGACTGTAGCGACTGTATGCAACATTACACTAAGTGCGGGGGCACTTGGAATCGACAAAGTTATACGAAAAAAAGGTTCGTATACTGATGATTATAAACTTATTTACGTTAGCAGTGAAAAGCTTGATGACTTTTTAAAAAACGTGGATCCGGAAGCAAAAGAATGTTACCGAAGGGCAAATAGTTGGAAATTTAAGGATGTCTTGACCAGCTCTGCATTCATAACTATACCGACAGCAGTGGCTTTATTGTGCTACAAAACTGTAAAAATGATAAACTCTCGACTGTACAAAAACAATGCTAAAGAACAACAAGTGCAAAATGTAGCCGTACCATCGGGTGTGAAACTAGCGGAACTTTGCATTTCGTATATAATTTTACTCGCTGCATTTTTTTGGGGTTTCAAAATAGGTCAAGATAACAACTATCTCATGCAGATACTTGATTGCAACACGGAGAAGACAAGAAATAAGTGGATACATAGAAGCTTTTTCAAATACATCGACAACTATGGAGACCTTGAAGATCCATATCTTGATGAGGAAAAAATCCAAAAAATTAGAAAAAATGGAGTAAAAATAGAATGCTGGGGATCTAGCTGTCCGTCCATTGTTCCTCAAAGAAATATTACTAAAAAGGTAGAAAAGGGAGAACTATAATAATGAAAAAACTAATTGCAATAATTATTTCACTTTTAAATATTCTACAAGTTTCTAATGTGCAATCTTTTGCCAAATGCAAGGTTCCTTCGATTTCAGTTAAAAGACTGAATTTGGAAGAAGCAATATATGATGAGAATGAATGGGTATCACAGGAGTTAAAGGATAAGGATGTCGAAATAGTTAGATATGAAGCGACTAAAAACATAAAAGATAGATTAGATGAAAAAATAAAAGATGCCTGGGGAGAGCTGATAAGATCATGGAATTCAAAAGCAGGTCCGGAAGCTGTGGTTTATTTGGGTCTGAGAATGTGGGAAATCATAAAGAACATAAATGTAACGGACTCCGAAGCGCTTAAGAAACAGCTTGAGAAATTAAAAGAAGAATTTAAAAAAGAAGGTTACATAAAAGTCCCACTGACGGACGGAGAAAAGTTAGAAGCGATAGAAGGTGGAAAAGCCAAAGCTGGAATAGCAACAGGTATTTCATTAGGATTAGGATCTACGCTTGGGCTGGCAGTAGGTGCAAAGATGGGTTCGTTTATAGCGAACCTAGCTATAGCGTCAGGTGGGACAGGTGCTGCTGTTGCAACTGCTGCTGGAGCAGAAACTGCGGCTGTTGGTGCTGTTACTGCTACTAGTGCTGTTACTGGAGGTGCTATTGCTGTAGTTAGTGCACCTATAGCGGTGGGGGCTGTGCTTGGTTTTGCTGTAGCGACTTACTTGAGTGTGAACATTTACAATTGCTTTTTTTCAGAAAAAGATGCAGAAAATGCACGAATAGGAATCGATAAATATGCGAACTTGAAAAAGTCGGTATCCAAATCTGTTTGCGACCATGACTGGATGGGCAACAATCTTCTGATAATGTCGACGACGAAAGAGCCCGGATGCAGTAATGTTGCTACGACTTTTGAAGATGTAGAGGGTGTGAAATACAAGATATCTAAAAAGAACCTGGACAATGCATTTGCGAAACTGGAATGTGATTTAATAGGTGCGCCATTAGAAGACTGTAAAGAACGGGCACTAAGGAGCATCGAATGTTTATGGAAAAACTTAGACGATGTAAAAGAATGTGATAACGTTGCGAATATTTACTGTAATGGATATAAGGGAGAATTTGCAGATAGATTTGTAGACAAAGAAACAAAATTTCTAACAAATAGCAATGAGGGAAAGTAATATTGAAAAAAACTAATTACGATAATATTGACTGTAGCGACTGTATGCAACATTACATTTACAAATCCTATTAATGCAGACTACCAAAATTCAAAAGAATATGGGGTAGTGATAAAATGTAAAAAAGATAACTTTGATTTTATCGAGTGCATGACTTGGCCACAGGATTATAAAGATGAAAATGCTAAGCGTACTAAAAAAACTGGATAAATGGCACATTCTATTGCACAAAAAATAGTTTTTGTAGTAGACATTTTGGAAAAGAAGTATTATACTTTAGGTGACGACAATAAAGAAGATTATAATAGGGAGTGAAAAAAATATGTTAAACAAAAAGATAGTTGATTTACTAAATGACCAGGTAAACAAAGAATTTTATTCGGCTTATTTATACTTAGATATTTCAAATTATTATGAATCTAAGGGACTTTCCGGTTTTGCGAATTGGTATATGGTTCAGGCGCAAGAGGAACGCGACCATGCAATGCTTTTCTATAAATATCTTCAAAATAATGGAGAGAGCGTTATCCTTGAATCTATATCAAAACCAGATAAGGCTTTTAAAGATAATATTGATCCGTTAAAAGTAGGGCTTGAGCATGAGGAATATGTTACATCGTTGATAAATGACATTTATGCTACAGCGAATGAAATAAAAGATTTTAGAACCATGCAATTTTTAGATTGGTTCATAAAAGAGCAAGGTGAAGAGGAAACTAATGCAAATGACCTTATTGCGAAGATGGAACTGTTTGGTTCTGACCCGAAAGGTTTGTACATGCTTAACCAAGAACTTCAATCTAGAATATACTCAGCGCCTTCATTAGTGTTATAAATAAAAATCCACCAACTTCTTACTTGGTGGATTTTTTTAAAGCTTATTTTATTTGTATACTTTGGGGCACTTAGTTTTCTTTACAATATATTTCTATTGCTTTGCTTATAAATGCCGACAAACCAGGTTTTACTTTATCGATATTTTCGGCAAAACGCGCATCTTGAACATATAATTCACCAAGGCATTTTAGAATATCGTTGTTACAACTGTAAAAATTTTCAGAAATATATTTTTTCCATTCATCTACGACAGTTTGTGCTTGAGTAGAGTTTTCACCATATTTCATGGTGCCACTAAATTTTTTAAATATAGCAACCATACCGCTGTTTACTTTATCCCAATCGTTTTGGCTGTAAGTTGAAGTTTTTTTCTCAAATTCCCTGTAACTTTCAGACTGAGAGTAAAGCTCTGAAGCTTCTTGCGCATACTGTTTCTGAAGACTTTCTATTTGTTGTGAATCAAATTCGTTGAAGTCCATATTTACATCTCCTTTCAATATTTTATCAATAAGTTTGATAAGTCTTTCGAGCCTTTTTTTCTTTAAAAACAACAATTCTTTATGACTTTTTAAAGCTTTTTCTTTATCAAAAAGGGGACTATTGATGATGGATTTTATGTCTTTTAATGAAAAGTCGAGCTCCTTGAAAAATAAAATTTGCTGTAAAGTTTCAAGATCACTATCTGAATAAAGCCTGTAGCCAACAGGAGAAACATTACTAGGCTTAAATAGGTCTATTTTATCGTAATAGTGAAGCATACGTATGCTAACCCCTGTTAATTTAGCAACTTGATTTACAGTTTTAATAGTACCATCACCTCTATCCTTTTTAATCCAGAGCTAATAACCTGTGCCGGCAAAAGGTTTTAAATTAGCTCTAAATAAATGATAAACCCTAACGTAATGTTAGGGTCAATACTTTTTTAAGAATTTTTTACATAATAAATATTTTCGGGTTGATTTGTTGCCCCGGCATCGTGACCATCCATACCTGGTTGTCCTTTTTTGCCGGCAAATAGCCAGTAGTTAGGGTTGGCTCGTCCTGCGCGTCCACCCTTGCCACCTTTACCTCCAAGTAAAATGCAAAGTTCATCAACAGAAACTTTTACTTCTGATCGGAATACGTATACCGCCGGGCTTCCATCTGCACCATTACCGCCATTGCCGCCGTGTCCTGTAAAAAATGGAATATGCCACAGCTTGCCCATATTACCATTACCGCCTTTACCGCCGTCTGCACCTGCAATTTTCATGTCTTCAAGGTTAAGTGTACCTGAATATACAGATATGGGAGCAGCTGTACATTTAGCATCTTGGCCATTTGGACTAAAACTGTTGTAAATACCATTTTCTCCTTCAATTTTTGCGGTTTTGACTATAGTTCCATTTTTTATTGTTACATTTATATCATCACAGTATTTAGTTACAGTGCGCTTTTTGTGTTCGTTCCACCCCGGCACAAGCACCCTTTTTGAGACATATGTGGTTCTAGGTGGTACATTTACTACTTTACCTGTTGCATCGGTATATGAGTATGCTGGAACGATAGTTTCATCGTATTTGGTTGTCCAATGAGGAGCGTGATTTACTACATAATCTTCAGTGATATTAAAATGCTTAGTGCAACGTATGGAAACGTCAGGATTTCTTATGATTATCTTATGAAATCTAAGATCAACGGTAATGGAAGATTTAATTAATAGACTTTCGTTAAGGACGATGTCGTCCTCAAGTTTGATAATATCCCCGTCTTTTGCAGAAGAGACGGCAAGCACAAGTTCATCAGATGTTTTTACAGGTGTTACTTTATTTTTTGCAGCAAAGCACATAAGCTGAATGCTCGATAAAGAAAATAGTATACAAAAAATTAAAAATATTTTCAATGATTTATAGAAATGCTTCATTTGGTTTCTCCTTTTTATTAGCGCTATTTTAATGTTATTTTAACATAATAGAGCTTAAGTATCAAGGTGTATTTGCTTTTAAGTGACGTTGTGTTATATTATAGTTAAATAAATTAGAAATGGAGTTAATTATGAAGGTATTGGCTATAGGAGATGTAGTTGGTAAGGCTGGATGCGAATTTTTAAGGAGTAAGTTACCACAATTAAAAAAAGATTACGATATAGACTTAGTAATAGCGAATGGGGAAAACTCAGCAGAGGGGAACGGTATAACTCCTCATTCTGCGAACTTTTTATTTTCTAGCGGTGTAGATGTAATCACAACAGGTAACCATGCATTTAGAAGGAAAGAGATATATAATTACTTAAGTGATAATGAATATATATTGAGGCCGGCTAATTACCCGGAAGGCTCTACACCGGGCAAAGGTGTATGTAAAATAGATATGTTAAAAAGAAATGTTATAATAGTTAATCTATTGGGCACTATATATATGGAAAGTTTAGACAATCCGCTTGAGAAAATAGATGAAATATTGAAGCATGTGAGTGAAAACGATATAGTTATAGTGGACTTTCATGCTGAAACAACTTCAGAAAAAAGGGCTATGGGCTTTTACTTAGATGGAAAAGTCTCAGCAGTTTTCGGTACACATACACATGTAATGACCGCGGATGAAAGCATTTTGAAAAATGGAACAGGGTATATTACAGATTTAGGTATGACGGGACCGATAAATTCTGTGCTGGGCATAAAGCCGGAAATAATAATAAAAAAGCTCAAAGAAAAGATGCCTATAAAATTTGAATATGGGGAGGGGGATTACAAGATGGAATGTGTGCTATTTGATATAGACTTGCAAACGAGAAAAACTGTTGAAATAAAAAGGCTGGTAATTACGTGATTTACGTTGTGAATAATATACAATGGATTTTGCGGACTTTTTACGACAATATACCCTTTAAGATAATAGCAAAATTATAAAAACGCACAAAGTTTTTCGAATATAAAAATTTTTTTAGATTTACTATTGCAAAATTCGAGAAAAGAATATATCATATATTTACACAATGTTATATATAAACAAAAATGGAGGAGCAGAACATGGAGATTCTAAAAGTTTCATCAAAATCTAAACCAAATGCAGTTGCAGGCGCAATCGCGGGAGTAATTAGAGAAGACGGAGAAGTAGAGCTACAAGCTGTAGGCGGAGGAGCTGTAAACCAAGCTATGAAAGCAATTGCCATTGCAGGCGGATTTGTAGCACCAACTGGAGGACGTCTTTCATGTACTTCAGCATTTGCAAATGTGGAAATTGATGGAGAAAACCGTACAGCATTGAAACTTGTCGTAACGGATTTAAATAGAAAGAACTAATTTTTTATTAAGGCTAAAATAAAACTATATGTGGCTTTTGTCTAGCTGCATATGGTTTTATTTTTTGCAACTTGAGAAGTCAACTTCATTGTGCTAAACTAAAATAAAAAGCTTTATAGAGAGGGATAGTAGTCTTAATGTAACTATGGAAGTGAAAATATGCAAAGTAAAAAGTTGTTTGAAGTAATAGGTTCTGTAGAGAGTTTAATATTTGTAAATGAGAAAAATGGATACAGCGTAATAGAAATAGCAAATGATGATGAAAACATCACCGCCACAGGAGTTATGCCGGGGATAAGCGTGGGTGAAGAGTTGCGCCTTATAGGTGAATTTAAAACTCATCCAGCGTATGGGGAGCAATTTAACGTAAAAACTTATGAGAGATCACTTCCTACCACTGCTACGTCCATATTAAAGTATTTATCTTCCGGGGCGATTAAAGGCATAGGACCTTCGACAGCTATGAAATTGGTTGATACTTTTGGAGAAAAAACGTTGGAGGTATTGGAAAATACTCCAGAAAAATTGCATGAGGTTAAAGGTTTGACTAAAAGCAGAGCGAAAAAAATCTCAGAGGAATTTCAACAACTGTTTAGCATAAAATCCTTGATGTCTGAACTGGGCAAATATGGTGTCACGCCTGAAGAAACGGTAAAAATTTTCAAAACTTTTGGAAAAGAATCTATGAACTTTATACAGGCGAACCCATATTTACTCTGTGATGAACCAATAGAATTATCTTTTGAAAGAGCCGATAAAATTGCGTTTATAAAAAATAATGCTTTAGACGAAAAATGCAGAGTAAGAGCAGGAATTGTTTACATATTAAAGCACAACATGAATAATGGACACACATGTTTGCCGCGCGATAAGCTGATACCGGCAGCTGTGAACTTTCTGGAAGTAAGTCAAGATAAAACAGAAGAAAGTTTGGACGAGCTGTTGTCTGAGGGGGCTTTGCAGCACGATTTTTTTAACGATAGAGAGTTTATTTTTTTAAATAAAATGCATGCAAGCGAAGTGTATTCGGCCAGCCGCCTGCTGATGATGCTAAAGTTTCCACCTAGGAGCATAATTGGAACAGAGGATAAAATAAATGAGATTGAAAAAACTCAGTGTATAGAATATGCAGACTTGCAGAAAAAGGCTATAAAAGAAGCGCTGGAAAAAGGGATATTAGTCTTAACGGGTGGACCGGGTACAGGCAAAACAACTACATTGAACGCTATTATAAACATATTGGAAGAAAACGGAGAAAGAATTTTTTTGGCAGCTCCTACAGGTAGAGCTGCAAAGCGAATGTCTGAAGTTACTAAGAAGGAAGCTAAAACTATCCACCGGCTACTGGAGGTAGAGTGGGACAGCGAAGATAGACCGGTGTTTAAGAAAAATGAAAAAAATCTTTTAAATTGTGATGCACTAATATTGGACGAAATATCGATGATAGATGTGAATGTTTTTGAAGGTGTGCTTAGGGCACTCCCTTTAGGAACAAGGCTGATTTTGGTGGGAGACTCGAATCAATTGCCGTCTGTAGGGCCGGGTAATATTTTGTCTGATTTGATTTCTTCGGAAGAAATACCATTGGTGGAACTTAAAGAGATTTTTCGACAGTCGCAGCAAAGCCTCATCGTTACAAATGCGCATAAAATAGTTAATGGTGAGATGCCCGAACTGACAAAAAGAGATGGTGACTTTTTCTTTATAAATGCAAACAAACCAGATCACATAGTAAAAACCATAAAAGACTTGTGCAAAACCAGACTTCCACAAGCGTATAACTATTCTTCATTAGACGACATTCAGGTGATAGCTCCGGGGAAAAAAGGCAACGTGGGAACCATAAACTTAAACAAAGTCTTGCAGGATGCTTTAAACCCTGCATTGCCCGGCAAAAAAGAAATAACCGTAAATGGGAACATCTTTAGACAAGGCGATAAAGTCATGCAAATAAAAAATAATTATGATATACCTTTTGTGAGAGACAACATGCGCTCCGGTGAAGGCATATTCAATGGTGACATAGGTATCATTGAAAATATAAACCAGGTGGATTTATCGCTTACAGTGCGGTTTGACGATAAGGTTGCAAGTTATAATTCCGAAACGGTTATAGATTTAGACTTAGCATACGCAATAACAGTGCATAAAAGCCAGGGGAGTGAATTCACCGCTGTAATAATGCCGATGTATACTGGTGCGCCACAATTGTATTATAGAAATTTACTTTATACAGGCGTAACCAGAGCTAAAGATTTATTGATTATGGTGGGAACGCCGTGGACTGTAAGCAAAATGGTAGAAAATAATAAAAAAACAAAAAGGTATTCAAGCCTGAAACATTACCTTATAAGGGGAAGTAGGAATGAAAATTTATAATTTTATAAAGAAAATATTTGCACTTTTTTACCCTGAACATTGCATCGCGTGTGGAGACCTAAGAGAAGAAAGCAATAGTCCATTTTGTATCAGCTGTATGGAAAAACTTAAACCCAGCAGGCATGTAAGGATCATTTCTGCTTGTGGTAATGACATTAAATGCATATCGGCATTTGCGTACGAAGGAAACATCAGGAAAGCCATTTGCGATTTTAAATTTGAAGGGCAAAGAAACTTTGCAGATTTCTTTGCAAAAAGTATATCTGAATGCGTTTTACAAGATGACGGCATAGAAGAATTTGATTATATAACGTCTGTGCCACTTTCAAAAGAAAGACTAAAGGAAAGAAGATACAACCAAGCTGAACTGGTGGCTAAAAGAGTAGGGAAAATATTGGGTTTAGAGTACTTAGAGACGCTAAATAAATTACGAAATAATAAGACGCAGCATACATTAAGTAGAGAAGAGAGAGCAGAAAATGTCAAAGGTGTATATTCTGTTAGAAGTGGAGTAGACTTTAAAAACAAGAAAATAGCATTATGTGATGATATTGTAACGACAGGGAACACTTTGGCAGAATGCATAAAAATATTAGTGGATGCAGGTGCTGCGAAGGTTATTTGCTTTACTACAGCAGATGCTAAATGTGAATAACGGTAGAAAAAAATAATTATATTTAGCTTGTTTTACTTAAAAAATAGAAAAAATATAGGGTATTTACTTTTAATATGTTTTATGTTACAATAAATTTACAGTATAATTTTAAGGAGTAGAAAAAATGAAAAAATTTTTATCAATTATTTTAGCGAGTATTATATTAACAGTATCAATGGTTTCAGTAAGTTGTTTTGCGGCCACAGGGGTGGATCAAAGCAATTCATCTACATTTGCAGAAACGAAAGGAAAAGAGAAAGGTAGCAGCAAGGTGTCTAGTTTTGTTAAGTTTTCACTAACTGCGGCGGCTACGGTATTAGTATCAGCAATTTTACTTAAAGAATTTTCTCCTGAAGGAAATTTTGGAGAAAACGCAGCTAAGGCATTTTTAAAAACCAAAGATTACGCTTCCATTTGCGCTTTAAAAGGCAAAGATTATATTACTAAATTAAAACAGTACGTTGCAGGTTTGTGTGTAGAGAGAGATGCGGACAACAAATGTGTGAAGACGTTAGGAGCTGGCTTAACTGAAGCAAAACATAATATATCAAATGAGTGGAATGAAAATATTTCAGGTCCAATATCTAATTATTGGAATAATAGCAAAGTAGTTGAATATTTGAGTGAGTCATGGAACGCTCTTGTAAATAATGTTAACTCTTTCGTTAGCTTTAATGCGGTTCAAGCTAGTTAATTAATTTATAAAATAGAAAATGACCTTCTACTGTATGGTAGAAGGTTTTTAGGTTTTACTAGAATGAGTTCAATTACTTTTATAGTTTTTCATAAAAATTATAAAAATAAATATTAAAGCAAACGCTTTTTTCAATAAAGCTCATCTCGTTTCTCAGTAATTTTAATATTGCTGAATTGTAGCAATTGCTATTTGGGTTATGGCGCCATAATTGTGAGTGAGCACGACACAGACCTGTATTGCTTTCTTGACATTCTATTCTTACGCTATGCCGTTACCATATGTTTATGAAATTATAAATTTAATTATTGATACCCTCACATTTTAATTATGATAAGCTGTTTATGCTTCTTATTAGGTAAATCATCGTTTTGTTTTATACACTCGATTTAGTTCAACTAGAGGATTGTTCATATAAATATTATTAAAAAAGACCGATTTTACATCGGTCTTTTAATTTTATGGTGAGCCATCGGGGATTCGAACCCCGGACACCTTGATTAAAAGTCAAGTGCTCTGCCAACTGAGCTAATGGCTCATAAAATATGTAAATGGCTGGGATGGCTGGATTCGAACCAGCGAATGACGGAGTCAAAGTCCGTTGCCTTACCGCTTGGCTACACCCCAATAAAAATTAAATTCGGTAAAATGTGGGGTGGATAGTGGGAGTCGAACCCACGGTCTCCAGTGCCACAAACTGGCGCTTTAACCAACTAAGCTATACCCACCACATTTGGCGCGCCAAAAGGGATTCGAACCCCTGACCTACTGCTTAGAAGGCAGTTGCTCTATCCTGCTGAGCTATTGGCGCAAGAAACGTCTCAGTGGAGCGGGTGATGGGAATCGAACCCACGCGACCAGCTTGGAAGGCTGGAGTTCTACCATTGAACTACACCCGCGAATTTCCGACATGAATTATTTTATCATAAACCACGCCGGAATGTCAACAGGAAAATCAAGTTTTTTTAAATTTTATAGCCACTTCAAAAAACAATGTCACAATAAACTTTTTAACATAAGTTTGCTAAAATTAATTCGCCCTGTTAATTGATCGTACCACATTTAGGGCACTTATGATATTCAGGTGCAGTACCCCAAGAATAAGAATACCGTGTACTACATTTTTCACACTGAACCATTACTGGTCCTCCAGGTTTAGTTGAACCCCATACTACGTACCCTCCACTAACGTCTTGCAAAGCATCCAATGAAAGTTTTTCATATGTCTTATTAGCTTGTTTGTCTTTCATATTTGACACATCCCTTTTACTTTATAATATGGTAATTATATCATAAGTATAAAAATAGCCAATATTTATTGAAAAATTATTCAATATTATTATTTATGCAAGCAATCGCGGCTCCCTTAACTATCAGGTAAATATTTTTAATATCTTTTTCACCATCGCTTTCCACCAAAGTGTTGGCGATTTTATCCTCTACATCTTTGCGTATTGCATTTCTGAGGTCTCTAGCACCATGTTTTCCATCTTTCACTTTTTCAGAAAGCCATTTGGTAACTTTATCGTCAAAGCTTAAGGTTATACCTTTTTCCTTTAAAACTTCCACGTACTCATTTAGCATCAATCTAGCTATTTTCTCAAGGTCTTCTTGGTTAAGCGATTTAAACACAACAATTTCATCAACGCGGCTAATAAACTCTGGCCTTAAAAAGTCAGAAAGTGCTTTTTCTGCTTTTTCTCTAGTTAAGTCATACTGACTTTTTGCAAAGCCAACCGCGCCGCTTTTTAACGAACTTCCTGCATTTGATGTCATAATAATTATAGTATTCTCAAAATTTACAGTTCTACCCTGCGCGTCTGTAATTTTTCCTTCATCTAAAATCTGCAACAGTATATTCATCACATCAGGGTGAGCTTTTTCTATTTCGTCTAGCAATAATACAGAATATGGCCTACGCCTTACCTTTTCGGTCATCTGTCCTGACTCATCGTACCCCACATAGCCCGGAGGCGCTCCTATTATCCTGGAAACAGAATGCTTTTCCATAAACTCAGACATGTCTAGACGAATCAACGTTTCCGGAGTGTCAAAAAGCTCCTCCGATAACACTTTAACCAGTTCTGTCTTGCCAACTCCCGTAGGACCAACAAAGATAAACGAAGCCGGTCTTCTGCGAGGATTAATCTGAACTCTACTCCTTTTGGTGGCAGCAGCTACCATCTTAACCGCTTCATCTTGCCCTATAATTTTCTCCTTTAGCTTATCCTCGATCTTTGCAAGTTTTTTAATTTCAGTTTCTTTTACTTTAGATGCGGGTATTCCCGTCCACAGTTCTATAACATGTGCTATGTCGTCCTCTGTTATAGATGCCCCTAAGGCACTTTGCTCAAGTTTTCCGCTTTCAAGCTCCAGTTTATCTATTTCTGAGCGCACCTTCGCTAGTTTTTCATAATCTATATTTTCATTTGTAGCATCAGATAAGTTTGCTTCTTCCTTTTTCAGCGATTCAACCTTTTCGCAAAGCTTATCGTATTTTTCCATTGTCTTATTTCTAAGCACCGCACAAGTGCATGCTTCATCTAATAGGTCAATTGCTTTGTCTGGTAAAAACCTGTCAGTAATGTACCTTTCAGATAAAACCACAACCTTTTTTATCAAGTTTTCCGGCACCTTTACGCGATGGTAATTTTCATAATATGAACGAATTCCCAATAATAAGTCGATAGTCCCATTGACAGACGGTTCCTCGACCGTAACCGGTTGAAATCTCCTTTCCAGAGCAGAGTCTTTCTCAATATATTTTCTATATTCGGAAAATGTTGTGGCACCTATAACTTGTACTTCTCCCCTGGAAAGGGCAGGTTTCAATATATTTGCAGCATTCATTGAACCATGTTCTGTGTCTCCTGCCCCAACTAAATTGTGCACCTCGTCAATAAACAAAATGATATTTTTTAACTTTTTAACTTCATCAATCAAGCCCTTTATGCGACTTTCAAACTGTCCCCTAAACTGAGTCCCTGCAACTAAAGCTGTAAGATCTAAAAGATATATTTCTCGGTTTCTCAGTCTGAATGGAACTTTACCCTCTGCAATCCTTATTGCTAGACCTTCTGCAATCGCAGTTTTACCTACACCTGGTTCACCTATTAAGCAAGGATTGTTTTTCGTCCTGCGTGACAGTATCTGTATCACGCGAGAGATTTCTTTGTCTCTGCCTATTATCCTGTCAAGCTCTCCTCTTCGTGCTTTTTCGGTAAAATTGTAACAATACGTCTCGAGATTTTTACGTTTCTTATTTTTCTTTCCGGAAGAGCCCTTTTCATCATTTACCTCATCCTGAACTACACCAGGTTTGTTAAATGGATTAACTGAGAATAAATTTCCCAAGAAAGGAAAAGTTGGAACTCCCGCTTCAAATGAATTTTCATCCGCTCCTTCTGAAAATTCGTTATCAAGTTCGCTGGACATCTCTTCAAACTGTTCAGACATATTTTCAATCATTTCATCTGTTATTCCCATCTTGTTCATTACGTCGTTTAACGGTTTTAGACCTATCTCCTGAGCACACCGTAAACAAAACCCCTGCGAATTTGGAGCCTTTTCATTATTTGAGCTTATAAAAACCATAGCTGGTCTTTTTTTGCACCTCATGCACAACACACATATTCCTCCCCTTTAAAATCATAAACCTATTTTTTATTTTTATAATCACTTAACATCTGAAAATACAGTAAAGAATATTTATACAGTGCGAAAATCATAAATATAGCTGTTATAGAAAACAGTGTAACATTCAAAAACGGAATGCTTATTCCCAATATAGCCTTTAAAAAGACTATACAGATAGCACTTAAATAAAAAACAATTGTTGCCATTTTCCCATACCACTTCGAGGCTACCGGCACTATATCTCTTTTCAATATAAATACGCTAGCTATGAGCATCGCAACGTCCTTAATCAAGAAAGCGATGACCAATGGCACAATTTCCGGAAACTTTGTTCCCATACACAAAACTACCGCAATCAATGTTAACTTATCTGCTAGTGGGTCAAGAACTTTCCCCAGCTCTGTTATCTGATTGAATTTTCTTGCAATTTTTCCATCTAGCATATCCGTAACGCCCGACACAACAAGCAAAGCGGCTGCATTAATGTAGCTATCGTTCAAAAAGAGAATAACGAAAGGTATTATTATGATTATTCTAAAGTAAGAGAGTAAATTCGGAATAGCTAAAAATTGACCCTTGAATTTGCTCATTTTATGTTTCCTCATTTCACTAGTAATTAAAAAAATTAAATTGATAATTCTTTATGTATTTTAAAATAAACGTTTGATCTATAAGCTCATCTGCAGAAATAGTGGAACTGCTAAAAAATATCGGAAATAAAAAGTAAAACACATTAAATAATACTATCAATAATATAAAATATTTAATAAGACCGAAAGAAGCTCCAAGTATTGCGTCAGCTTTTCCTATTATTGGCACTTTGGTAAATTTACAATGTTTAGTGATAAATTTCAAAAGGATAAAGAATAAAGCCAAAAATATAATTAGTAAAATATTACTTATAAGATTCACAATTGTAGGTTTAAAGAGTTCTATTATGCTGGAAGATGCATTTTGAGGGGTTGCTTTTAAAGTATTTTCTACATCTCTTAAAGATAATCCATTATAATTAAAAATTTCAACTATAAATTTAGGGAAAATCCCTAAGATATCCTGAGATTTGGAAACTACAGTTACGTTGCTGTAAATGGAATTATTTATTTTATTTGCAAGATAATCGTGCACGAATGTTTTATAAATTATTTCAGAAGCATGCTTTGCCAAAAAGGTTGAGATGGCTAAAGACGAAACAACACCTAAAATATTTATAAATGATTTAAATAGACCGTTTTTGTAGCCATTTATAATAAATATTATTGCCAAAGAAATGATTAATAAATCCAGGATAAGCCCCACAGAATCAGCTCCTATATATACTAATGAAACGAAATGAAAATAATTGATGGTATTTCACAATAATATCAAAAAATATAATACCATATTTAGTTATTATTCTCAATGCATTAAATTATAAAATTAAAAAGTAATTTTTTGTATACTTGAGATACCTAAACCATACAATTTACGTGGCTCAAAGAAATGTATTTCTTTGGAATTTTGTTCACAGCTAAGCTCTTTTAAAACTTTTCCCTTCTTATTATAAACGAAAACTTTGTCGTATGAAAGTGCAGCTATTTTATTGTCTTTAAATGACAGTGATTTTATTTTTATATCGGTTTTTATATTTGATATAAGCTTGCCTTTTTTATCGAAAATTAAAATTTCACATGCATTTCCATCATCCGAACTCGAAAGAGAAATAACGCTTTTATCGTTTTTGTTTATCTCGAATGCTGTTAAATTTCTATTATCAAAATCATATTTTTCTTGTTTCCCACTTTTAGGGTTCACTACACTGAACATGTTGTCTCCAAGCAATGCAATGTTTCCATTTTCTAAAAATAGTGTTTTTATTACCATTGAGTCTTTGTACTGTAACTTAAGCTTTGGCGTTTCACTTTTATAGTCAAAAACGAAAAGGTTAGAATACATGCAGCCATTTTCAGACGATAACCCAACAGCACAAGCATATTTGCCGTTAGAGCTAAAGTCTAAGTTCGTAATATATGTATCGGAGAAGCAATACTCGTAAATAAGCGTCTTGCTGAAACGTTTAAATACAGATAATTTAGAAAAATATCCACTAGTACTCGTAACAACTCCGTATGTACCGTTCTCAGCAAGTCCGGCGCAAAGTATGTTTTCATCAACGTTCGTTTTGTAAATAATCTTAGATTTACAAGAAATCTCCAAATCTTTTCCATACAAGTCATATAGCAAAATTTTATTTTTTGTAGCTTTCAGCATTGGACTTTGGAAACTGTGCTGCCTGTTAAATATTTCCTTTGAATTTTTATTATAGCATGTGGTGCAAGTATCACTAGCGGCGACTAAACTTCCACCTAAAATTTGAAAATTCTGTGAATCTATATTGCTGCCGTAAATTTCTTTCGGGAACCCGTTTCCGTGCCCCATAGATACAAATTTATCTTGTATGTACATCAAAACTTGGTCGGGAGAAAGATAATACCTATTTATAAAAATATTTATGGACACTGCGCTTATAAGTAAGATTAAAAGAGACTTTCCTAAGATTTTTCTGACAGACTTTGGGATCTTTTTTAAAAGTGCTTGAAAAAAATCTAGTACGATGAAAAATACTTTATCAAAATATTTCATGAACCAGTTTTTTATAATTTTTAGTTTGGAATTTTTAATCTTTCTTTTCATAAATGCTGCTCCCATAGAAAACTTTATTTAAATAAAGGCCGTACGGTACAGCTGTAGGCCCAGCCTTTAGGCGATCTTTACTTAAAATTATTTTCGGAATTTCAAAAGGTTTTATTTTACCTCTAGCCACATGCAAAAGTGTTCCTACCATTATGCGAACCATATTGTACAGGAACCCATCAGCTTCAACTTGAACAGTCACTAGTGACCCTTCTTTAAAGACAGAAAAATTTTTAATATCTCGCACCATGTTGTCATTTGTCCGCTTATCCGTCGTGCAAAAAGAAGTAAAGTCATGCTCACCTAAGAAATGTCGACAAGCTTCATTTAAAAGGTCAACGTCCAGCTTGTACCAATAATGAAAAGCATGTCCATCTAAAAATGGGTTTCTAATCGGGTCGTTCCATATTTTATATATGTATTCTTTGCTGAGGCAAGAGTACCTGGCATGAAAGTCATCTTTCACTGCTTTGCATGACTTAACCGCAATATCATTAGGTAAAAATTTGTTTATCACCATAGGAACCTTGTCACAGGGTATGGAGTTTTCACATTTTACACTCACGCAGTACATGTTTGCATGCACGCCCGAGTCCGTTCTGCTACAGCCTTTTATAGACGGCCTCTCAGAAAATGCCTTATATAAAGCTTGCTGAAAAACTTCTTGAACGGTAACAGCATTTTTTTGCACTTGCCAACCATGATAATTTTTCCCATCAAAACTGAGTGTAAGCAACAAATTCCTCATAATACCACCGCTTGAAAATAATGGTTAAATTTTAATATTGCTGCTAAAAGCAAGAATAATACTATGATAGCAAATATGTCGTTTTTTGTAAATTTTAAAATTTTCATATGCGTTCTTTTTTGGTCACAGTTGTAGCATCGGCATTCCATAGCTATAGCTAAATCTGTGGCTCTTTTAAAAGACAAAACAAACAGCGGCACCAAAATTGGTACTAACGCTTTTGCGCGTTGCTTTAAGTTTCCGCATTCAAGTTGAGAACCTCTCGCTTTTTGAGCATTTGAAATTTTGTCTATTTCCTCAATTAGCACCGGCACAAACCGTAAGGAAATAGTTAGCATCATGGCTATGTTTGAGGTATTTATTTTAAATAATGACAATGGAGTGAGCAATTTTTCAATTGCGTATGTTAAGTCGGAAGGGGAGGTGGCATAGGTCAATATAGACCCGGACAGAATCAGTAGCGTAAAACGAAGCGCTACAAACACGCTGTTGTGTATGCCAAATGAGGTCAATTTTAAAAAGCCTAATTGAAATATAACTTCGCCGCTTGAATAAAAAAGATTCATAACAGCGGTGAATAAAACTACAAATAAAATTACTTTTATATTTTTAAAGTATGTTTTTATTGATATTTTAGAGAGCAGCATCGTTAAAATAAGCGTAGCAAACAAAGTTGCCAAACTAAGGTAGCTTGTGGATAAAAAAGTAAGTACTATAAAAAATAATGTTGATATAATTTTAACGCGTGGGTCAAGTTTATGTATAACGGAATCTTTAGGGCAAAACTGTCCCAACGTCGCGCCTGATAGCATCTACGGCCTTCCTCCTTTCAACAACTTAACGATTTCATTTACTGCATCATCTACATTTAATATATCATTTCTAAGGCGTACTCCCTTTTGGCGCAAAATCGATACTACTTCCATAATATTTGGTGGTAATATGTTTAATCTTTTTAGCTCTTTGTAAGAACTTTCAGAAAATAGCTTCTTCGTGCTTTCATCAACCTTTATTTCTCCATTTTCCAGTACCACCACTCGGTCAGCTAAATTTACGATATCCTCCATATTGTGGGAAATCAAAATGACCGTCTTATGCTGTTCTTCGTGATACCTTTTTATCTGACTCAACAAAAGCTTCCTGCCGTTTGGATCAAGTGAAGCGCTCGGCTCGTCTAGTACCAGCACGTCAGGATTCATAGCTATTATGCCTGCAATGGCTACACGCCTTTTTTCTCCTCCCGAAATCTCAAACGGAGACCTGTCTAATATATCTTCACTAAGTCCTACAAACTTTGCCGCATTGAGAACCTGCGTCCTTACTTCTTTTTGAGAAAGACCAATATTCTCAGGGCCAAAAGCAATATCTTTAAAGACAGTCTCCGCAAAAAGCTGGTTCTCTGGGTACTGCAAGACCATCCCGATCTTAAACCTTGCTTTTTGAGTTTCTTTTATATTTGAAAAGATGTCAATTACATTAAACAAAACCTGACCTTTATCTGGCTTTAAAAGCCCGTTAAGTTGCTTTACCAAAGTAGATTTTCCAGATCCTGTTTGACCGATAATGCCTATAAATTCATTTTTTTCTATTTTCAAGTTAATATTTTTTAAGACAGGTGCACCGCTATCTTTATATGAAAAATATAAATCTTTAATTTCGATTATTGGCATAAAAACCTCCAAGCATCTCTGCAATCTCGTCAGCACATTCCTGCACTCCTAGGGCATCGAGCGGTAAATTGCATCCATGCTCATTCAACTTATAAAGAAGCTCTGTGGTCTGTGGAATGTCTAAGCTGTATTTCTTTAAAAGTTCTACCTGCGAAAATACATTCTTAGGTGCGCCACTTAAAACCACACTCCCATTGCTCATAACGACGACTCTGTCAGCCTGAATAGCCTCTTCAATATAATGGGTTATCAAAACGATAGTTATGGAGAATTTCTTGTTTAGAAATTTTAAAGTCTCAATGACTTCTTTGCGCGCAGTTGGATCTAGCATAGCAGTTGGCTCATCAAGAACTATACATTCAGGGTTCATAGCCAGCACACCGGCTAAGGCCAACTTCTGCTTTTGCCCGCCAGATAGCTCATATGTAGAACTTTCCATTTTATCGTATAGACCTACTGCTTCTAGCGAAGACTCGACCCTTAGTCTTATTTCCTCTGAAGGTAGTGCCAAATTTTCAGGGCCAAAAGCAACATCTTCTTTCACTATGCTTGAAACGATTTGGTTATCCGGATTTTGCAAGACCAGCCCAACCATTTGGTGTATTTCATAAGCCCTGTCCTCATTCGATGTGTCTATTCCATTTACGAAAACTTTGCCATAGCTTGGCAAAAGAAGTGCATTTAGATGCTTTGAAAGGGTAGATTTCCCTGAACCATTTGCACCAAGTATGCACACAAACTCACCTTTTTTTATATTAAGTGAAATATCATTTAAAACATTAGTTTTGTCATTTTTGTCATATTTAAAGCTCAAATTTTCAATTTTGATGAAATCTTCCACATTATATCCTCTCTATAAATTGCAGCTTTATTACTTCGTCCATATGGCCGTAGACCCACACGGCAAAATCAGTCCACTGGCACTGACCGGAAGCCCTATTTCACTAGCTTGCACATGCCCTTTATGGGAAGGTTTAATAGTAGCATTAAGCAGGTACTCCATAACTGCCGCAGACAGACCCGTAGTATAAGAGTTCAAAATCAAAAACTTAGCATCTTTCGCAAGTATCTCAGAGCAAGAAACTAAAAAGGAAAATAGCTTTTCTTCCAATTTCCATATCTCTCCTCCGGGGCCTCTGCCGTAGGATGGCGGATCCATTATTATGCCATCGTAGAAATTTCCCCTGCGTTTTTCTCTCTGTACAAACTTTATGCAATCATCAACTAAAAATCGTACATCCCCGTTTTGCAATCCAGATTCATTCACATTTTCCTTTGCCCAAAGCGTCATCCCTTTGGAGGCATCTACATGGCACACACTCGCACCAGCGCTTAAAGCTGCCATAGTAGCGCCACCTGTATAGGCAAACAAATTTAATATTTTTAATTTCTTTTTCGATTTCGACACTATATCCGTTATAAAGTCCCAGTTCACGGTCTGTTCAGGGAAAATGCCGACGTGCTTAAAGCCCATAGGTTTTAGTCTAAATTTCAAACTTTTGTAACTTATCGACCATACATCCGGTATTTTTTTCAAAACCTCCCACTGTCCGCCCCCGCTTTTGGAACGATGATATACAGCGTGAGCTTTATTCCACAGAGGATGAGTTTTTTTCGTCTTCCATATAATTTGTGGATCCGGTCTTATTAGCACTATTTCTCCAAACCGTTCAAGTTTTTGACCTGAGGAAGCATCGAGCAATTCGTAATCTTCTAATTTAGAAATTCTCAAATTTTGATTTTACTCCTTTTAATTTACTTAAGCCAATCTATTTTTAATAATTTCAGCAACTTCATTAGCAATTTTTTCAATTTTCTCTTGACTTTTTCCTTCCACCATAACTCGAATAAGTGGTTCCGTGCCCGAAGCTCTTACTAATATGCGTCCATCCGGTACAGATTTTTTATCGGAACGGTTAAAATCGTCTTGAACTTTTTGAACAGTGGACTTGATAACTTCATCGGTGTAGAATTTAAGTTTCCCTTCATGGCTAACTTTCACGTTCACAATAACTTGAGGATATTTCCGCATTATGGATGACAGTTCAGATAAAGTTTTATTTTTTGCTTTTAATATACTCAAAAGTTGCACAGCGGTTAATTGTCCATCTCCCGTGGTTGAATGGTCAAGAAAAATTACGTGACCGGACTGTTCTCCTCCTAAGTTATAATTATTCCGAAGCATTTCTTCCAGCACATATCTGTCTCCCACTCTTGCCGATATGAAATTAATATCATTTTCCTTACCAAATACGCTGAAGCCCATATTAGTCATGACAGTGCCAACAACCGTGTTTGCACTAAGTTTTCCCATGTCTTTTAAATAATCAGCGCAAATAGCCATAACAAAGTCACCGTCTACTACTTTACCGGTTTCATCAACCGCCAGACACCTATCTGCATCTCCGTCAAAGGCTATGCCTGCATTGCATTTGTTCTTTTGTACAAATGCAATTAACCCTTCAAGGTGAGTAGATCCACACCTGTCGTTTATATTCGTGCCATTTGGTTTATCGTTCAGCATAAAGCATACTGCACCAAGGGAAGAGAAAAGTTTTTCAGCACTTCTAAAAGCTGAGCCGTTAGAACAGTCAAAGGCAACCCTCAAGCCATTTAAGTTTACATTTACAGTGCTTTTTACATGTTCAATGTAATCATCTATCGCCCGGCTTTCATGAGTTAATGTGCCTACGTTTGCTGCCTCTGCATAAGGAATCTTTTCGGGCTCATCTAAAACTATCTTTTCAATTTCTTCTTCTAAAGCATCTGGCAGCTTGAACCCATCAGAGTTAAAAATCTTTATGCCGTTAAATTCAAACGGGTTGTGCGACGCTGATATCATTATTCCAGCATCGCATTTATATTTTTTTACCAAGTACGCAACAGCCGGAGTGGGCACTACACCTAAAGCGATGACATTCACGCCCACAGAGCACATCCCTGCAACGAGTGCCCCTTCAAGCATGTCAGAAGATAGACGAGTGTCTTTACCTATAAGTACTGTCGATTTTTCATTATTTTTGCTTTCTGTTAGAACATAAGCTGTAGCCCTACCTATATTCATAGCCAGTTCACAGGTCAGCTCGCAGTTTGCCACACCTCTTGCGCCGTCGGTTCCAAATAATCTACCCATCGTAAATTCTCATCCTTTTGTAGTTTTATTTTATTTTATTAAATGGTAACTCCAAATGTTCATATGCACAAGCATTTACTATTCTGCCTCTAGGCGTTCGGCTCAGAAAACCTATTTGCATCAAGTATGGCTCGTAAACATCTTCTATAGTAACAGCTTCTTCACCAATAGCCGCAGCTAAAGTTTCTACTCCTACAGGTCCACCGTTGTAAAATTTTATAATAGCTGAAAGCATACGTCTATCATTAGAATCTAGTCCTAGCTCATCTATATCAAGCTTATCAAGTGCGACCTGGGTTGTTTCTAGTGTTATGTTTCCACCACTTAATATTTCTGCAAAATCTCTAATTCTTTTTAATAGCCTGTTGGCTATTCTAGGCGTGCCCCTAGATCTTGACGCGATTTCAGTTGCGGCTTCTTGTGATATATTTAAACTCAAAATGTTGGCGCTTCTATTTATTATTTTCGATAGTTCGTCCACAGAGTACATTTCAAGGCGAAGAATAACGCCAAACCGATCTCTAAGCGGTGCCGAAAGCTGTCCTGCTCTGGTAGTAGCACCTACCAAAGTAAACTTAGGTAGCGGCAAATGATAAGAATTTGCCATTTGACCTTTTCCGGTTATTATGTCTATGGAAAAGTCCTCCATCGCAGGATACAAGATTTCCTCCACAGTTCTTGGTAGTCTATGTATTTCATCAATAAATAAAACGTCACCTTGGTTTAGATTTGTTAAAAGCGCAGCCAAATCTCCAGGCTTTTCTATGGCTGGTCCGGAGGTTATTTTCAAACTGGTTCCCATTTCATTTGCAATTATCCCGGCTAGTGTCGTTTTACCGAGACCCGGCGGTCCATATAAAAGCGCATGGTCAAGAGCTTCTCTTCTTATTTTAGCAGCTTGTATAAAAATAGATAAATTTTCTTTAACTTTCTCTTGCCCAACATATTCGCTTAATGTTTTGGGGCGCAGAGGATTATCGCTGTCTATTTCATCGGGAATTTCTTCGGCAGATAAAAGTCTATTTTCAAAATCAAATTCCAAAATTAGCCCCTCCTTGATAAAGTTTTAAGCGAAAGTTTTATCAGTTCCTCTACTGACAAAGAATTGCTAAATCCCGCCAAAGCTTTTATGGCGTCCGCCTGTGAGTACCCCAATGCCACAAGCGCCTCCATAGCCTTTGAAATATTTCCAGCACTTGAGGTCACGCTTTGTGTGGAAAAACTTGCAGCCTGGTATTTTCCACTTGAGATTTTATCCTTTAACTCTAATATGATGCGCTGTGCCAGTTTAGGCCCTACACCAGGCGCCGAAGTTAGAATTTTAGAATTTTCAGAAGAAATAGCAAGCACTATTTGTTCGCTGGATAAAGAAGATAAAATGCCGATACCTACCTTTGCGCCTACGCCAGATACAGAAGTTAATAGTTTAAAGCATTCCAGTTCTTCAAGTGATGAAAAACCAAATAAATCCATAGCATCTTCCCTCACGCATAGGTGTGTAAAAAGAAAAACTCCACTATTTAATTTTTCGCTCAGCTCTTGTCTGGTGTTTGTACTAATATAGCATTTATACCCCACACCGCTGCATTCCACCACTGCAGTGCTATCATCAATATGTATTAAGTTACCCCTTAAACTATAAAACATTACTTATACCCCTTTTTATCATCAACGACCTAAACCTTGCGCCGGAACTTTGAGCATGGCACAACGCTATAGCTAGTGCATCAGCTGTATCATCAAGTTTCGGCATCTTTTCTAAATTTAATATCCTTTTCGTCATGTTCATAACTTGTTTTTTTGGAGCCTTACCGTAACCTGTAACTGCGTTTTTCACCTGTAAAGGTGTGTATTCAAAGACAGGCACGTTAGCTTTCTTAGCCGAAAGCAAAATAACACCTCTTGCTTGAGCTACCTGTATGGCTGTTTTCTGGTTATTTTGAAAATACAGCTTTTCTATAGATAAAACATCGGCCTTTGTCTTCTTTATAATCTCACACATATCGTTATAAATTAAATCAAGCCGATTCAAAAAATCCATTTTAGATTCTGTGGTAATGGCTCCATAGCTTGTAGTTTCAAACATTCCGCCACTTACAGCGACCGACCCAAAGCCAACTATAGCATATCCTGGATCTATTCCTAAAATTATCACAAAAATAACCTCACTTCAAATACAGCAAAACTTATTTGTAATAAAGCCACAAATAAGTCCCAGTGCCGCTCCGGCTAAAACATCTGATGGATAGTGCACCTGTAAATATAAGCGGGAAAATGAAATAATTATTCCCAAAGCAAAGGCCGGCACGGCCAGATTCGGAAAGCAGAACGATATAGTAGTAGCCGCAGCCATAGACGAAGACGTATGACCCGATGGGAAAGAATAAGTTATAGGCTTTTTTATAAGTACATCGTCAAAATCAGGTTCATCAAACGGGCGTTCTCTTCCAACCAGTCTTTTTATAATTATTTCTCCCATAAAGCCTGCAAGTGCAAGCGAAACAATCAACTTTATTCCTTTAGTTCTGCTGCTGTAATTTAAAAGCATAGGAACAGAAATCAGAAGCCAAATCACGCCGTTGTTACCCATTACGGTAAAAAAGATCATGATTTTGTTTAAAAATGGTTTTTGTAACTTTGCAATATACATCAATATTTTTTTATCGATATTTTTTATTTTACTTATCATTTTTTTATCCTTAATTTATTTATATTTTTCATTATAACATAGTCGACATAAAAATAATATATTTTTATAATAACTTTTTGATTTTGATGTTATTAAATTTGTAAATTTATATTGCATTAAAAATTTTTTTGTGATATGATAATTTGAGTATTTAAATGTCGCCTGAGCTTTACAGGTGGATTTAAAGAATCTTAGCTTTGCTATTATAATTTAAATCGGGCATTCCGCTGTGCTACAAGAATGCTAATTTTTAGGAGGAAAGTATGAACGCATTAAAACTTATTTCACAAAATTCAATGAAAAGCGAGTTGCCGAAATTTAATATCGGTGATACCGTAAAAGTAAGCGTAAACATTAGAGAAGGCGAAAGAGAGAGAATCCAAGTGTTTGAAGGAACAGTTATCGCACAAAACGGCAGCGGTATTTCTGAAACATTCACTGTAAGGAGAGTTTCCTACGGTGTAGGAGTAGAAAGAATCTTTCCTATTCATTCGCCAAATGTAAAAAACGTAGAGGTTGTAAGAAAAGGTAAAGTGCGCAGAAGTAAACTTTACTACCTGAGAGACAGAGTTGGTAAAGCTGCTAAAGTTAAAGAAAAAACCAATTAGTGCGCTATGTTTTTGCATGTGAGGTATAATTAATAACTACTTTTTAAGGAGGACTTCTTTATGGAAAATGAGAGCGGTTCTTTATCAAAAGTTACAAAACTGGCTTTTGATTTGGTCGATTGCGCGGTTAGTGCACTTGTTGTAGTTGTTATATTATTAACATTTTTCTTTATAAAATTTACTGTTAACGGAAGTTCTATGCTTCCTACCTTGCACGATCAAGATAAGCTACTTGTCTATCATTTTATGTATAAGCCTAAAAGGAATGACATTGTCACTATAGACAAGCCCGGAGTATTAGACAAAAACATAGTAAAAAGAGTAATAGGGTTGCCTGGAGACTCAATAAGGATAGACTATGAAAAAGGTCAAGTTTTCGTAAACGGAAAACTTTTAGATGAACCTTATGTTAACACACCTACAAACTTAGAAGCTGACTGGGAATTACCTGAAAAAGTTCCTGATGGTTACTATTTGGTATTAGGTGA
Organism: uncultured Oscillospiraceae bacterium; assembly: GCA_900549775.1. Taxonomy (GTDB): domain Bacteria; phylum Bacillota; class Clostridia; order Oscillospirales; family Acutalibacteraceae; genus UMGS1224. The sequence goes on along the minus strand of URPR01000006.1, from coordinate 4,272 downwards.
CAATCGAAACGGTTCATCTGACAGCCGTTCCAGTTTAATAAGATTGATTCCGGAGAATAAAATAATGGGAAAAGTAGTTTGCATCTACTCACCATTTAATAGGCTTGGAATACCAAAGTAAAAACATGCCCTCTGCTTTGCCAGAGGGTATATTTTATGCTTAAATGCACAAAAAAATTAAAAAATATCTATTTTTATGATCTTTCATACGAAATCTACTATTTTTTCTTTAAAGCAATAAATTTCACTTAAAATATGGTACAATAATTATACTATTAAGTTTAACAATAAAATTAAAGGGGAATATAAAATGAAAAAAAGTATATCCATATTATTAACGTTAGCAGTTTTCTTACTAACTATTCCAATGCACACTTTTGCTTATGATCCGATGCCAACTTTTCAAACAACACCTGACGGTAATGTATACATAAACATAGACGCAAAATCTTCAAATTCTAATTCCAGTTCTTCATCACAAGGTTTTTCTTTTAAAACTCTTATAACAGTTGCTGCCATTGTATTTTTATTATGTAAACTTCCTTTAAGAAGTATATACAGCAACTTACAAGGCTTTAAAGACAAAATTTCCAATTTCTTTTCTAATAGCACCGAAGATTGCAGCAGTACTTATACTTGGGGTTGCTTGAATGATAGCATAAGGAACTATTTCAACAGTATCCGACCCGAAAGTACAGAAGGAAACGGTTCATCTACGTCCAAGTTTAGGATGCTTCATTCGTTTATCAAAATAATTTCTCAAATAGGAACAGCTTTTCTCCTCTCTTTTAAAACCATTGGCGCCAACAATGTTCCATTGGTCACTCCTGTAGATTCAGTGCGCTCATAGGATTGAGCAAACCAGTCATTTTTTGTAAACTGACACAAATTGATATTCTTCTCCCAATGGTAGTTTTATAATCACTCTAGAAGGGAGAGAGAAAATTGATTAATAAAAATAACTTTTCTGAAGGTTATTCTGTCGACTATAGAAGCAGTCAAACAGATGATAAATATATTCAAAACAAAAGTGCTAAAACTGTCGTGGCAAATAGCCCAAAAATTAGAAAAGTCCAAAAGAAAGTTAATGTAGAAAAAACTAAAGAAAAAGGCAAACCTTTTAAAATCGTCAAAGATCAAACTTCTGAAAAAGAAAGTAAAAACTTAGATGTTTACACAAAGGTTCATTCACCAAGAAAGGTTTTAATATACAAGACTTTGTACGCATGTTTGGTTATTCTTCTAGCTTTTATCGGTGTTACTATATTTTCATCAAGCCTCGGAAGAACAACACCATCATGCGATACAGTATCGCATTCTTGTAATCAATACAATAAAATCTTAGCACCCGTGGTTATGCACGATCCGGCTCCTTTTGACAGACCTGAAAATGCAAATTTGCAAATGGTTATATCATCTTGTATATGGTATGCTATCACGAAAAATGGCACTCAAAAGTATAATACATTTGATGAACGTGGGTTTTCTCTTATACCAGTTTCTGACGTTGTGGATGCTTCTCATGAACTTTTCGGAGAAAACTATAAGCTCAATACTGACGAGGCTTTGTTTGGGCCGTTTTATTCATTATACTCCGGAGACAACAATTTTCACGTTTCAGCTATAAGCAACCAAAATAGCTGTATTCCTTATGTAGACGGTGTGAACGAAAGCGAAGAATTTATTATTTTAAATGTTGGGTATGTAACTAGGGACGATAAATTTTTAAGGTCAGACTCAGAAAAATCTTCAGAACCTAACCCCATAAAATATATGAAATATAAACTTAAGAAAAACCCTAACAATTCCTTTTTTATTTACGCTGTGGAGAATCCTTGATTAATTAATAACCAGGTACATAAGCGCTAAAATAAGGCTAGTATCACATTTTTCATCCATCAGCAGTAAAATTAGAACTAGCAGCAAGCTTCTTTCATTGTCTTTCATCAGAGCATCTAAGATGTTTTTAGAACTGGGCTCATTTGCGATTTTTGCAACGGAAACCTGACTTGTATTAACATCTGGATTAGTTTTTTTTTCTTCGTAGTTACACTTTGTATCATTTTCAATATTTGTTTTGTTCATTTCCTGTTGAGTAAAACTTGCAAGCTCAAGGGACTTCTTTGCCTTTTGTTGCATTTGTTGTACTCTTCGAATGGCCTCTTCCTGCATGCGTCTTACATCATCCATATTTTCGTAGCTGCTTTTCATATCTTTTATTTACCCCCTTAAATAAACCACTTTACAATATCCCTTGACCTTTAAGCAAAGGCAAAACTTTAATCATCTGCATCATTTTTACTGATTCATCAAGCTTTGCCTGCCTTTTATCGCTTAACAGAGGCCGCAATGCCAATAGAAATTTGGTGTTTTTGTCTTCCTTGTTTATTGATGAAATTATAGGCATTATTTTCATTATGGTACTTAAAGTTTCAGCAGGCAAAGCCGGTACATCGCTGGCTTGTTCATCTTGTGAACCTTGTGTATTTTTACTTTCAACACCTGCCTGAGCTGAAATCATTTCTGAAAGGTTTTTTAAGTTATCTAAGTTTTCAGAATTTCCAAGCATGCTGATTAACTTTTCTCTTAAATCGTCCATTGTTATTTATCTCCCATTAAGTCTTTCATGAGCTTTTGAGCCTGTGGTGTGGATAGTAGCTTAGCAGCGAGGTTTTTATCCGTTAAAACTTTTTGTATTTTCTGAGCGTCTTCTTTGCTAATATTTTTTAAGCTTTGAGATAAATCACCGGAAGTCATTGCTTTTTTCAAACTTTCGGGAGTTTGGCCCAAATGTTCCGATACTTTGTTTAACAAGTTGTTTGCTTTATTGTTCGAATCGAAATTTGAATTTTTATTTGACACATTATCACCATCCTGTAAAATATTTTATGAAAAGTTTTTTACGATTATGAAAATTAAGAAAATGATATTACATGCGCAAAATTGAATATGTTTTTCACTTTGCGAAACAATAAAACTGTAAATTTATTTTAGGGGGTAATTGTTTTGCAGGAAACCGTAAAAGATATCATGACGAAGGAAATAGTGGCGCTTTTGCCGGACGACACAGCAAATGAAGCCGCTGTTTTAATGTATGAAAATGACATCGGTTCTGTGCCTGTAATCTCGGGCAGAAAATTAAAGGGCATCATAACCGATAGGGATATCGTTACAAGATGTATAGCGAAAGGCAAACAACCAGATAAAACCAAGGTTTCTGAATTGATGTCTACGAACATTGCGTTTTTAAGTCCTGACCAAACAGTGCACGATGCTGTAAGCTTAATGGCAGAAGAGAAAGTTCGTAGGCTTCCTGTAGTTAAAGACGGGCATCTCGATGGAATAGTTAGCTTAGCTGATATTGCAAGGATTCATTCGGGGCCTGAGATTGCCAACGCTATTTCCGAGATCAGCATTCCAAATTTTGACGATAGCTTTAAAAGTAAAAGAACGAAATAATTTATTTCAGAAAAAGCCATAATCAATACCAGAAAAACGTGGTGTGTGAAATCTATATAAGGACATAAGAGAGCCAGCCGTCCCAAGACGGCTGGCTCTCACTTTATTTGAGTCTAAGGTAGTTGATTAATTATTGCCCTTAAAATGGTTTAATATTCATTAGGTCTAAGTTTGTCCGTGTTTTATCGCTCTCTTAATGTCAATGTTGAAAAATACTACAGTTGAATAATAACTTTTTCTCTTCAAAGAAGTCCGTTATTATTTTTTTATTTTAAATTGACGTGTTTTTCAAATATTATCACTGCATTGTTGTTTTTTAGATATGCCGTAATTTGTGGCACACTAGATTTAGGTGAAGTTGATTTAAATGTACATTGTTTATATTCTATTATTCCCATTCAGTTTCATAAATCTTTTATGTTTTTTTGTACATCCGTTATTGTTGTGATGTGTTATCTTTCTAATGCATTTTGGAGTTAGGGTACTTGCATAACTGTTTGCTATATGATAAACTTTCTACCATATAACAACTTTATTTACATTTTTATAGTTTGAACTTTTTATACTTAAGTTTTAATTTTATACGGTTATCATATGTTTTTTGAAGGTCACTTTGTATTCTTTTTTGGTTAAAATATAAAATAAAAAACTTGAGAAAAGAAAACTTCTCAAGTTAAATGTTGTCAGTTTGGAGCTGATAACCGGATTCGAACCGGTGACCTCTTCCTTACCAAGGAAGTGCTCTGCCTACTGAGCTATATCAGCGACAATAGTGGCAGGGGCAGAAGGATTTGAACCCTCGGCACGTGGTTT
>URPR01000005.1 GCA_900549775.1 uncultured Oscillospiraceae bacterium | reverse complement strand
AGGAGCAAATACTATGAAAAATACGTTAACAAAAAAACTATCAATCTTATTAGCATCTCTGCTTTTAATCTCAAGTTTTACTTCTTTACATGCCTTTGCTAGTGATCCACCTTTACCAATTATTCCAGATAAAATAGTTGAGTTTGACGACAGGATCATGAGAGGCGTCGAGGAAAATTCCTCCAGTTCATGGGGAGACTGGTTTAACAGAATCACTGACCGTGTTGTACAAATTATAAGAAGCAGCATTTTTAATTCCATCTACCCAGTTGGAACAATTTACATGACTGTAACCGAAGTTAACCCACATGAACTTTTCGGCGGTACCTGGGTTTCTTGGGGACGTGGCAGAGTTCCTGTCGGGGTAAATAACTCAATTGCAGATTTCTCAACTATAGAAAGAATCGGTGGTGAAATTGCACATACGTTGACAACTGAGGAAATGCCAAGTCACACTCACAACTTAATCGGCGGTGCAGTACAAGGTCTTACGGCAGTAGCAGAAGGGTCATTTATATCAGGTGTATGGTCATCACCAGGTCAAAATCTCATTACGTCATCAGGAGGAAATGCAGCACATAACAATTTACCGCCGTATATAACTTGCTACATGTGGAAGAGAGTAGCATAAAAATTTAAGTCTTATTTATAATAAAAAGGAGCAAATACTATGAAAAATACGTTAACAAAAAAACTATCAATCTTATTAGCAACTTTGTTTTTAATCTCAAGTTTTACTTCTTTACACGCCTTTGCTAGCGATCCACCTTTTCCAATTGATTGCCGAAGGACAGTTACTCGCCGCAACACTAGAACAGGTGCATCTTCACTCGTTCCTAGAAGTGCATCCTCATCTACATCTCATTCAAGTAGTTCTAGGAATTGGTTTGGATGGTTTCGAACTGTAGTATCTTATATGGCAAGATTTTTCAGATTTGTCGATAATGCTCTTTCTCCTCCTCCGACACCCGACATTCTTAATGAGACTTCAGAAAATAGCACAACCACCCTGCAAGCTGTAAACAATCGTATGTTTAATTTAATCTATCCTGTCGGAGCAATTTATATGAGTGTAAACGGTACAAATCCCGAAACCTTTTTCGGTGGTAGGTGGGAACGTTGGGGAAACGGTAGAGTTCCTGTCGGAGTAAATAATTCAATTGCAGATTTTTCAGAATCGGGGAAAACAGGCGGTGAGATGGCACATACTTTAACTCACAGCGAATTGCCTACCACCACATACGTTGATAGTCCCGTAAGCACATATGTTCCTGTTAGATCACCTAATGATGGTGGTATTTGGTGGCTCAATAACAGAGGAGGAGGAAACCAGCCTCATAATAATTTGCAGCCATACATAACTTGTTACATGTGGAAGAGAGTAGCATAAAATTAACCAGGCTTAACGATACGCCTGGTTAGTTTTTTTGATTTTTAATGCAGTTAATTCACCTTATGCATATATTGTCATTTATGTTACCCTGGCTATCGCATTTTACAAATATATAATCATGGTATTTATCATAGGACAAAGTTTCTTCATGAGATAAAATAATTATACCATATGCACCGCCTTTATTCCTTGTCTCATCGCCCGAACGTAAACTGTATAAATCCACGTACCAGTCATCTGCCAATTCTACTTCTCGGTGCGATGTGCTTATACATTCAACTTCATGACTTATTTTGTTGTACCTAAAGTTTACTTCTATTGTAACAATTGCTAAGTCATGACCTTTCTTGTCTTTATACAAAATGTCTAACCTGCGAGTTTTATAATTATATTGGTCTTTATTTTTCGCTTTAGAGGTATATATCTTGTCACTAACGTTCACTACCCTATCTAATTTATTATCGATCGATTCAGTTGTATTAGATATATTTTTTATTTCAAATTCTTGATTCGGCATTGAAGATAAAGATTTACAGTTAAAATCTATGTTTCCATCACTTGAACATACAATGTCTGTATGGAAATTGTCTAAACTTCCCCACGTTTTTCTAAAATCATACCACTTCCTTTTTTTATACAGTTCTGTTTGGCTAGATACTATGCATTGGTTTGGGGAAACATATACCTCATTTTTAGTTGTAGTTTTTAATTTATCTGATGTGTTTATCGACGCTGTTTGTACTATGTCTTTATCAGAATTTTCAACACATGCATTCTGTCCATCGTATTTAAAAGTAACTTCTAATGAATTCTTTAAATTTATTTCTTTTTTTCCATTACTATAAAATTTCCCTACCAGTTTTGCTTTTTTATATGACTCACTTGCATTTTCCTCTTTCTTAAAAGGTTCACTAACATAAAATCCTACATCGTACATTATATCGTTAGATAAATGTACACTTTTATTCCCCACATCTTTCCACACTATTTCTTGATTTGTACATGCTTTTTCGCTATCTACAGCATAACTGACACACGTCATGCATATTCCAATCAAGCATGAACACAATATTATTGATAATACCTTTTTCATTAAAAATTCCTCCTTTTATATATAATCTCTCACGTCTAAGAAAAATCTGTATAACAACCCTGCAACAGCTTTTTGAGCATTCTCTACCGAGTTTTTCGCAACTATATCGCGTTCAAGAGTTTTTTTATACAATGCATAAAAGTTGTCATTTGCCAGCATTGCACTAGCCTTGCCTATTTGTTCCAACGTGTTGTTTTTATAATAATCAAACTCCCTTCTCTGCATGGAAGCATCAACTGTAGATTGTATCTCCACACATCTTTTCTCAAAAGACGTATGTAAGAAAACATCTATGGTCGAATCGATGAAACTTTGATTGTTAGTATGTACCGGAGTATTCATATCCTCCATAAAATGGATAGATCTTCCCAGTTCGGATATTGCTTTATCTTTTTCACCTTTCTTGAAAAATTCTACGGCGTTGTTGTAGTGAACCATATATCTACTTAATGCAGAATCGTCTTCGCCGTTGAAGTTTTTTTCAGTCGCAGGATTATAAAAGTGAACCTTAAATGCCCCTTCTATTTCGTCCTCGTCAGGTCTCGTACAAAACACATGCAGTTGAGCTACATTTCCTTCATCGTAAAGTTCCGAGGCCTCTTTAAACACACTAATACAGATGGCGATTCCTTTTTTAGTTGCATACTCATGTGTGGCAGACGAAAAAGCACTTAAAGGCAACTGATAGAAATTCCATGTTGCACACAGCAAAATTAAACTTGCTAATCCCTTTCTTAAAAGTTTTCTCATAAATATCATCCTTTCTCTTTAAATTCGCAATAAATAGATGTTAAATAAAGACTATGCACACAAAAAATAGTCTTTTAACATTCATTTATTAGTTTTATTGTAGATTTCCTTGTCGTACAATGTGTATATTTTAACATTTTTACATTAAAAAGTCAAATAAAATAGTGAAATTTCATTATTAAAATTACATTTGTTGCACATGCTGGCTTTTTGTGTGTTTGTTAAGGTTTTTATTATAAATTGAGGTGAATAACTTGACATTAAAAGAAAAAGTTGACAATGTTAGAAATTTAATTGTAAAAAAATTGTCTCATAATTTTGGCATCTCTCCTGAAAACGCAACCTACGAGCAATTCTATAAAGCTGTATCTCTAGTCATACAAGATTTCATGACAGAATGTCAAAGCAAATTTCTTTCCAAAATGCAAGATCAAAGACCTAAACAAGTGCATTACATTTGCATGGAGTTTTTACTTGGAAAATCATTAAAAAATAATTTGACAAACTTAAAGCTTGAAAAAGTCTTTTCTAGTGCATTAAAAAGTCTAGGAGTTAACCTAGAAGCGGTGTATGCCAAAGAACCTGATGCAGCTTTGGGTAACGGCGGCCTTGGGCGGCTAGCAGCTTGCTTTCTAGACTCATTAGCCACCAACGCATATCCATCCATCGGATATTCACTGAGATATGAACATGGCGTGTTTTTGCAAAAGTTAATAGACGGTTGGCAAACAGAACTGCCTGATTTTTGGTTATCGGGAGGGAGCATTTGGCTTACACCTAAGCCCGAAGAAGCCGTGATAGTTAGCTTTGACGGAAATGTAAAAGAAAGCTGGGGTGAGGGCTTCCACAATGTAAAGCTCGAAAAAACAAACGATGTTATCGCGGTGCCGTACGATATGAGTATAACGGGATACAACTGCAACGGCGTAAGTAAATTAAGGCTCTGGGCAGCTGAGTCGCGCGGGTTTAACATGGAACTTTTCAACAGCGGTAACTATATAATGGCTGTAGAACAAGATGCAATGGCAAGTGTTATAACGAAAGTGCTTTATCCGAATGACAATCACCCCGAAGGCAAAAGCCTCAGGCTTTCACAGCAGTATTTCTTGGTTTCTGCAACTATTCAGGATATCGTGAAAAAACATTTAAATATTTACAACACGCTTGATAATTTGCCCGAAAAAGCCGCTATACACTTAAATGACACCCACCCCGTCTTGGCTATACCGGAACTTATGCGCCTCATGCTTGATGAATGCGGTTATTCGTGGGAACGTGCCTTTGAGCTTGTACAAAAAACTTTCGCGTTTACAAACCACACGATTATGAGTGAGGCCTTAGAAATGTGGAGCGAAGAACTCATAAAAAGACGGTTGCCAAGAATCTACCAAATAATAGTAGAGATAAACAACAGGTTTGTGTATGAGTTAAAAAGACAAAACTGCAGTGACGAGACGATATATAAAACATCGATAGTGAAAAACGGAACAATTCACATGGCAAACTTGGCAGTAGTGTGCTCCAACTGCGTAAATGGCGTTTCAGAACTGCACAGCAACATTTTAAAAACTAAAGTTTTCAATGACTTTTACTCAATAACACCAGAAAAATTTACAAACGTTACAAATGGAATAGCTCACAGAAGGTGGTTATGCCAAGCAAATCCCCAGCTGTGCAGTCTCATTTCCGACTTAATAGGAAACCATTTTATAACTTCTCCATTGGAATTAAAAAACTTTGAAAAATTTAAAGACGATGCCAGCGTACTCGCAAAACTGAAAGAAATAAAACTTAAAAATAAAATTGAAATGGCAAAATATGTGAAAGATTCAACCGGCATAACAGTCGACCCTGGCTCTATGTTTGACGTCCAAATAAAAAGGTTCCACGAATATAAACGCCAATTAATGAACGCTTTAGAAATATTAGAGACTTATATTGACTTGAAGGAAAATAAAATTTCACTAGCACAGTTTGTCCCTAGAACTTATATTTTTGCCGGTAAAGCCGCCTCCAGCTACTATTTCGCTAAACAAATCATCAAATTTATATATTACCTCGGCGAGACTATAAACAACGATAAATCCATAGAAGACAAAATGAAAGTAGTTTTTTTAGAAAATTACAGTGTTAGCCTGGCAGAAAAGCTTATTCCCGCAAGCGATATAAGCGAGCAGATCTCCCTAGCTGGCACGGAGGCATCTGGTACAAGCAATATGAAATTTATGTTAAATGGAGCTTTGACCTTAGGGACACTAGATGGATCAAATGTGGAAATATTTGATTCTGTTGGTAATGAAAATATTTTTATTTTCGGTATGAATGCAGAAGAAGTTTTTAACTTAAGAAAAAATAGCTACAACCCTATGGCGTATTACAACAACAGCTGCGCGAAAAAAGCTATAGACCAATTAGCTCTGGGCGTGGGCACAGTTCGGTTTGAAGACATTTCGCAATATTTAATAACCAGAGACCCTTATATGGTTTTGGCAGATTTTTCAGACTACAAAAACGAAAGACAAAAAGCCATTTCTCTATACGATTCCTGGGAAATTTGGAACAAAATGTCCGTTGTAAATATAGCTAATGCAGGAATTTTTTCAGCTGACATTTCTATAAAAAATTATGCCGAAAATATTTGGCATATAAAACCACTTAACGAAAAAAGTAAAAGCAAGGGATTGTAAGTATGATTTTTAATTCTCACAACGAAAAATGCAGGTGTCCAAAAGGTGCTGTAAAGTGCAAAACAAATATACATTTTAAAATTTTTTTAGATAAAAACCTCTGCTGCCGAGAAGCTTCGTTAAATATACAGTTTGATGAGACCCATAAAACAGAAAGCTTAAAGATGTTTTGGTGTGAAGATTGTGAAAACGGCAAAGAAGCTTGGGAATGCGATTATCCCGTGCCGAGCATAGGTTTGTTTTGGTACCACTTTGAAATAAAAACTGATAATGAATCTTTATTTATCTCAAAGGGAAATTTAGGTGAAGGCAAAATAATTAAAAGTCCGGCAAACATATCGAACTGGCAGATCACCTGCTACAGCGAAGACTTTTCTACTCCTGACTGGCTGTCAGGCGGCATAATGTATCAAATTTTTCCTGATAGATTTTTCAATTCTAAAAACCCAAAAGAAAATGTCCCGAGTGACAGACTCCTTAGAGATGATTGGGGTGAAGATCCCATATCAAAAGCCAACAAGGACGGTGTCGTTACAAATTCTGATTACTTTTGTGGTGATCTGTTAGGAATAATTGAAAAGCTCCCATTCTTAAAGGGGCTCGGTGTGACTTGCATATACTTAAACCCGATATTCCTTGCACACTCGAACCACAGATATAACACCGCCGATTACTCTAAGATTGATCCATTGTTGGGAACGGAAACTGACTTTAAAAACCTTTGTTATTTTGCAAAAAAATTTGGTATAAGCATCATACTAGATGGCGTCTTCAGCCACACCGGAAGCGATAGCATATATTTTAATAAAGAAAATAGGTATAAAACAAACGGTGCTTACAACAGCGAAAAGTCTCCATACAAAGGGTGGTATAAGTTTAAATCTTGGCCTTGCGAATACAACTCTTGGTGGGGGTTTGAGAGCTTACCAGAAGTGAACGAAATGGACGAAAGTTACAATGAATATATAAATGGTGAAAACGGAATAGTAAAAAAATGGTTGACAGCTGGCGCTAAAGGTTGGCGACTTGACGTAACTGATGAGTTACCTGATGAATTTATTGAGAACATCCGAGCAAGTGCTAAAAATAAAGATCCTGATGCCATTATTTTAGGCGAAGTTTGGGAGGATGCTTCTAATAAAATAAGTTACGGAAAAAGACGGCGATATCTTCTGGGTACCGAGCTAGACAGTGTTATGAATTATCCTATTAGAAACGGCATAATCGATTTTATTATAAGCAAAGATTCCAAGTACTTATACGACACTGTATTGAATATTATGGAAAATTATCCAGAACCTGTTATAAAAAATTTAATGAATATTCTCGGGACGCACGATACCGAAAGAATTTTAACAGTAATCTCAGATTATTACGACTCAAACGCTGAAAAGATCTTAAAATTGGCAGCCGCCATACAGTATACTTTGCCTGGTGTACCGTGCATATACTATGGCGATGAAGCCGGTATGGTTGGCAGAAAAGACCCGTTTTGCAGGCGGTGCTATCCGTGGGGTGATGAAAATAAAAAATTAGTGTCATTTTACCAAGAGTTAGGAAAATTTAGAGTAAATGCAACAAGTTTAAAAAATGGCGAGTTTGTCCCGATTTTTATCAGCAACAACTCTTTTACTTTCATTAGAAAACACGAAAAAGAAAATTTATTTTGTATCTTCAACTTAGGCGAAAGTTTAAGCACTCCATTGCCGGAAAATTTAGGCTCTGTGATCAGTGCCTTTGGCAGTGCTAAATTCGATGCAAATGAAGTTTCGCTAAAGGAAGGTGAATTCATTTTAATAAAATGCTTGAATAGAACTTAAAATAGTACTTCCTAGATAGATCCACAGATGGCTCTACCTAGGAAGTACTACATTAGTAGAAGATAATTTATCCATTCGCATTTGATGTTTCTAATAAAAAAAGTGAAAATAAATCCGCTTCTATTTCCAAATCAGAAAGTTCTATATTATATCCTTGATTATAATTCATAGCATTTATGTCGCTATGCAAAACCGCATGTCCCAGCTCGTGTGCACAAACCCACTCCATTTTGTTTTCTTCCAGTTCCGAATTCATTAAAATAATTCTCTTGCCGCTTTTTTGAGACTTAAAGTACAGTCCATTCACTTTGTCTGGTAAATCAGAAAAAATTACATTTATCTGCATGCGTTTACATAGTTCAAACGGCGACCTAGTCCTGTGCTGTTTGACTAAGTCATCAACAATCTTTTTTATTCTTTTCATCAGTAACTCCCCAAAACATATTGGTTCCTATTTTTCCGCTTGCGCGTTAGTTATGGTTACAGCCACAGCAATTTCTATAGCGTGAGCTACTTTTTCTCTCTCTTCCTTCGTCATTGGGGTTCCGTTAAACATTAATCCGGTTTGGTTCTTCAAAGTTTGCGCAATCTCATCTATAACATCATTTACTTCGCGCTCTAACGGTACCCCTCCTAAGAAGCTTTCCATGCTTACTTTAAAGATTGAACATATTTTGCAAATCATATCGCTGTCGGGTTTTCTTCTGCCCTGCTCATACATCCCCACAGTAGAAGCAGAAATTCCTAACTTTTCAGCCAGCTGAGATTGAGTAAACCCGCGAGATTTTCGTAACTTTCTCAAATTTTCCGACAACATAATAAATATCCCCTTTCTTCATATTGGTTTAATTATATCACACACAGTTCGTGTAGTCAATATTTTCAGCAAAATACTTTTTAATAAAATAAATTTCATCATTTTTTATTTTAATAGTTGACTTTCTAAGTTATTACTGCTAAAATTTATTTGGATAGCATATTCTATCTTAACGTTATAATATAATTTTTGTTTTTTATATGCGTGCTTTCGTATCATTAATAACACGAAACGTGTGAAAATAAAGGTGATATTATGAACTACATAGATCTTGCAAACCAGTACGGACATCAATATAAAACTCTGTCCGCTTATGTTGGTAACCTACGGTCACAAATAAAAAAAAATGAAACTTTTCAAGCGGAATTGACTAGCAGAATTCGAATCTTATATGCAATATGTTTAGATCTAAAACATACCGGAGAGTATTTAAAAAAATGCGAAAGAAGAGAAATGTATGCCGAAAAACAGAGTGCAATTTAATGAGTTCACTGACTCATTAGCCGGAATGATCGAATATAGTCAAAAACTTAATGCCACTAACGAAAATGATTATAAAAAAATTATCAAAGTTTTATCTAAGGCCATAGACGGTGAACTCACAGATCGTCAAAAAGAATGCATTATGCTTAAATATTATAAAAATTTGAATATTACTCAAATCGCTTATGAGTTGGGAGTCGGTAAATCTACGGTGTCTAGACACGTGAAAAAAGCCAAAATAAGGTTACATAAAATATTAGATTATTACCTATCCTCATAGCAAACCGCAAAATACAGAGCCAAGCACCTTTATCAGTGTTTGGCTCTACATTTTATGTCCTATTTTACTTCCATATTTATTCCGCTAAATTTATGCTTCTCTAAGTTGTCATCTATCCTCACTTGCTTAGTTTGCTTAAATATTTCATTGCGATGCTTTAGCGCCACATCTGTAGGTGCTATGACTGCCGGACCAGATATGCAGCCCATTTTGCATATCATCCCCTCTATTATGTCTTCGGGCAGCTTTCCTACCTTTAGCATCATTAAGGCTTTTTTGCATTCATCCGCTCCCGCACATTGCCTACAAGTCACGTCCGCTGTACCAAATTGCTCATTGTAAGCTTCTTTCACAGACGCCGCTACACCTCCGCTTTTTGCAAAGTTCTTGCCGTAAGTGCTACCGTCTTGCTCTGACTCGTCTGTTTTCTCAAGCTTAATGTCAAGTGCTGAAAACATAGATTCAAGTTCTTCAAAAGTAATAACATAGTCAGCTGTATTTTTTACTTCTTTTACCTCTTGCTTCTTCGCAATGCATGGACCTATGAAAACAATCACAGCATTTTCGTCCATCGCTTTTAAATACCTAGCAATGGCTGTCATTGGAGATGCTGTTGTGGATATATATTTCATTAACGCTGGAAAGTGCTTCTTGATCAAAGAAACAAAGGCAGGACAACATGATGTTGTCATTTTTTCATTACTATCTTTCCTATGTTTAAGCTCCTTAGCCTCGTAAAATGCCGTAGCATCAGCACCGAGAGATACTTCATAAACCGCACTAAAACCCAGTTTTCTTATAGCTTTTTTCAAACTAGAAACATTAGCCGTTCCAAATTGCCCTTCAAGCGATGGCGCAAATACGGCAATAACATTCTTGTTTTCTTTTATGCTCTTTATAACATTCACTACTTGTGCCGTGTCTGATATCGCTCCAAATGGACATCCAACCGTACATGCTCCACAAGATATGCACTTATCGTATTCTATTTTGGCTTGGCGGTCTTTATCTATCGAAATAGCATCTACCGGGCAAGCTCTAACACATGGCCTCAACGTATCAGATATAGCATTATACGGGCAAGCCGCTACGCATTTTCCGCATTCTTTACATTTGTCCGGATCTATGTAAGCACCCCTACCCGTAACTGTTATAGCTCCGAAACGACAAGCCGCTACACATTTTTTAGCTAAACATTTTTGGCAGTTTTCCGTTACTGTATACCTATTAATAGGGCAACCTTCGCACGCTGCAGGTATAACCGTGACGTTTCCTTCGCATTTGTTCGTACTGAGGTTTTTCCCTTTAGCTAAAATTACCCGCTCTCTTATTATCTCTCTTTCTTTGTACACACAGCATCTATATTTTGCCCTGTTGCCTTTTATTATTTCATACGGCAAATTTTCTGCTTCATCAAGTTTTCCGTCATAAGCTAATTTAGCTATATTTTTCAAAACTTCAAACTTCATTTGCCGTGCATCATTTATATATCCCATAAATATTCATCCTTTCCTTGACACATACACTTCATCGTTAAATCACAATAATCCCTTTACCTTCTTTATATAATATTGTAATATAACTTTTCCGTTTTGTCAAATTGCAAAGAATAAATAATTAAAATTTGTTGTAAATTACATATTTTTCTATTTAAATTTTTCTGCTGCCTTTTGCATGACAGCTTTCGCTATAGGCGCAGCCGATTGTATGCCGAACCCTGAATTTTCAGATACTACAACAAAAGCTAACGGGACTTTTTCGTCCGATGAAAACCCAACCATCCACGCGTGTGGAGATTTGTTTTCTCCTACCTCGGCTGTGCCTGTTTTAGCACAAACTTGCAAGCCCTTAAAAAGTGAATCCCCATAATGACTCTGAACTGCATAACGCATCACATCTTTTAGCTCTTGCGCTGTGGATTCTTTCATAAACTCAACCGTTTCTACCTTATCGTAACTTTCAGAAAACAAGTCTATAGCTTTATCTGATTTTATTTCCTTTATTAGCTTCGGAACAACCGCCATGCCCTTGTTCGCCACTGCACCCATTAGCATTAACATATGCATAGGATTTACCAAGTCGTTATATTGCCCTACACCAGACCACCCTAAATCGTAATCAGATGCCTTAGTTACATCGTATTTACTCGGTTTTGTCTGTATTTTATTTATTTTATAAGATTTATCAAAACCCAGTTTCTTTGTAGTTTCAGCCATCTTATCTTTCCCAAGCTCAATAGCTAAATTTGCAAAATAAATATTACAAGAATTTGCAAATGCATTTTTATATTTAATGTTCCCATGGTGAGACAAACATGTTATATTTCCACCTGAGATTTTCTCCTGTCCCTCACAGTTGAAGCTTTTATTCTGCAGATCCTTTCCTAGGTTTTCAAGTGCACAAGCTGAAGTTATTATTTTAAAAGTAGAACCAGGTGTATACGCTGAAGACAAAACCCTATTTAAGTATACTCCGTCGTAATTTTCACCCGCGTTATCCTTTATAACCGGAGGATTGTTTGGATCATAATTTGGAGCACTCACCATACACAATATTTCACCAGTTTTGTAGTTATAAACAGCTACCGCACCCTTAGAAGAGCCTAGTTTTTCAAGTGCTAACTTACATAGGCTACTATCTACCGTAAGCTTTACGTTTCTGCAAGAGTTCAAAAAGTGTGGGCAATTTACTCCCGTAATGAAATTGTAGCCATATAATTCCGCCCGATATAAGTTTTGCACAGAAGTGGATATATGGGTTGTCCCATCGCCGACCGTATGCAGCAACGCCCTCCTCACTTTTTCGTCAGAATTGTATACTCTTTTATTGTCTATGCTTTGAGCCAAAACCACATCATTGCAGTCTATTATTTTTCCAGAACCAGACAATGCCATTCCTGAAAGATGTCGATTGAACGAACTTAGTGCCCACTCATTAGCATTGGTTATAAGCTTTAATGTTAGTACCGATAAACCTCCTAAGAAAAACAATATTAAAAATATTACACCTATCGATCGACGTCTCGTATTTTTCATAAAGTCCTCCAGAAAAATTTAACTTAATATCAACTAACACCCTGCAATAAATTTATGATCCTCACCGTTTTATTGAATAAGTACGCTCATCGGCAGCTTTTATAAAAGCTAAAAGTCCCCACGATGATATAAGACTAGAACCTCCTAAACTGACAAACGGAAATGTAACTCCAGTTAACGGCAAAACATCCGTTGACCCAAAAACGTGTAGACCTGCTTGGAAAATTAGCATTCCGGCAGCTGCACAAGAAGCTATAGAATAAAAAGTAGACCTACTTTTATTTCCGTAACCATAAGCTGAAAATGCAAATCCTGCTATTAAAAGTGCCGATATTAATGCCACTATTAAGCCAAGCTCTTCACTCACTACTCCAAACATTAAATCATTTAACGCCGCAAAAATACCTTGAAGTTTACCTTCGCCCACTCCTACACCAAACAGTCCTCCGCTTGACATATAACTTAGAACCCTTGTTTGTTGGTATCCGCTGTTTTGCGGGTATTCCCAAACATGCCCCCATACCGCAAACCTATCTTTTATATAGGGCTTAAAATTGAGAATCATAAATGCCCCAATGGCCGCCGCTGCACAAGATAAAATAACCGTTCTAAGGCTTCCGGAACGCATGAACGATATGAGTAAAAACGCTACAAAGAAGATACATGCTGTTCCGAAGTCTTTTATTAAAAACAGTGTCCCTATGCACATAGCGGAAAATAATATAAACCCTGTTAAGTTTTTCGTTGTTTGCAATTTGTCTAATGTAGAAGCTCCTACAAACACATAGGCAATCTTTACAAACTCCGAAGGTTGTACGGAAACCGGCCCTAGCGTTATCCAGTTTCTGGACCCATTAACCTCTTTACCTAAAATTAAGTTTAACGCAAACAGGCCTATAGCCAAAAGAGCTATAAACATCCTGTATTTCATAACTATTTCTAACTTTTCAATAAACCAAATAATAAAACAATATGTAAAAATCCCAATGAGAAGCGCCGCCAACTGATTATAAACTTCCTGCATGTTATAGTTACCTATTAAGATTATTCCCATACCGGAAAGAAACAGCGCCAAAGTTTCATGCTCAAAAGTTACACGCCTTAAAATAAACGCAGATATAAAGAAAAATACCCATGTAATCAGTATCACAGACGCCAAGGGGAACCATCTTATTAAATCTAAATTGTTTTTCACGAGAGGTTGAATTCCCATTAAAAAGTGAAAAAGTGAAACAAACAACAATAAACTCGCAGATTTTATTTTTTTGTTTGCTCTTTTTGAAATTAAATTGTACTTTTGTGCCTCAAGTTCAGGGGCTTTTTTCAAAACAAAAGTCGTAGCACCTATCGATATAGCATCGTTTATGTAAACTTGAGTTTCTCCGGATATCTGCTTGCCGTTAACCAAAACCCCCGCTTTAGAGTTGGTATCTTTTATCATCCAGCCTTTTTTTCTACGAAACAATACCGCATGTTCTCGCGATACCATAGAATCTTTTATTACAATGTCACATGATCTGCTGCGTCCTATAGAATTTTCCCAGTAAATTATAGGCTTTTCTTCGCCTGTAAGCTTATCCCTTAAAATTATAAGCGACCTTTTGCCCCTTTGCGTAGTCCGCATGGACCTAAAACACAGCATTACCACTAAAGTTGCCAGAAATGGTAAAATAACTCTTATTATAAACAAAACAGTAGAAATCGCTGTTACCATCAATTTAACCTTCCTATTTTTAAATGTAAGAGTATTATACCATACTTTGTCCCATGTTCAAAATTTTACTTCCAACACCATTTTAGCATACTTTTTCTAAGTCTTTTTTTAATCTATCTATTATTCTTTTTTCTAACCGCGATATGTAAGATTGCGATATGCCAAGAGAATCCGCCACTTCTTTTTGAGTATGTTCTTTGTGTCCGGAAAGCCCAAACCTCAGTTCAACAATGCTCTTTTCACGCTGAGACAACTTCGACACCACGTCATGAAGCACTGTACACTCAGCTTCACGCTCTACACCCTTATTCACTATATCTTGGTCGCTTCCTAAAATATCAGAAAGTAGAAGTTCGTTACCGTCCCAGTCCGTGTTTAACGGTTCATCCAGCGATATTTCATTTTTCAGTTGCGTTAATTTTCTAAGGTACATCAATATTTCGTTTTCTATGCACCGAGAGGCATATGTAGCTAACTTTATATTCCTATCGGGGCAAAAAGTTTTCACCGCCTTAATAAGCCCTATCGTTCCTATGGATATCAAGTCTTCTACACATACGCCTGTTGAATCAAACTTTTTGGCAATGTACACCACCAACCTTAAGTTATGTGTTATAAGCGGTTCTCTGGCATCTTTCACTCCGTTTCTTATGTTTTCCATTATTTCGTTTTCTTCATCTTTATTAAGAGGCGCCGGCAACGTCTGTGCACCGTTTATGTAATGTATTCCTTTTTTCCTGAATTTTTTAAAGAAAATTATTAACTTATTTTTCAAATTCAAAAACAGTTTCACCCGAAGTCAATCCTTTCTTTCATAACTTTAACTGATTTAATCTATCAAGTCCGGCGGTACAAGGGCTTTGTAGTCCCCTAAAAATAAATTTCTTTTTGAAATTGCTAAAAAAGATTCCTTTATGTAAGTTTTATTTTTATATCTAATAGTAACCTTTTCTGGTATAAACGCAGGCAGTAAACCCTCTCCGGAAACAGTGCTGTAAGGTATAACACGAAGCAAACTAGTTTTTTTGCCTTTTGCTGTCCAATCTTCAACATTATCTTGAATATAATTTTTTACCTCCGGTGGCAATATGTCTTTTAGCGATTCATACTCAGCAACTATTACCGGTTTATTTGAAAATGGCTCTTTCAGGCTATTTCCGGTGTCTACTTTGGCAAAAAGCTCAACAATTCTTCCTTTGTTCAAAATTTCCAAATCGCAAACACTATTGTGTAAATCATTTTCTCCTAAGAAATATTGATATATCTTTATAGAAAAATATATCACCACAGTCGATAAAATCAGGAATGTCGGAGAAATATCAAAATATACTATCCCATTTTTTATAAAGATTCCCTTCGGTGAAATAAAGTACCAAATGCAAAATATTATGCCTCCGAAAATAAAGTTTATAAAATAAAAAGTAACTATCGATTTTACGAAACTCCTTGTATTTATAAAACCATACGCTATGAGTATTATTGTTATTGACATAAGTAATTTTATAAATAACGATAGCAGTAAATTTATTTGGTCAAAAAAAATAAAAATGGAATAAAACGAACCCATCAACGCCGATAATATCAACCTTTTTCGCTTTATTCTTAAGTTTAAAAGCTTAGCCCCCAAAATCAATATGACATAATTAATTAATAAGTTTACACAAAGCAAAACATCTATGTATATCACTTGTCTCATGCTGTCCTCCACGTAATTAATTTGCTAAAACCATCTCCCATCTGTTTTTTTATTTTATTATCTCATTGACTTCCTATATTTTTTGTCAAAATAAAGCACTCTTAATTTTAAAACTTACAACAAACGCGGGCAAGAGAAACTTCTCTTGCCCGCGTTATATTTTAATTTAACCTTATATTAATTCTATTATCGCCATTTCTGCTGCATCACCACGTCTTGGTCCTAACTTACTGATCCTCGTATATCCACCATTTTTATCTGCATATTTTGGTGCTATTTCATCGAACAGCTTTTTCACTACTTCTTCTTTAGTAATAAAAGCCAACGCTAAACGTTTATTATGCAAACTATTGTCTTTCGCTAACGTAATCATTTTTTCCGTTACTGAACGCACTTCTTTAGCTCTATACACCGTGGTCTCGATCTTACCTTTCTCTAAAAGGAAAGTCACCATTGCTCTTAGCATAGCCGTTCTGTGTGAAGCGGTCCTTCCAAGCTTCCTAGTTCCTGGCATCAAAATTCACTCCTTTACAATTTATTCATCATTAATCTTCTTTACAGAGGTCTAGCCCATAAGACTTTAACTTCTTTATTACTTCCTCTAAAGATTTTCTACCAAGATTTCTGACCTTCATCATGTCAGTTTCTGTTTTCTTGGTCAAATCTTCAACGGTATTTATCCCTGCACGTTTTAAACAGTTGAAAGAACGAACAGATAAGTCCATTTCATCCAAAGTTATACCAAGAATTTTTTCTTTGTCACTCGTATTTTTTTCAACTAAAATGTTCAATCCGCTCTCAGCTTCGGTTAAATCTGAGAACAAGTTTAAATGTTCCATCAATATCTTCGCCGACAACGATATCGCTTCTTTTGCATCGATAACACCATTGGTCCAGACTTCTATCGATAACTTATCATAGTCAGTTATCTGCCCTACCCTGGTATTTTCAACATTGTAGTTTACTTTCAACACTGGCGTATATATAGAATCTATCGGAATTACTCCCAATGTGTTATCTTGCATTTCTTTTTTATTCTTATCTGCAGAAACATAGCCCCTTCCCTTATCTATCACTAGCTCCATGCACAAATCTGCATCTTCGTTCAAGGTAGCTATGTGTAGGTCCGGGTTCAAAATCTCTATTTCTCCATCAAATGGAATGTCTCCTGCTTTTAACTCGCATGGACCTTTCTTCCTCATGAATATAGTCTTAGCTTCGTCTGTTTCCAGCCTAGCTATTAAACTTTTTAAGTTCAATACTATTTCCGTTACGTCTTCTTTAACGCCCGGTATGGTTGAAAATTCATGCATAACTCCATCTATTTTCACTGAAGTTACCGCCACACCCGGAAGCGAAGAAAGCAACACTCTTCTTAAGCTATTTCCCAAAGTATTTCCAAAACCTCTTTCTAAAGGCTCAACAACAAACTTTCCATATGTTCCATCTTCAGATAAGTCTTCTACAGAAATTCTTGGTTTTTCCATCTCTAACATCGTTAGTTCCTCCTTCGTTTAATTAGGTTATTAAATATTAAATTAACTATTAAAAATAACCTATTATAGCTTGGAGTACAACTCAACGATAAGCGTTTCTTCAACCGGTAAATCTATGTCTTCACGCACCGGATAATTAATCATTTCCCCTGCGAATTGCTCAGAATTAACCTCTAACCATTTCGGCACAGGACGAGAAGCATTTCTTTCCAATATTCCTTTGATTTTTTCGCTTTGGCGGCTCTTCTCGTTTATACTGATAACATCTCCCGGTTTCACTAAGTAAGATGGTATGTTAACTTTCTTGCCATTAACTGAGAAATGATTATGAATTACTAATTGTCTAGCTTCCGGACGAGAACTTGCAAAACCTAGTCTGTAAACTATATTGTCTAAGCGGGTTTCCAGAACAACTAAAAGTTGTTCACCAACCTTACCTTCTCTCTTCTTCGCTAAATCATAGTAATGTCTAAATTGTCCTTCTAAAACTCCATAGTAACGCCTTGTAGCTTGTTTTGCACGTAATTGTAAACCGTATTCAGAAATTTTCTTTCTGCCTTGACCGTGCTGACCAGGTGCATACGATCTCCTTCCTACTGAACATTTGTCAGTATAACATCTATCACCTTTTAAATAAAGCTTTTGGCCTTCTCTTCTACAAAGTCTACAAACTGCTCCTGTATATCTTGCCATTAGTTAAAATACACCTCCTGTTATTATGACTATACTCTTCTTCTTTTTGGCGGACGACATCCATTGTGCGGAATCGGAGTTACATCTTTTATCATGCTAACTTCCAAACCTGCACCTTGTAGCGCTCTAACTGCTGCTTCACGTCCTGCTCCCGGTCCTTTAACAAAAACCTCTACAGTTTTCATGCCATGTTCCATCGCAGTTTTTGCTGCTGTTTCAGCTGCCGTTTGCGCTGCAAATGGCGTAGATTTCCTAGAACCTCTAAAACCAAGTTCCCCTGAACTTGCCCAAGATACTGCATTTCCGTTCACATCTGTTATTGTTACTATGGTGTTGTTAAATGTAGACTGAATGTGCGCTTGACCACGTTCAATATTCTTACGTTCACGTCTTCTGCGAACTGTTGCTTTTTTACCAGATTTCTGTACTGCCATGTCTTATAACCCCTCCTTATTTTTTCTTATTAGCCATTGTCTTTCTAGGACCTTTTCTGGTTCTAGCATTGGTTTTCGACCTCTGACCTCTTACCGGCAAACCTTTACGATGACGTATACCTCTATAGCATCCTATTTCAACCAATCTCTTAATATCAAAAGCGATGTCACGCCTTAAGTCACCTTCAACTCTACAATGTTTGTCGATATATTCTCTCAAAGCTGCTACATCATTTTCTGTAAGATCTCTAACTCTCGTGTCCGGATTAATCCCTGTTGCCTTAATAATATCGCTTGCGGTTTTTCTTCCTATACCGAAAATGTACGAAAGACCAATCTCAACACGTTTATCTCTAGGTAAGTCAACACCTGCTATACGTGCCATAAATACACCTCCATTTTTTATTTTATCCCTGACGTTGTTTATGTTTAGGATTTTCACAAATTACCATTATTTTACCTTTGCGCTTAATGATTTTACATTTCTCGCAAATTTTCTTTACAGAAGGTCTGACCTTCATTTATATACCCCCTTCAAGTAAAATCTCAACGATTTTCTTAGTTTTATTTGGCTCTCCAAATAATTCTTCCTCTTGTTAAATCATATGGAGACATCTCCACAGTTACTTTATCTCCGGGCAAAATCTTAATGTAATTCATTCTAAGTTTACCGGAAATATGCGCTAATATTGTTTTTCCATTCGGAAGCTCTACCATGAATTGTGCATTTGGTAGTGCTTCTTTAACTATACCTTCAATCTCAATTACATCTTGCTTCGACAAGCATAACCCTCCTGTTCATATAACTAACCTTCAGCCATTTTTTTAAGCAAGTTGAGCTTTTTCCTAATAGCACAATTTGTTTGCATAAAACTGGCATCCAGTTTTTCTTTCGTCACTATAAGATGTTTTTCATTTTTTACTTTTGGTTTTTCAAGCGTCCTTCTTTTGCCATCACATATTATAACATTTTTTCCGCTAACTTTCAAAACTACAAAAAAATCATCTTTATCGTGTCCCGCTCTAGATACTACAACCGAACCTTCTTTAATATCCATATTTACCCTCCATCAATCCGGTAACGTCAAAATCATCGGTCCTGAAGGCGTAACCGCAACTGTATGCTCAAAATGTGCCGAAAGTTTTCCGTCTTTGGTTACTGCAGTCCAGTCATCGGGCAAAATTTCCACTTCATAAGTTCCGGCGTTTATCATAGGTTCTATCGCTATTGTCATTCCAGGTAAAAGACGTACTCCTCTTGAAGGTAATCCATAATTTGGTACACTAGGATCCTCATGTAGCTTCGCACCTACTCCGTGACCGACAAAATCTCGTACCACCGAGTAATTGCGTGCCTCGACATACTCTTGAATCGTTGAAGATATATCGCCTATTCTGTTTCCAACCACCGCTTTTTTTATGCCTTCCATCAAAGACTCCTGCGTCGCTTTTAAAAGTGCACGAGCTTGATCGCTAACTTCGCCACATGCAAACGTATAAGCTGTATCTCCGTGAAAGCCATTGTAAAAAGCTGATACATCTATGCTGACTATATCTCCAGATTCAACCTTGCGTTTTTTGCTCGGTATGCCATGAACAACCTCATTGTTGATTGAAATACAAGAGCTGTTTGGAAACCCTCCATAGCCAAGGCAAGACGGTTTAGCGCCCTGCTTTTCTATATACTCTCGTATCATAAAGTCTAAATCCCAAGTAGTAATTCCCGGAGAAATTGATCTTCCGGCCAAATGTAATGCATTTGCTGCTATTTTACCGGCCTTTTTCATTTGATCTATTTCTCTTTTAGTCTTCAAAACGACCATAACCTATTCCTCCAAGGACTTCAAAACTAAAGATTTAGTTTCTTCTACGCTTTTGTTTCCTTCTATCTTTACAAGCTTGCCCTCGCGTTTATAATACTCCTTCAAGGGCTCTGTCTGCTCATGATAGATTTTCAGTCTCTCTTTTATCGTCTCAACTTGGTCATCCTTCCGCTGAATAAGGGTGCTGTGACATTTATCACAAGTTCCAGGTTTTTCTGGTTTTTTATTTTCTAAATGATAACTTGCTCCACAATTCTCACAGACACGGCGTCCCGATAGTCTATTTATAATCGATTGGTCATCAACCTCTATGTCAATAACTTTATCTATATTTACATTTAGCCTACCCAAAGCCTCGGCTTGTGCTATGGTCCTAGGAAATCCGTCCAATATAAAACCATTTTTGTACTCCGGTTTTGCTACAGTTTCTTTCACCATGTTTATAACAACTTCATCCGGAAGTAATAAACCTTTTTCTATATAAGATTTCGCTTCTAGACCCAATTTCGTGCCGCTTTTCAGCTCCGATCTGATAATATTGCCCGTAGATATAGACCTTACAGACAAATACTTTTCTATAAATTCAGCCTGTGTACCTTTGCCTGAACCAGGTGCTCCAAGAAGTATGATATTCATAAAATTAGCCTCTTTTTAGAAAGTCACCCTCGATGCAGCCACAAAACCGCATCGATTGTAATTTTCTCTTTTATTAATCTAAGAATCCTTTATAGTGGCGCATCATCATTTGAGATTCCATTTGCTTAACTGTTTCTAATGCTACACCTACCATGATGATAACCGATGTTCCTCCAAGGAAAGTTGTTTGATACATGTAGGTTAAGTCACTAAATATAAACGGTTCTATCGCAATGAAACCAAGGAAAAATGCTCCCATTAAAGTTATTTTCGACAATACCTTTGCAATGAAATCACTGGTTGGCTTACCTGGTCTGATTCCAGGAATAGTGCCGCTACTTTGACGAAGATTGTTTGCCATCTCTATAGGATTATATTGGATCGAAAGATAAAAATACGCAAAGAATATTATAAATACAAAATAAATTGTAGGATAAATCCAGCCTGTAACAGACAATGCGTTATTTAAAGAATCAATCCAACCCGGAGCCTTAGTATCCATAACAGCCTTCACTGCCGAAGGTAAAGATAATATCGATTGCGCAAAGATAATCGGCATAACACCTGATCCGCTCAGCTTAACTGGAATATGTGTGCTCTGGCCGCCGTACATTTTCCTACCTACTACCCTCTTAGCATATTGAATCGGTATCCTTCTTTCAGCATCATTTGTGTACGTAATCAACCAAATGATTACAAACAGCAAAACCACAAACAATGGCACAAAAATGTAGAAATACCAGTTTTCTCTACCGACAAAGTTCATGTTAGGCGATTCTATTGCCAAAGAAATGTATCCCCACAACGTTGTAATAAGCATTGGCATTCTGGCTACGATACCCGCAAACAGTAAAATGGAAATTCCATTTCCTACGCCCTTATCGTTGATTTGTTCGCCAAGCCACATGATAAGCGCCGTACCAGCTGTTAAAACACTGACGATTACAATCGCTGAAAAAATGCCTGCAAAGCCTTCGTTATACATGGTGACTCTTCCCGCATTTCTTAGCCACAAATAAAACATCGTAGCTTGCAAAACACCTATCGTCACTGTTAAAACCCTGGTTATAGCTGTCATTTTTTTGCGACCTTCTTCGCCTTCCTTCTGCAGCTTTTCCAATGACGGAATAACCACTGTCATCAGTTGCATTATGATCGACGCATTAATATACGGTTGAATGGATAATGCAAACAACGTTCCGTGCGAAAAGGCTCCACCAGATAGCATATTTACAAAACCGAAAAATGAGTTTTCAGTTACCCTCGCGCCCATAAAGTTCCTCAAAGCATCTGCGTCCAGAAAAGGAACCGGTATTATTGACCCTATTCTAAAGATTATAACTATAAAGACTGTAAATAACAATTTTTTTCTAAGTTCCGGGTCCTTCCAAGCATTGTGTATTGTCTTAAACAACTTAGATCACCTCAGCCTTTCCGCCGGCCTCCTCTATTTTCGTCTTAGCATTTTCAGAAAAGGCACTAGCTTTAACAATCAATTTTTTAGACAAAGTTCCATTTGATAAAACTTTGATCCCATCATGTTGTTTTTTTATTATTCCTGCATCAATCATAGCTCTTGCATCAACAGTAGCTCCATCATCAAATACATTCAACGAACCTACATTTACCGCAACTATCTTCTTTGCAAAAATATTGTTGAATCCTCTTTTCGGGATCCTTCTTTGAAGTGGCATTTGTCCTCCTTCAAAACCTGGACGAATGCTTCCTCCTGACCTAGCCTTTTGACCTTTATGACCCTTGCCAGCTGTTTTACCTTGACCTGAGCCGTGTCCTCTACCTATACGTTTGACTGTTTTTTTTGAGCCACACGCTGGTGAAAGTTCATGTAATTCCATTTTTTCACCTCCCCTTTATTAAGCCTTATTAAGCTCTATGAGGTGGATTACTTTAGCCACCTTACCTTTGGTCTGCTCGTTGTTAGGTTGGATCGTCTCGTCACCTATTTTTCTAAGACCAAGTGAATGGGCAGTGGCAATTTGATCTTTTTTGCAGCTTATAAGACTCTTTACAAGCTTTATTTTAACTTGTTCCATATTGCTACCCCCTACAAAATTTCTTTTACTGATTTGTTACGTATTTTCGCAACTTGTTCAGCATTTCTTAAACTCATCAGTCCCTGCATTGTAGCTCTAACTACGTTGCATGGGTTATTTGAACGAAGTGCTTTTGTTCTGATATCACGTATTCCGGCTGCTTCAACAACAGCACGTACCGGTCCTCCTGCGATAACTCCGGTACCAGGTGCTGCAGGTTTTAAAAGTACTCGGCCTGCTCCAAATTCGCCGATTATTTCGTGAGGAATCGTTGAGCCTTTAAGAGAAATCTTTACAAGATTTTTCTTTGCATCTTCAATACCTTTCTTCACAGCGTCTGGAACTTCGCCCGCTTTTCCTATACCAAAGCCTACCGTACCGTTTCCGTCTCCTACTACAACCAATGCGGCAAACTTGAATATACGTCCACCTTTAACGGTTTTAGATACACGATTTATAGCAACTACACGTTCTTTTAAATCCATTGTACTAGCTTCATTTCTAGCCAAAAGTATTCCCTCCTTACCTTAGAACTTAAGTCCACCCTCACGGGCTCCGTCAGCTAATTCTTTAACTCTGCCATGAAATACGTATCCGCCTCTGTCGAACACAACCTCAGAGATACCTTTTTCTAAAGCTCTTTTAGCTATCAAATTGCCAACGATTTTTGCTGCTTCTTTGTTTCCGCCGTAGCCATTAAATTCTTTGTCCAATGTTGATGCTGATGCTAAAGTAACGCCTTTTTCATCGTCTATCAGTTGGGCATAGATGTTACTCGTGGAGCGGAAAACATTTAGGCGAGGGCGTTCTGCTGTACCATTTATTTTGCCACGCACTCTTTTGTGACGGTGCAATCTAGCTTTGTTTGAGTCTTGCTTGTTCACCATAAGTTTATTCACTCCTTAATTATTTCTTGCCGCCTTTACCGGCTTTACCTTCTTTTCTGCGAATATGTTCATCAACATATTTTATACCTTTGCCTTTGTATGGTTCCGGTGGACGCTTTTCACGAACTTCTGCCGCAAACTGACCAACTTTTTGCTTATCAGCACCGTGAATTATTATTTTGTTCGTACCTTGAACTTCTATTTTTATATCATCAGTTTCAGATACTGTAACCTGATGCGAAAATCCTAAATTCATAACAAGATTTTTGCCTTGTTTCTGAACACGATATCCTACACCGTTTACTTCAAGTTCTTTCTTGAAGCCTTCCGTTACACCCTCAATCATATTTGCAATAAGAGTTCTTGTCAATCCGTGAAGGGATCTGTTTTCCTTATTATCGTTAGGACGATTTACCGTTATAACATTTTCCTCTATATTGATCTGCATATTTGGATGTATAGTTCTCGTTAACGTTCCATTTTTGCCTTTTACTGTTATTACGCCATCGTTGAATTTCACTTCAACTCCTGCGGGAATATTTATAGGTTTTCTTCCAATTCGAGACATGCTCTACCCTCCTTTATTACCAAATGAATGCTAATACTTCTCCGCCTACATTAAGTTCTCTAGCTTTTTTGTCTGTCATTACGCCCTTAGACGTAGAAATAATAGCTATACCTAACCCTTTTATAACTTGAGGCATATTTTCTACATCCGTATAAATGCGTAAACCTGGCTTTGAGACTCTCTTTAAACCAGTAATAACCGGTTTTTTATTTTCGTCATACTTTAAAGTAACCCTTATAATGCCTTGCTTACCGTCTTCTATAACTGTAAATTTCTTAATATATCCTTCATCTTGCAAAATCTCTACTATGGATTTTTTCATATTAGACGCAGGAATATCTACAGTTTCGTGGCGGCTTGTGCTAGCGTTTCTTATTCTAGTCAACAAGTCTGCAATTGTATCTGTTATTTGCATGCCTTTTATCCTCCTTCTAAAAAGACTTTACCAACTGGATTTCCTAACACCCGGAATCTCGCCTTTATATGCCAATTCTCTGAAGCATATACGACAAATTCCGAATTTGCGAAGGTAAGCATGCGGCCTACCACAGATCTTACATCTGTTATATTCGCGTGTTGAATACTTCTGTTTTCTTTGCTGCTTGACTTTCATAGAAGTCTTGGCCACAATAATCCCTCCTTATTTCGTAAACGGTGCGCCTAAAAGCTCTAAAAGTGCCTTGGCTTCTTCGTCTGTTTTTGCTGTAGTAGCGAAACAAATATCCATTCCACGTACTTTATCTATCTTATCGTACTCTATTTCAGGGAAAATAAGCTGTTCTTTTATTCCCATATTGTAGTTTCCACGACCGTCAAATGAGTTAGGATTTATTCCTCTAAAATCTCTAACTCTAGGAAGTGCTACATTGAAAAGTCTATCTAGGAATTCATACATCCTGTCGCCCCTTAAGGTAACTTTCACGCCGATGTTCATGCCTTCTCTTATTTTAAAGTTCGCAACAGATTTTTTGGCTTTACATACAGCAGGATGCTGACCTGTAATTGTTTCTATATCTCTGATGATCGCATCTATAGCTTTTGAATTATCTCTAGCTTCGCCAGCGCCAACATTGATAACTATCTTATCAAGCTTTGGTATTTGCATGACGCTTTTGTATGAGAACTTATTCATTAGTGCCGGTGCAACTTCAGATTTATAAAAATCTTTTAATCTTGCCATGTTCTATCCTCCTTAAAGCGTCTTACCACATTTTTTGCAAATGCGTTGTTTCTTACCATCTTCTGAGATCTTGTGTGCAATACGTGTAGCCTTGTCGCAGCTCGGACATACCAGCTGTACTTTGCTTGCATACATAGCGCCTTCAGCTTTTATTATGCCTCCAGCTTCTCCCATTTTCTTAGGCTTAACATGCTTCGATACCATGTTAACTCCTTCAATTATTACCTTACCTTCCTTTGGACTAACTGCAATAATTTTTCCTTTTTTGCCACGCTCTTTGCCGCTTAATACAACTACAGTGTCACCTGTTTTTACATGTACTTTTTTTATCATAGTGAACACCTCCATCAAAGCACTTCCGGAGCAAGACTTAAGATTTTCATATATCCTTCATCTCTTAATTCTCTTGCTACAGGTCCAAATATACGTGTACCCCTAGGGGTTTTATCGTCTTTAATTAAAACAGCTGCATTTTCATCAAAACGAATGTAAGTACCATCAGCACGTCTTGTAGGGTTGACGGTTCTGACTATAACTGCTTTAACTACATCACCTTTTTTTACAACGCCGCCGGGTGCTGCTTTTTTTACAGATGCTACCACAACGTCGCCAATTCTAGCATACCTTCTGCGGGTTCCACCTAAAACACGTATGCACATAATTTCTTTTGCGCCAGTGTTATCCGCTACTTTAAGGTAAGATTGCTGTTGTATCACAGTGCGTTCCTCCTTTACAGTTTTAAATAGCTCCAGCCGGTTACGGGCTTTTTGCTGACTATTTTAAACTATTTCGCTTTTTCTATTATTTCAACTAAACGCCATCTTTTGTCTTTGCTCAATGGGCGAGTTTCCATCACACGAACACGGTCCCCTATTTTGCATTCATTATTTTCATCGTGTGCTTTCAGCTTAACCGTTCTTTTGATGATCTTATTGTATAGCTTATGTTTGACGCTGTCTTCTATCGCTACTACGATCGTTTTGTCCATTTTATCGCTAACCACTCTGCCCACATTCGTTTTTCTCATATTTCTCTCAACCACGCAAAAACCTCCTTCCCTTATGCATCTGCGCGAGACTGCAATTCATTTTGAGTAAGAATAGTTTTCACTCTTGCAATGTCTTTTTTCACTGCGCTAATTCGCATCGGGTTTTCTAGTTGGTTTACAGCAAGTTGAAAACGTAAATTAAATAGTTCTGCTTTTAGCTCTTTTAATTTTGCTTCAAGCTCTTCGTTCGACATTTTCCTAAGTTCCGAAGCTTTCATTACTGTTCACCATCCGTTTCTTGCTTTTTTATAAATTTACACTTAACCGGTAACTTATTAGCTGCGAGTCGCATAGCTTCTCTTGCTGTTTCTTCTGGTACACCGGCAATCTCAAACATAACTCTGCCCGGTTTTACCACCGCTACCCAATATTCAGGAGCACCTTTACCTTTACCCATACGGGTTTCCAAAGGTTTTTTACTTATCGGTTTATCTGGAAAAATCTTTATCCAGACTTTACCGAACCTCTTGCAATAACGTGTCATTGCAATACGAGCAGCTTCAATCTGATTTGCTGTAATCCAAGCTGGTTCCATGCTTTGTAAGCCATAGTCGCCGTTGGAAACAGTGTTACCTTTAAGTGCTCTACCCGTCATACGACCTCTGTGTACTCTACGATACTTTACACGTTTTGGCATCAACATTATTTTTTGCCCCCTTCCTTTTCTCTGGGAGCTCTAGCGTCACCTAAAACTTCGCCTTTATAGAGCCATACTTTTACTCCGATTTTCCCATAAGTCGTATTAGCTTCAGAAAAACCATAATCTATATCAGCTCTCAAAGTTTGAAGAGGTATTGTTCCTTCGTGATAACGTTCGCTTCTAGCAATTTCTGCTCCGCCTAAACGTCCAGACACTTGCACTTTTATGCCTTTTGCTCCAAATTTCATTGCTCTGCCTATGGATTGTTTCATTGCACGTCTGAATGAAACTCTCTTTTCAAGTTGTAATGCTATATTTTCAGAAATAAGTTGTGCATCAAGGTCTGGCGACTTTACTTCTACGATGTTGATCAAAACAGGTTTGTTTAACATCTTTTCACAGCTCAATCTAAGCTTTTCTATCTCAGCGCCGCCTTTTCCAATAACCATTCCAGGTTTTGCACAGAAAATATGCACTCTAACTTTATTTGCATCACGTTCTATATCTATCTTCGGAACGCCTGCGTTCGCTAATTTTTTTCTTAACACTTTTCTAAGATTGTAGTCTTCTACTAATAAGTCTCCGAAATCTTTATCTTTAGCGTACCAGCGAGAACTCCAATCTTTAATTACTCCAACACGAAGACCATGTGGATTTACTTTTTGGCCCATTTATTTACCTCCTTACCTGCATTATTCTTTCTCTTCCAAAACTATGGTTACATGAGAAGTTCTTTTTTCTATTCTGTGTGCTCTACCGTGATCCTTCGGACGAATCCTTTTTAAAATTGGTCCCGGACAAACAAAGCACTTCGATACAAACAACTTTTCTGCATCCATATGGAAATTGTTCTCTGCATTCGCAATCGCTGATTTTAACAATTTTTGAAGATCTTCACAGGCAGCCTTTGGGGTATGCCTTAGAATAGCCATTGCAACATTAACCGGCTTGTTTCTTATTAAATCAAGCACAATTGAAACTTTTCGCGGAGAAATTCTGGCATATTTTAACTTAGCCATAGCTTCCATCTAACTCTACACTCCTTTGCTGCTTATTTCTTTGTTGTTTTTGCTCCGGCATGACCTCTGAATGTTCTTGTAGGAGCAAACTCTCCAAGTTTGTGACCCACCATATCTTCAGTAACATATACCGGTACGTGTTTACGTCCATCATGAACGGCAAATGTGTGCCCTACAAAGTCAGGAAATATCGTCGATGAACGGCTCCAAGTTTTTAAAACTTTCTTTTCGCCATTCTTGTTCATTTCCTGAACTCTTTTTAGCAACACCGGCTGTACATAAGGACCTTTTTTAACACTTCTTCCCATTACTATTAGCTCCTTTCTGTATCTTTCAACTATTTACCGTTTCTACGTTTAACGATGAACTTATCAGACTTATTATGTTTAGATCTAGTCTTATAGCCAAGAGTAGGTTTACCCCAAGGTGTAACAGGACCTGAACGTCCGATAGGACTTTTACCTTCACCACCACCATGTGGGTGATCGCACGGGTTCATAACCGATCCACGAACTGTTGGTCTTATACCCATATGACGTTTTCTACCAGCTTTACCGATTTTAACGTTTTCGTGGTCTGAGTTTCCTACTTCTCCAACAGTTGCCATGCATTCTATCGGAACATTTCTCAACTCACCTGAAGGTAATCTTAAAAGTGCCAATTTGCCTTCTTTAGCCATAAGCTGAGCCATGTTTCCTGCAGATCTTGCCAACTGTGCTCCTTTTCCCGGGTACATCTCAACGTTGTGTATAAATGTACCTACTGGAATGTTGGTGAGAGGCAATGCGTTACCTGGTCTTATATCTGCATTAGGACCCGCTACTACAGTGTCTCCTATTTTTAAACCGTTTGGTGCTGTAATGTAACTCTTCTCTCCGTCTTCATATTGGATAAGCGCAATATGTGCCGAACGGTTAGGGTCATATTCTAAAGTCAAAACTTTAGCAGGCATATCGAACTTTTGACGTTTAAAGTCTATTACGCGATATTTCCTTCTGTTTCCGCCACCTTTATGGCGCACTGTAATTCTCCCATAGCTATTTCTTCCTGACTTTTTGTTAAGAGGCTCAATCAAACTTTTTTCAGGTGCCACTTTAGAAAGTCCTGAATAATCAACAACTGACATGTTTCTTCTCGATGGAGTTGTTGGTTTATAACTTTTAATTGCCAATTTAATTTCACTCCTTATTTTAGCTTTGCGGAGATTGACTCTCCTTAGCTGCTTTATTTCGTATTGCTGCTTAAAAAATTTCAGATTCAACTGAATAAAAATCAAATAAAATCATGTTTAGCTCTGATTCTTTATTTGATATTACGCCATACAAGATATCTGCCCATTCATCCTCGGAAGAATGATATGTTGTGTCTCCTATAACTCTAACGCAATAATATTCAAAATTCATTTTTAGGTTTTCATTCAATGTAATCAGACAATCAGGAAATCTACTTGATAAAAAGTTATATAAATATTTTTGCTTCGATACATTGTCTGCAAAGAGTGTAAGGGTAGACATTCTCGTTCCAGCTGTTATTTTTTTAGTTTCTTTAAAAGATAAAAGTCTCAACATAGCAAAAACTCCTCTAAATAAGATCGGGTTTTCTAAGTTCTATGCCTACAACAAAACTTTTAAAATCAACTTACAGGCTGGTTTGCATTTACGAACCTTATCACGGATAAAAAATTACTCCTATACGTATTTCCAAGCCTACGCAGAAGCTGAAAAATTTTTGTATTATTTGGATCTGATATAAAATCATCCATTTCTCCGTAATCGAATACAAGAATACCATCTTCCGGCCAAGCTCCATCAATATGAATTTGTTGAAAAGTCGCATTTATAAATGGTCCAACTCCGCATTTTTTAGCTTCATATAGCTCTTTTAAAATAAATGCTGATTCTTCTCTATTTGATGTTTTTACCAGCATGGCTTTGACTCCACCTGTCACTTTTACCATATCTTCTTTATTTATAGTTTTTATCATACTTAAAAAGGTGCACTCCTTTATTGTTTTTTCAATATTCTTACAACCTTCTAAGCTTTATAAATAATCCTAATCTAGCCAAACAAATTATCATGTTATGATCGTAATGTTCGATATTTTATTAGTTCATACTTTCAAAAAACTCTATGCCTTTACTGTCATCTGTAAGCTTAACTATCGCTTTTTTCCACGCCTTAGTGTAACCTTGATTTCTGCCTTGGCGTCTTAGTCTGCCTCTAACATGCATCGTATTTACTTTTTCAACTTTAACTCCAAACAGTTCTTCTACAGCTTTTCTTATTTCAATCTTGCCTGCTTGTGGTGCAACCTCAAAAGTGTACTTTTTCATGGCTATGCCATTCATGCTCTTTTCCGTGATTATCGGACGGATAATTATATCTTGCGCTGCCATTAAGCATACACCTCCTCGATTTTATTTACTGCTTCTTGTGCTACTACAAGGCTTGTGCAATTTAATATGTCGTAAACATTCAATGTATTTACACCAGCGGTTTTAACACCTTCTATGTTTCTAGCCGAATTTATCACTTTCTCATCTTTTTCCGGAAGAACTAATAGAACTTTTTTGCCCGCCCCTATAGCTTTTAGCATTTCTACTACTTTCTTAGTCTTAAAGTCATCTACAGCTATCTTGTCTAGAACTATCATATTGCTGTCTAAAACTTTGCTCGAAAGGGCTGACTTCATAGCAAGACGTCTTTCTTTTTTATTTACATCAAAACCGTAATCTCTAGGCTTCGGAGCAAACACTACACCACCATGTCTCCATTGTGGCGAACGAATCGAGCCTTGTCTTGCATGACCTGTTCCTTTTTGCCTCCATGGTTTTTTACCACCGCCTGAAACTTCTGCTCTCGTCAATGCAGATTGTGTGCCTTGGCGTTGATTTGCAAGATAATTTACAACCATTTCATGCATAACAGTCTTGTTGGGTTTTACGCCGAATACATTGTCGTTTAAACTCATCTCGCCAACTTTTTGTCCTGCCATATTCAGCACTTGTACATTTGGCATACTTCTTCCTCCTTCCTTAAGCCTTTACGCTCTCACGAATTATAACTGTTCCGCCATTTGGACCTGGTATAGCTCCTTTTATAGCAATCAAGTTATTTTCACTATCTACTTTTACTACTTGTAAATTCTGCACTGTGATTCTTTCTGCACCCATATGTCCCGGTAACTTTTTGCCCTTAAACACTCTTGATGGGTCTGAACAAGCACCATTGGAACCTGCATGACGTACAACCGGACCTGAACCATGAGTTTCCTTTAATCTGTGTGCATTCCAGCGTTTAATAACACCCTGGTACCCTTTACCTTTGCTGGTACCCGTTACGTCGATCTTATCTCCTTCTGTAAACACATCCGCCTTAATAATATCCCCAACATTATATTGATCGATATTGTCGAAACGGAACTCACGTAAAACTTTCTTCGGCGCTACATCAGCTTTTGCGAAATGCCCTTGCATAGGTAAAGTTACATTGCTAGGCTTTTCATCAAATTTGCTAGATCTCGTACCCTTTTTAAATTTAAGTTTTATGTCGCCAAATCCCATTTGAATTGAATTGTAACCATCATTTTCTATGGTTTTCTTTTGTGAAACAACGCATGGACCTGCTTCAACAACTGTAACAGGAATTACATTGCCCTTTTCGTCGAAAATTTGAGTCATCCCAATTTTCTTTCCGACTATTGCTTTTTGCATACATTTCCCTCCTAGGTAGTTATTGGTTGAATCTCTTCAACTTGACCCCGTCTGCCAATTATTGACTTAAAGTTTGATCTCTATGTCAACTCCAGCAGGGAGCTCCAGCGCCATAAGTGCCTCTACGGTCTTATTTGACGGCTTCAAGACATCGATAAGTCTTTTGTGGGTTCTTGTTTCAAATTGTTCACGGCTATCTTTGTACTTATGAACAGCACGAAGTATCGTAACAACTTGCTTTTCAGTAGGTAGCGGCACCGGCCCTGAAACCTTTGCCCCTGTGCGTTTAGCAGTTTCCACTATTCTAAGCGCAGATTGGTCCACCAACTGATGGTCATAACCCTTAAGTCTTATCCTAATCTTTTCCTTGACTGCCACTAAAATCGCCTCCTTCTTGTAGTTGGCGGGCGTGCTTTTACTCTGCACCCTTTCCGGGTGTTTCGTGACCTATTAAATAAAAGACCGTAAATTCTGCCAAGCAGAATTCCGGACCCAAAATAAAAGCGCTCAAAAGCGTTTTGCTTTTTTATCATCGCCCGGTTTAAAATCGGACATACTCCACGGAAAAACCGATTGTAATACTACAACCGCAACCTCCCGCTTCTTCGCATATCTGTCGCAGTCACGCTCTATAATAATACCATATTTACGTCCCTTTTAGCAATGACTCTCTAAAAATAATAAAAATTTCTCCCTTTTGCACTAAAACTTCCATTTGTTTTGTGCATTCGTATCCAAGTTTTATATTTTACATATTTAAGCAATAAAATCATGCACTTTGTCCTTGCCTCGCCATGCAAATAATGTTATCATATTGGTTATGCTATGAGCTTAAAAACGAAAAGGAGATAAAGCCATGTCTAAACCCATTGTTGCTATTGTCGGCAGACCAAATGTCGGGAAATCAACTTTATTTAATAAACTAACCGGCAGTCGTACCTCTATAGTGGATGACACGCCCGGCGTTACAAGAGATCGAATATATGGAGAATGCGAGTGGAGAAACCGCACTTTTTCCTTAATAGATACAGGCGGAATTGAACCGTACTCTAAGGATATTATACTTTCTCAAATGAGAGCTCAAGCAGAGCTCGCTATTGATTCTGCTGACGTTATTGTCTTTGTAACCGACATAAAAATCGGTCTCGTTTCTGCAGATATGGAAGTAGCATCTATGCTGCAGAAAAGCGGGTGTCCCGTTATAGTTTGCGTAAACAAATGCGACACCGTAGGCAGCGACGATACAGATTTTTACGAATTTTATAATCTTGGTCTCGGAGATCCTATAAAGGTATCTTCCGTCCATGGTCACGGCACAGGAGATTTATTGGACGAAATATTTAAATATCTTCCCGAACAAAAAGAAGAACAAGAAGACAGTTCTTTTATCAATGTGGCTATCATTGGAAAGCCAAACGTAGGTAAGTCTTCACTTATAAATAAAATTTCAGGTGAAAATCGTTCTATCGTTTCAAACATAGCAGGCACCACCAGAGATTCCATAGATTCTTTTATAAAAAATCAATTTGGCAATTTTAATTTTATAGATACAGCCGGTATACGCAGGAAAAACAAAGTATACGATAATATTGAAAAATACAGCGTACTTAGAGCCAAGATGGCCATAGAACGCTGTGATGTTTGTATAATAATGATAGACGCTACCGAAGGATTCACTGAACAAGATTCTAAAGTGGCAGGTTTAGCTCACGAAGCTGGAAAAGGGTGCATTATAGCTGTAAACAAATGGGATGCTATAGAAAAGAATGATAAAACTTTGCAAGAGTATAAAAAGAAACTCAAAAACGATTTTGGGTTCATGTCATACGTCCCCATCATATTTATTTCAGCAAAGACAGGACAAAGAATAGACCAACTTTTCAGCTTAATTCAAAAAGTATCAAATTCAAATGCCATGCGCATATCCACCGGTGTATTAAACGAGCTGTTATCCGATGCTATTATTCGAGTGCAGCCGCCCACAGATAAAGGCAAGCGCCTAAAAATATTCTACATGACTCAAGTGTCTGTAAGACCACCTACATTCGTCTTTTTCGTAAACTCAGCTAAGTTATTTCATTTTTCTTATCAAAGGTATATTGAGAACCGAATTCGTGAATCTTTCGGACTTGAAGGCACACCGGTACATTTTATAATCAGAGAACGAACAAAATCAAACGATAAAGCTTAATTACCAAGGAGGATACCGTGAACTTATTTTTAGAATTTATAAGTAAATTTTGGATTTACATCTTTATTGTCGCTTTGATCAGCTATTTCTTAGGAAGTATTTGCTTTTCCATCATTTTCACAAAGTTGTTTAAAAATACCGATATCAGGAACCTCGGAAGTAAAAATGCCGGATTCACGAACGTTTTGCGCTCTGTTGGCGTCTTACCCGCCGTTTTAACAATGTGCGGAGACTTTTTTAAATGTATAATCGCAATTTCAGTAAGTAAATTTATTTTTTCTCATTTTACAAGCGATTTTTACACTTTACAGTATATCACATTTTTATCCGGTTTTTGCTGCATATTGGGGCACATATGTCCTTGCTGGTATTCTTTTAAAGGCGGAAAAGCTGTTGTAACCTCGCTGGCTTTAGCTTTTATGGTAGATTGGCGAACAGCGGTAATAGCCTTAGCTGTTTTCCTTCTAGTATTTTCATTTAGTAAAATTATATCACTGTCTTCCATAAGTGCCGCCATTTCATACCCCATAATAAACTTTTTAACCCTTAAGGTATACAATTCCTTTTCCTCAACGCAAACTTATACACGTACATATATAGCTGCCAGTACTGCACTGTGCATCATTTTTTCGCTGGTCATTATCATAAAGCACCGGGAAAATATATATAGGCTACTAAACGGTACTGAAAAGCAACTCTCTATAAAAAGTAAAAATTCATAAAAAATTCACAAATAGTTCACAGAATGTTAATCCAAATAAAAAATCAGGATGATATAATATTATTGTCATTGAGAAAGACAATCAAAACCAAAAAATTATTAAAAGGAGTTTTTTAAATGAAAAGGTTAAATTCAATCAATTTAGAGAAGGTTAATGGTGCATTTTATTTGCCGTGGGTTCCTGGTTATTCTGATCAAACAATGCGAAATGCTGGTATAAAAATCCAAAAACATTTCTTTGCTCCTGATACTTATTATTCACCGTATTCTGAAAAATTCGTTTCAATTTTTGAAGCTAATGTTATAACCTATTTAGTAAGAGCTGGGCAAATTCAACAAAAATCATCTCAACCCGTTAATAATTCACCTACACCATAGTCAAATTAAAATATTATCAATTCAAAAATATAAATCAAAGTACTTAAGTGCTTTGATTTTTTTATTGATTTTCCTTCTCAAAAATGTTATAATAATTTTATTATTCCAAATTACATCAAAATAAATAAAGGAGCTTTTATATGAAAAAATTAAATTCAACTGAATTAACTAAAGTAAATGGTGGATATTATATACCTTTTTACAAGGAAAAATTTTCTGATAAAGAATTTTTATTGTATGGTATTACGCATATTCATCGCTCTTTTGGTGCGGATACTTTCTACACTGAAGACATGAGTGGTTTGCCTGTAGCTTTATCAAGAAACGAAGCAGAAACTTTGGTAAGTTTATCTTGTAAAGGTCTAGTAAAACCGCGTAACGCAAAATGGGCCTAATTTACTTAAAAACGAAAGGAAAATTTATATGAAAAAATTAAACTTAGCAGATCAAGAAAAAATAACAGGTGGCTTTTGGATCCCTTTTTACAAGGAAACTTATACTGACGATGAATTTAGACGTTGCGGTATTGCACATATTCATCATGATTTTTCAAAAGATGAATTTTTGAAAAAAGTCGATGGTAAATTTGTAGATATCGGTAGACGTAAAGCTGAAGCTTTAGCGCTCATAACTTTAGATCAAGTATAAAAAAGAGGTACAGAACTACACTGTACCTCTTTTTTGAATTGTCAGCAAGCATTTATAGCCTTCTTTAAAGCTTCCACTTTGTCAAGTTTTTCCCAAGAGACGCCTAGTTCTTCTCTGCCCATATGACCATAAGACGCTACTTTTTGATAAATAGGACGTCTTAATTGAAGGTTTTCAATAATTGCTGCCGGTCTTAAATCAAATACCTCTTGCACTGCG
The DNA here is from genome assembly GCA_900549775.1 of uncultured Oscillospiraceae bacterium. Taxonomy (GTDB): domain Bacteria; phylum Bacillota; class Clostridia; order Oscillospirales; family Acutalibacteraceae; genus UMGS1224. Next base: position 39,095 of record URPR01000005.1, on the reverse strand, counting down.
TTTGAAATTTTTTCATTTGTATACCCAGACGTTCCGAATGTATCAATCATAACGGACACAGGCCTTGCTACGCCTATAGCATATGCTATTTGAACTTCGCATTTTTTGGCTAATTTCGCCGCTACAATATTTTTAGCTATATATCTTGCCATATATGCAGCAGACCTGTCCACCTTCGTTGGGTCTTTGCCGGAAAAAGCTCCACCACCATGTCGCGAATAACCTCCATATGTATCGACTATTATCTTTCTGCCTGTAAGTCCTGTATCTCCCGCTGGTCCGCCTATAACGAATCTTCCGGTAGGGTTTATGTAAACTTTCGTTTTATCGTCCATGAGGTTTGAATCGATAGCCTCTTTTATCACGTAATTCATAATGTCTTCACGCAATTTTTCATTTGATACATCTTCATCATGCTGAGTAGACAGAATAATTGTGTCTACTCTTTTAGGTGTACCGTCTTCATATTCTACTGTTACCTGAGCTTTACCGTCCGGACGCAAATAATTTAATATTTTGTTTTTCCTTACGTAAGTTAATCTCTTCGTAAGCTTATGTGCAAGCGATATTGGTAACGGCATAAGTTCAGGCGTCTCATCGCAAGCAAATCCAAACATCATTCCTTGGTCTCCTGCACCTATTTCGTCCTTTGCATCCTTGCTATTTTTTTTCATCTCTACAGATTCATTTACACCCATAGCTATGTCTGATGATTGAGAATTTATCGATATTAGAACATTACATGTGTGTCCGTCAAAATTATATTTCGGAGAATCGTATCCAATATCTAAAATAGTTTTTCTTACAATGTTCGCTATGTCCACATAGCACGTTGTCGTAATTTCTCCCATAATGTGCACTAATCCAGGCGCAACAGTTGTTTCGCATGCAACATGTGCATCTTCATCTTTCTCCAATATCGCATCCAGTATTGCATCAGATATCTGATCACATATCTTGTCTGGGTGCCCTTGCGTTACGGACTCTGATGTAAATAAATGTTTTATCATTTTCTTTTCTCCCTTTAGTTTGACATTAATGAATATTTTTTTACCTTATGTTACATGTTATCACAACTGTAAAGATTTGTAAATATGCGTTGTTAAAATGTTTTCTAATTAAATTGTGGGGGCGGGACAAATATCTTTGATATTTGTCCCGCCCATAAAGCTTATTGCTTTATGGGCGTAGCGATTTATGATACCATAAATCGCTACGCCCCCCGTTCTTATGCAATTACTTATATTACTAATCCCCCATTAGGGCTCAAAATCTGACCTGTGGTAAATTTAGACTTATCACTTGCTAAAAATAAAACGCTTTCCGCTATGTCTTCGGGAGTACCTATCACGCCGAGGTACGTAGCTTCTTTCAGCGATTGTAGATCTTCCTCTCCGAGTTTCCTCATCATATTTGTCATCACAACTCCAGGAGCTACGCAATTTACATTAATGCCGCAAGGCCCCACTTCTTTTGCCAAAGCTTTGGTAAAACCTATAACTGCAGCTTTAGTAGCCGAATAAGCAACTTCGCAAGATGCACCATTTACACCAAGAATAGATGAAATATTCACAATTTTACCATATTTCCTTTTTACCATTCCCGGCAAAACCGCTCTACAACAGTTAAACATTCCTTTGATGTTGATGTCAAATAATCTGTCCCACTCATCTTGTGTCGTATCAATTAACATTTTCTGTAAGTCAACACCAGCATTGTTGACCAAAACATCTATATGAGATGAAAAATTTCTTATAATTCCCATCATATCACTTACTTGAGCTTCTTTCGAAACATCGGCTTGTACAGTTAAGCAGTCACACCCCATACCTTTAAGCTCTTCGCAAAGTTGTTCAGCTTCTTTTTTAGATTGAAAGTAATTTATAATGACACGATACCCATTTTTTGCAAATGCCTCAGCTGTAGCTTTCCCGATACCACGAGATGCGCCAGTAATTAAAACAGTCTTATTCATTTTTTACCAAAACCTTTACGATTTCTCCTACGTATTCTTTGTGATAATCTTTCAAAGGATAATTTTGCTCTATGCTATTATCCACAAAAAATTCAGGAGCCAAATATTGCGAATAAAGTTTTTTGCATATCAGCACCATCTTTGCCTGCTCGAAATATGGAGCCCCATCATCGAAAACAGGTGTAAAACCTGTTGCTTTTGTTTTATCTACATCTCTTCCGGAATTAGTACCGCAAAACGACAATTCTTTTTTGTATTTATCGTCATAAAAAGAAAGTGTGTAGTAGTCGTTTTTTTCCATAAAGTCAAATGTATATCTTCCCGGACGGACAAATGAAAACGTGACGTTTTTATTCCATAAAACACCCACTCCGCCCCAACTAGCCGTCATTGTGTTGTAACTTTCCCTGCGTCCTGCTGTTATTAACATCCATTTTTCGCCTATAAGTTTAAAAAAATTTTCTTCAATAGATCCTGGTGATACTTCTTTAAAAAGTTTCATAAATGACCTCCTAAAATACAATTTTAAAATTAAATATCAAAGTGCCATTTTAAGGCCACACTGCAGTCCTGTGTGATAGCTCTTTTAAGCTTTTCCATGCTTTCAAATTTTCTCTCTGGCCTTAAAAACTTTAACAACTCAACTTTAACAGTTTTATTATATAATTCTACGCTATTATATAATAAAATATGCGTTTCAGAAATGGGGCTATGTAGGCATTTAACCATCGGTGCAATGCCAATATTAGTAAGACTTTTGCATTTGTTTCCGTTAAACGTCACACAGCTTAAATAGCTCCCGCATTTTGGAACTATAAAATTTTCAGGAAATTCTTGATTAATAGTGGGAAAATGCAAATTTTGAGCGATTCTTCGTCCATGCGAAACTGGAAGAGTATAATGAAAATTTTCTGAAAGCAGCTCATTTGCGACATCTATTTTACCATCATGCAATAACTTTCTTATAGTCGATGAGCTGATGTTAGAATCTTTATGCTTAACCGGCTCGACAATATGAACTTGTATTGCGTGCTTTTGACATTTATTTTTAAGATCCTCGGCACCAAACTGCCCACCTTTACCGAAATGGTAATTAAATCCACAAAAAACATGTTTAGCTTTCAATGCGTTAAACAGTATTTCATTTACAAATTCATCAGCTGTCAGGTTCATTACATTTTTAAAATCTACTGTGTAAAGTTCTTGCAGCCCTAACCTTTCAAGCATTTTGTTTCTATCATAGTCTAATAAAATTTTACTTGTTTGCCTCTTGTGCAAAATATCCTTAGGGGAGTTTTTATAAGTAAATATACAAGATGTAAATTTATTTTTTTTACTGCAAGACAGCATTTTAGATATAACTTTCATGTGTCCCTTATGTAGGCCATCAAAAAAACCTAGAGCCACGCAAGTGCTTTTTTCTTGCTTTTTTAAGTATTCATTTATTTTCATTGTGTACCTTTTTTATTTACTATAAGTATTTTAATTCAACAATTCTCATTTAGTATATAGCGATTTATACACAGACATCTCTTTTTTCGCCACGTTCACTATACCCAAACCTAAAAATTTTCCATCTGTTCCATATACCCTAAGTTTTTGGCTGTCTTGTGCATCTTTTATCGATATTCTGTCCAACGCTAAACCTCCACCATTCAAAAACCGCACTGTTTGAGCATCGGTCACCTTGACTGCGTTGTACTTAGACAAAACCGAGTCAATCGACAATAGTAATTTATCTAGCTTGTTTTCTGAGGCTAACTCTTTTGCTCTATCTAAAGTTATGCTCTTTTCTAAAGTAAAACTGCCCACTCGAGTCCGCTCAAGTTTGCTCATAGTAGCTCCACAGCCGAGTTGATTTCCTATATCTGCGCACAAAGTCCGAATATATGTACCTTTTGAGCACCTCACCCGCATAGTTGCTTCCTGCATTTCCTCATTGTAATTTTCCAATTTTATATCGTCTATTGTGATAACTCGTTTTTCTCTACTCACCTCTATGCCTTGTCTCGCTAGAGAATAGAGCCTCACGCCATCCTTTTTTATCGCGGAATACATCGGCGGCACTTGTTTTATTTCACCTACAAATGCTGAAATGACTTTTTTTAATGCTTCCGCATTAACATTTACTGGATTTTTTTTAAGTATTTTACCACTGATATCCTCTGTGTCCGTTATCAAACCTAACCGGAACTTAGCTCGGTATTCTTTAGATGAACCTTGCAACAAGTTTTGTATTTTAGTCGCATTGCCCGCCAATATAGGCAACACTCCTGTTGCCATAGGATCCAAGGTTCCTGCATGACCTACTTTTTTAGTTTTCAAAAGTTTCCGCATGACTGCTACAACGTCAAACGATGTGTAATTTTCTGGCTTATTTATAACCATTATGCCATCCATTTATTACCTCTTGATCATATAAAATCTTTTATTTCATTTATAATTTTTTGCTTTACCTCATTCAAATTCCCAGCGATTGAACACCCTCCTGCACAGGGATGCCCACCTCCTCCAAAGCGTTCGCAGATCAAATTTGCACTGATCGTTTCAGCTGTCCTGACTGATATTTTGAAAGTGCCATCTTTTTTTTCGCGCATGGTAATACCTATTAGAACACCTTCAACCTGCCTGGGTATAGACGCTAAACCTTCTATGTCTGAATCAGTGACATGTGCTTTTTTCATCATGTCTAAAGTAGTATAAACCAATGCACATTTGTTATTATAGAAAAATTCCATAGAATCAAGAACTTCGCGTTCAATCTCAAGACGTTCCCGAGATTTCATGTCAAACATAAGCCTATTTATTCCGCATGCATCTATGCCAGTTTCTAAAAGATCCGCAGCTATCCTGTATGATCTCGCAGTAGCATTGGCATACTTAAAGCACCCAGTATCGGTCGATATACCCGTGTATAGGCACGTAGCTATATTTTTATCTATCTCAACATTCATGAGGTTTAACAGCGCGTATATAATTTCAGCTGTTGCCGCAGAATCGGGCTCTGTATAGCTAAACTTTGCAAAGTTTTTTCCAGAAGAATGATGATCTATAGATAGGTCTATTTTATCTTTATACTCTTGTTGTAGCTTTTCTCCCAACAACTGCGTATCCGCTACGTCTACACTAATGATATACTGTGGAGCAAAATTTTGAGTTTTTATATTATTTAATAAAATATTGTACTTTTTAGGAATTTCGTCATTGCAAAGAACTTTAGCCATTTTCCCCATCTTTTGTAACGCCATACATAAGGCAAAACCTGACCCCAGAGTATCTCCATCGGGGTACTGATGTGTCAAAATGTAAAAGTTGTCCTTGCTGCACAATAGGCTGGATATTTCAGAAAGAGTTATATTCATTCTCTATCACCATTTAAATCATTTAATATCTTTGAAATGTTTGCACCGTATTCTATTGAGTCTGTAGCGTGGAAAACAAGTTCCGGAATATGGCGCAAGTCTAATCTATGACCTAGTTCTCTTTTTATATATCCGCTAGCGGATTTTAATCCTTCTACTGATATTTTCGCTTTATCAAGCCCTTCTATCGCACTCACATATACGTTGCAGTACGACAAATCGTTTGTTACTTCTACCCTGACTATACTTACAAAACTTTCCGTTACTCTTGGGTCTTTTAGTTCACGAAATATAGCCGATAACTCTCTTTTAATATCTTCATTTATACGCTCTATTCTATGTCCTGACATTTTTTACCTTCCTCTCTATCAATTTTGAAGTACAGCACTAAGCGCTTGCGCAGACCAAAAAATTTGGTCTGCGCAAAGCATCGAAAATTTTTCGATGCTTTGCGCCGCCGGCCAGAGGCCGGCGGGCGCAAGCGTCCAAGTTAAGCTTTCTAAATCAGTCTTCTCGGTACTCTTCCATAATAAACGCTTCAAACACATCATTTTCCTTAATATCGTTAAACTTTTCAAGTCCTATTCCGCACTCATAGCCTTGAGCAACTTCCTTCGCATCATCTTTAAACCTCTTAAGTGACAAAATAGAATCTTCGGTTATAACTATGCCATCTCTTACTACTCTAATTTGCGCGTTTCTAGTGATTTTTCCTTCTGTTACATAGCACCCTGCAATAGTACCTACACTGGAAATTTTATATACCTGACGGCACTCAGCCTTGCCTAATTGAACTTCTCTAACTTTCGGAGCCAACATACCTTTCATTGCTGCAGTTATTTCATCTATGCAATTATAAATTATTCTGTACAGACGCATATCCACGCCGTTTAACTTAGCATTTTCCTCTGCCTGTGATTCCGGTCTTACGTTAAATCCCACTATAATCGCATTTGATGCACTAGCAAGCATAACATCAGATTCATTTATAGCACCAACTGCACCATGAATTACATTTACTCGTACCTCTGAGTTGCTCAGCCTCTCTAGCGACTGTCTAACTGCTTCAACAGATCCTTGAACATCTGCCTTTACTATTATTTTAAGTTCCTTTATATCGCCTTGTTGCATCTGGTCAAACAGGTTATCTAATGTAACTTTAGTTCTAGAGTTAAACTGCTCTTCCTTAATCTTGTTTTTCCTTTGTTCTACCAGTTCTCTCGCCAATCTCTCATCAGATACTGCGTTGAACTTGTCTCCACCCTGAGGTACTGTATCAAGCCCCGTGATCTCTACTGGCACAGAAGGACCAGCTGATTTCACCCTTTGCCCTAAATCATTTGTCATAGCGCGAACTTTGCCAACAGCAGTGCCAGCTACAACTATATCTCCTACCTTTAAAGTTCCGTTTTGAACCAACATTGTTGCTACAGGGCCTCTGCCTTTGTCCAGTCTTGCTTCAATAACCGTACCTTTTGCTGCTCTATCTTTATTTGCTTTCAACTCTTTCATTTCAGCTATCAAGTTTACCATCTCGAGAAGATCCTCTATACCTTCTCTTTTTTTAGCCGATACCGGTATGCAAGGTACATCTCCGCCCCATTCTTCCGGTATAATCTCATGCTCTGTCAACTGTTGTTTTATATTTTCCGGATTAGCACCAGGTTTATCCATTTTATTTATAGCTACAATCATTGAAACACCGGCAGCTTTTGCATGATTTATGGCTTCCACTGTTTGAGGCATTATTCCGTCATCCGCCGCCACGACCAATATCGCTATATCCGTGACTTGAGCTCCACGTGCTCTCATAGTGGTAAATGCCTCGTGTCCCGGAGTATCCAAGAAAGTTATATATTTGCCGTTTAAGTTTACTCTGTATGCGCCTATATGTTGAGTGATTCCTCCTGCTTCAGTCGATGTAACATTTGCTTTTCTTATAGCGTCCAAGAGCGAAGTCTTTCCATGGTCAACATGCCCCATAACTACGACAATCGGTGCTCTTGGAGTTAAGTTTTCATCAGCATCTTCACTGTCGTCTATTATTCTTTCTTCTATGGTAATTTCAACTTCTTTTTCCACTTTAGCGTGAAATTCCATCGCAACTAAACTTGCTGTATCGAAATCTATAACATCGTTTATAGAAGCCATCGTGCCCATCATCATTAACTTTTTAATAACCTCTGCGGCCGTAGCTTTCAGCCTAAGTGCCAACTCACCTACAGTTATTTCAGAAGGAATAGAAACTGTAATAGGTTTATTTTTTCTTTCAAGCGCGATTCTCTTTAACCTTTCGGCTTCTGTTTCTCTTTTTGCACTTCTTATTTTGCCTCTGTTGTGCGATTTTTGATTTATTTTTTGTTTTCTTACAGTATTGTCGGTGTGCATTTTCTCAGACGCTAACCTGTCATACTTCTCGTTATATCTCTCTATGTCAACGTGTGCTGACCTTGTATCTATTATGCGTCCAGCTGGTTTCTTCTTTTGAGCTTCCGCACTCTTATTTGAAATTTCTTTTGGAGTTTCTCTACGAAAAGTCGCAGTCCCTTTAGTTTCAGTTGACTTATTCTTTACATTTTTACTTGCATTTACACTACTTGATTTTTTCTCAACATAGCTTTTTTCTTTATTAATAATGTCTTTTGCCGCAACTTTTGTTTCTTTTACGGGTTGTTTAAATTGCCTTTCTGCCTTTGATTTAGCCTCAGGTCGTTTTTCTTCTTTTACTGGTTCTTTTTTTGCAATAGCCTTTTTAGCTTCCTGTAATGGTTCTTCTGTTGCTTTTTTCTTTTGCACAGAAGAAGTAGTCTCTTTTGCATTTTCAGTTTTTTCGGAACTTTTTTCTTTTTCAAGCTTTGAATCATTCTTGCTTTTAGATACTGTTGATTTTTTCTTAGCCGGTTCTTTTTTAAGTTTTTCTTCTGTTTTATTTTCAGGTTTCATTTGAGCAAAATATTTATCAAAATTTTCAACCTGATTTTTCTGCGTAAAGTACTCAAATATGAAGCTTAATTCGTCAGACGACAATGCTGTCATATGTTTCTTTTCTACTCCGAGCTTTTCCTTCAAAAGGGCTATAATATCTTTGCTGGCAACCCCTAAATCTTTAGCCACTTCGTGCACTCTATATTTAACCATCATAAATGCGTTCCTCCTAATTATGCTGTAAATCTTTTAGTTTATTCGCTAAATTTTTATCGGTAACGGAAATTACAGCCACTCTTTTTCCCAATACCATATATATGTCATCGATCGTTTCATTAATCTGCATTAAATCTACAGAAAAATCAACCGCTAATCTTTTTATGTTGTCGCGAGTTTTTTCGGAAGTATCTGCAGCTATTAGCACCAGAAATGCCTTTCGCTTTTTTATTGTGTCAGATACCGCATCATATCCAATATTTAAGCTCCCAGACTTCTTGCAAATGCCAATGAAATTAAGTAGTTTATCATTTATCATTAACAATTCGCTCCAGTTCTTCGTAAAAGCTTTCGTCGACCTTTGATGAAACTGTTTTTTCTATTCTTTTATTTTTTCTTAGTTTTCGTAGACAGTCTGCGTCTTTACAAAGGTACATCCCTCTTCCCGGTGCCTTGAACGTAAAGTCGATGGATATAACCTTTTTGCCATCCGGGTTAAAAGTTCGTACTAGACGTATAAGTTCCTTTTTTTCTTTCATTTGGTTGCATCCCGCACACATGCGGCTGGGAATATGATTTTTTTTAGCCAAACCTGCTTCTTCCTCTCTTTTCGTTTTGCTTTACGCTACTCTGTGTCTCCAGATTCTAAAGTCGCACTTTCCGGTTTTATATCTATTTTCCAGCCGGTCAATCTAGCTGCTAGACGTGCGTTTTGACCTTTGTTGCCTATTGCCAATGACAGTTGGCTGTCCGGCACAATTGCTCTGCAAGTATGAGCATCTTCTGAGATCACTTCAACTTTCAAAACTTCAGCCGGAGAAAGTGCTGCTGTAATATATTTTTCCACGTCTTCACTATATTCAATTATATCTATTTTTTCTCCGCCCAGCTCTTTTATTATAGCTGCGATTCTAGCACCTCTGGGGCCTATGCAAGAACCAATAGCATCGACATTTTCGTCGTGACTGCAAACAGAAACTTTAGTTCTAGCTCCGGATTCTCTCGCAATCTGTTTTATTTCAATTACTCCGGTTGCTATTTCGGGAACTTCATTTTCAAACATCTTTTTTATAACATCAGGGTGCGTCCTAGAAAGTACAACCTTCGGACCTTTATCGGTTTCCTTCACATCAACTACATATACCTTTACAATATCGCCTTCTTTTACGTTGTTGCATTGTAAGAGTTCACTTTTTGGCAAATAAGATTCAGATTTTCCGATTCTTATAGTTGCCGACCCGCTTTTCGGATCTATTTTTTCTATTATAGCACTAACTATTTGTCCTTTTCTACTTTCAAACTCCTGCTTCATTACGTCTTTTTCGCCGTCTCTTATGCCCTGTCGTATAATATTACGTGCTGTTTGTGCAGCTATTCTACCAAATTCCTTTGTGTTTAATTTTACACCTACTTTTTCACCAACTCCGGCATTTGCGCTGATTTTCCTCGCTTCCAGTAAAGAGATTTCATTTCCCGGGTCGGTAACGTCGTTAACTACAGTCTTTTGTAAAAAAACGTCAAATTTATTACGTTTGGGGTTCACGTTTATTATAACGTCCTCGTTTCCATTGTAGCTATTTTTACAAGCTGTAACTATAGCTTTTTTTATTTTCTCAAACATATAGTCAACAGAAATACCCCTTTCTTCCTCTAATAAGGACAACGATTCAAAAAGTTCTTTGCTGTTCATTTTTTATTTAGCCTCCATTTTATTAAGTTTTAACTTGAAATATAAACAAAAGAGCGGGGGAGCCCACTCTTTTGAGAAATTTATATTACGCTAACGTTTATTAAGTTTAACATACATTAAAGCAAAACGCAAGTTATTTTACAAATTTTTTCCCGCAATTAACATAATTTATTTGGGTTTCATATTTTGGGTACAGAGGAGTGATATAAATGTTAGAAATAATTCTCAGTATTTTCCTAACAGTTTTATCCATTATCGGATTAATCGAGCTTTTTAAACTAACAGTTGTTAATTCTCTTAATAGCCAAAAGAATAAAAACAATATTTTAATAATACCAATTTCAGGACATCGTGAAGAGGCTGAAATACTTTTACGGGATGCCATCTTTCAAACTAAATGGTTATCTAAAAATGACCATAAAAAGGTAATTTGTCTTGACTTAGGTATGGATGATGAAACTAAAAAAATCTGTAACATAATAAAAAAAGAAAACGATTTTATATATTTTTGTACGCCAGATAATCTCATTGAAGTCTTGAAAAATAGTTAAAATTTTAGTATACGAGTACTTTACATCAAGTTTTCCTTCATGATATAATTTAAATAAAACAAGGACGTACAGAAATGAAAAATTTTAAATCTACAGTTGCTCAAAAAAGTTTGTCTTTGCTAATATCTGTCTTGCTTTTATTTTCTAGTATTATATTAAAAGTTTCGGCCGAAAACCTACAAAATCAAAAATTAATAGAAAATCATGTAAATGAAGCTACGCCCGATGGTACTTATCCCTTCTTTTCAATAATTTCTAGAATGAAGTATGTAAACAGATGGCACACATTTAATAATTCTAAATACGAAAATTTGGAAGAACATAGTTTTGAAACAGCCGTCATTGTGCATGCTTTAGCTACCATAAGCAATACTTACTATAATGGAAACTTAAACCCTGAGCATCTAGCGATGTTGGCTTTATTTCACGATGCAACAGAAACTATAACAGGAGATCTGCCGTCACCTATACACTATAATAAAAACATAAAGAATGGATTTGCAGAAATAGAAAAAGCCGCCGCAAAGGAAATGTCGGATACTTTGCCCCCGTCTCTAAAAGATACTTACTATGACTTGCTGATGCCAGAAAAAGAACCAGCACAAAATATTAAGTTCCTCAAGGCTGCCGATAGAATATCTGCCCTCATAAAATGTCTTAATGAGAAAGCTGTTGGTAACAGAGATTATCTGGCAGCAGAAAAAGGGATAATAAAATCACTACACGCTTTGAATATGCCTGAAGTTGAGTATTTCCTTGAAAAGTTTATGCCTGGATTCGGGTATGTAGATGTAAAATGAGTTTGTCAGTACGTCAGCAATAAGCTGATTGAAATATAAAATTTTGGAGGTAAAAATGAAAATTCTTGTTATTAATGCAGGTAGCTCATCTCTGAAATATCAATTGATCGATATGTCAAATGAAAAGACTCTTGCAAAAGGAAATTGTGAAAGGATAGGTCTTGATGGCAGTTTTTTAACTTATAAGACCGACTCAGGCGTAAGCAAAAGAATAGATGCCCCTATGCACGACCATACAGAAGCTTTCAGCTACATAGTCAAAGCTTTGCTAAACGAAGAATATGGCGTGATAAAGAGCATAGATGAAGTTTCAGCAATAGGTCACAGGGTTGTGCAAGGCGGAAGTAAATTCTTAGAGTCTACTTTAATAAATGACGAAGTTATCAAAGAAATAGAAGATTTGATACCATTAGCACCCTTGCACAACCCGGCACATATTCAAGGCATAAAGGCCTGCTTGAAGATCTTCGGGAATAAAGTTCCTCAAGTTGCCGTCTTCGACACAGCTTTTCATTCCACTATGCCGGAAAAAGCTTATATGTACCCCATTCCTTACGAATATTATGAAAAATACAAAATAAGAAGATATGGGTTCCACGGGACATCTCACGAGTACGTAAGCAAACGCTGTGCAGAACTCATGCATAAGGATATCAAAGATTTAAAAATTATAACATGTCATCTTGGTAACGGCTCTTCAATTTGCGCTATAAATAAAGGAAAAGTTATCGATACCAGTATGGGGCTTACGCCATTAGACGGCTTCATGATGGGAACTAGAACCGGTTCGCTGGACCCTTCCGTTGTTACATTCATAGCGGAAAAAGAAGGTAAAACGCCAAAGGAAATGAACGAACTTTTAAATAAACAATCTGGTCTTTTGGGCGTGTCTGGTGTTTCCAGCGATGACAGAGACATAACCAGTGAAGCACAAGATGGAAACGACAGAGCAATCTTAGCTCATGATATGTTAAGATATCAAATAACTAAATTTATAGGATCTTACGTAGCTGCATTAAACGGTTGTGACGCCATAGTATTTACAGCCGGTCTTGGTGAAAACCAACCTTATCACAGATCCGCAGTTTGTAAGTCCTTAAAATACTTAGGTGTTGAAATAGACGAAAAGCTTAACGAATCAATGATTCGCGGCAAGGAAGGTAAAATTTCAACCGAAAACTCAAAAGTGCAGGTTTTTGTCATTCCTACAAACGAAGAACTTATGATCGCTAGAGAGACTGAAGATATAGTTAATAAATTATAAAAATTCTGGGTTTATGTGTAATTAAACGCATAAACCCAGAATTAATTATTCATTGTCATTTTTGTCCGGACATATATAATTTAGCTGATCTACAAGCTGATTTTTTCTTACATATATTCTCGGTACTCGTTTGCTTAAAATGCACAGTAATTCATAATTTATAGTATTTGCTATTTTCGCAAGTTCATCTAAAGTTACAGCGTTTTCTTTGTCTCCTCCAAAAATGATAACTTCGCTGTTTTCACTTACATTTTCTACATCCGTAACATCAACCATCATCTGATCCATGCAAATTCTACCTATAACTGCGGCTCTTTTGCCATCAACCAGAATATGCGCTTTGCCGGAAAACAGCCTCAAGTATCCATCTGCATAACCTATAGGTACAGTTGCTATTTTTGTATCGCGCTTAGTGGTATATGTGCACCCATAGCTTATTTTCGTTCCCGCTGGAACTTTTTTTATAAGTGAAATCACAGATTTTAATGTCATAGCTGGTACTAAGTTTAACTCCGTTTTTCTGAAGTTTGATGGATATAATCCATATAAGATTATCCCGGCTCTTACCATATCAAAATTCATATTTTTATAATTTAATATACCAGCACTGTTGCTGCAGTGTTTCAGCGGTATATGGACTTTTCTTTCTTCAAGTTTATCAACAGCAAACTTAAATAAATGGTACTGTTCGGCAGTTTTTTCTTCTCCAAAACCGGGTTCATCGGACACTGCAAAATGAGTAAATATCCCCTCTAAATTCAAATTAGGCAGCTTTGAAACTGACTCTATCTCATCGAGTGCCGATTTGTCACGGTTTTCGTCTTGAAATAAAAATCCTAACCTACTCATACCAGTGTCTAATTTTATGTGTACATTAACTTTCACATTCTTGCTTTTTGCTTCATTAGAAAGATCCATAGCGTATTTCTTTGAAAAAACTGCCTGTGAAATATTATTTTCACTTAACTTTACAGCCTCATTTGCAGGTGTATAGCCCAGTATTAAAATCGGAGTCGTTATACCGTCGCCGCGCAACTGAATCGCTTCTTCTATGTTAGATACCGCAAACCAGTCTGCTCCAAGCTCTTCATACAAATGCGCTAGAGCTTCCGCCCCGTGTCCGTACGCGTCAGCTTTTAGTACGCACATTATCTTTGTTCCCTCGTTCAAAGCTCTTTTTATTTCCCAAAAATTATTTTCAATTGCATCTAAATCTACTTTTGCCCATGTTCTTTTTAAAAAATTTTTCAATTTTATTTTGTCACTCCTATCCAAATAATTTATTATATTGCTTTATTTCCGCGTTGTCAAACCCAGAGAAAAATTTAAAACTTTTATTTCAATTATACTTATGGTATACTAAATAATACAGATAGTTTGTTTAATATAAGGAGAATATATTTTGAACAACAAAGCACCTAAAATAAGTTTAATCATTCCCGTTTATAATACCGAAAAATTTTTAACTGAAGCTTTAAAATCTGTTGAGAGTCAGACATTTAAAGATTTTGAAGCTATAATTATAAATGATGGATCAACTGACAACAGCGGCAAAATTATCGACAGCTTTGCTGCAAAGAATAAATCTTTTAGAGTTATAAATCAAGATAATAAAGGTTTAAGTGCTGCAAGAAATGCCGGAATAAAAGCAGCTACGGGACAGTACATTGCATTTTTTGACAGTGACGACTATTTGTCACCAGACTTTTTAAAAGAACTCTACAAACTGGCTTCAGAAAATCAAGCAGATATTGCTTACTGTAATTTTTATATTTATAAAAACAAGTCTGGGTTCACTTCTTACATGCCATTCACTGCAAAGTCAGGAGTATACTCAAGAAAAAAAGCACTCAATAAATTAATTTTAGATATAACAATGCACCATTTCGCATGGAATAAACTATTCAACAGAAGTTTATTTACCGAAAACTGCATAGAATTTCCAGATATGTACTATGAAGACATAGCCACGTGCCCGAGGCTTTTCTTCTGTGCAAACAAAATAGCTGTCACTTCAAAAGCGCTTTACTACTACCGCCGTCATGACGATAGTATAATATCTCTGATGACAGACGAAAAAATAAATGATTTAATTTTATCTTTCGGCATAAACAGAAATTTTTTAGAAGAAAAAAATATTTATAAAAAATATAAACTCACATTTAAAACATACGCCCTCCGATTAAAAATTCAAGTTTTTTACTGTATTTTAAAAGAACATATTATTCATTCTAAACTCAAAGGTTTTTGGGTCAACTTAAAAAGGGCGAACGCTTCCATCAATATGTTTCTAAACAACCGCTACAAGCCATGCTGTGGGTCGCCTATATTACCTTTTTACGTTAAAATACCATACGAAGAACGTTCTCTAAGTGAAAATTTGCCTAACACATAATAATTACTTTAACCTAAATGTTTTTTAAAAAAAGATTCACTTGATATTCCGGAAGGCCGTAAGATTCTACACAGGCCGAAAAGACTGTCCGGTGATCTTTTTATAGTATTGATTTTATTTTCGCAGCTGAAAGTCGCCAAAAATCCCATTTCTTTTAAAATGTCAACCGAACAGTTGCTTATAGCTCCAAAAGGAAAAACAAACGTTGTAGGGGTAATCCCTAAATTTTCAGTAACTTTGTCTTGCATCAATTTGATATCACATTCAAATTCCTTTTTATACTTATCCAACGATTCTCCCTTGTTTTTTTTCGTACCTCTTCTCTTTCTTGAGATCTTATGCATGTTATACGAATGATTTTGTATTTCTACCAAACCCGAATCCATCATTTCCTTTGCATCGTTCCACGTTATGTGAGCATAGCCTGGGTTTCTATCTTCGTTTTCTGTATACCTGTCTACTTCTACACCTATCGGAGCTAAAACTATTTTGCTTTCGTACTGCTTCAACAGCGGAAACACATAAAGATAGTTATTATAATATCCGTCGTCAAAAGTTAGCATAATTGGATTTTCAGGTAAATCTTTTTCCCCTTTCGTATATGCAATCAAATCGCTCATCAATATCGTGTTGTATGATTTTTCCTTTAAATATTTCAAGTCCGATTCAAATTCATTTGGTGAAATTACAAATTTTCCAAGAGATTTTCTGCTCTTCATAACAGAATGATACATTATGATCGGAACTTTCAAGCTATCGTTGTCTATGTTTTTTGAATCTGTCAAAGCGTAACTTCTATTTACCAAAACAGAAAATATCAAAAATGAATTTACTATCACACAGACGAGCAATACTACTATTCGTTTGATTCTTACATTAAAATACATTTATCGGCACACCCATTCTGAAGAAACTATGAAATCATGAATACTGCTATGCTTTTCTTGATTTTTCTATCAAGAACATGTTAATATAATTGTATTACAGCCTTTAAGGAGGATTAAAATGTCGTTTGTGAAAAAGCCTTCAAAAAAGATAATTTGGATTTCTTTTTTCGTTTTGTTGATCTTAGCCTGTACTGTAGCATTAAGCGCAATTTATTTCAACAGTAAAAACGAAGCTCCAATCGAACCTGCCCCTGAAAATATCGAGGAAATTAAGCCTTCTGAAAAAGGAAACACCGGATCTGAGGAAACTCAAATTGACGATAAAAACTCTAACAAAGGTGAAATAAATGACGCTGTAGATCCTACAATAAAGCCGAAAAAAGACTATACCCAATTATATCCATATATGTACGTAAAAAGACCTGAAAAACAAATTTCTCCAAATAAAACCATATTTTTAACTTTCGATGACGGACCATCAGCCAGAACCGGAGAAGTTCTTGATATTTTAAAACAGAAAAATGTTAAAGCTACATTTTTCGTTGTAGGAAATACTTCGGTGGCCGGTAAAGATTACATGAAACGGATTGTTGAAGAGGGACATACTATAGCTCCTCATACGTTTACACATAATTTTAAATCAATTTATTCTAGTGTTGAAGCCTACTTAAATGACTTTAACAAAATATACACTTTAATTTATGAAACAACCGGAGTAAAACCTACAATTTTCAGATTTGCCGGTGGCTCTAAGAACAGCTTCAATAAAAATAACTATAGGGAAATAATCGCAGAAATGACACGCCGCGGATTTGACTATTACGATTGGAACTTATCTACGGGTGACGCTGTTCAAAAAAGCTTAACTCCGGCTGAAAAGTGCTTATCTAACGTCTTGAATTACTCAGCAAAATACAATAACGCCGTCGTGTTGATGCACGACGCACAACCTAAAACCACCACCGTACAAGCATTGCCCGCTTTAATAGATGGTCTTAGAAATCAAGGATTTTCTTTTCAAAAACTTTCAAACGAAATATACCCTGTACCGCATTCTTTGATTAAGCCATATGCATAAAAGCAAAAGCACATCATAAATTATGATGTGCTTTCCATATGTAATCAGCTTATTCTACGTACTCGTAAATATAATTCGCTAAAGATATAAACTGTTCCATCGTCAAATTTTCAGCCCTTAAATTAATATCCAATCCTAACTTCAACAAAATTTTCTCAATGACGGCTTTGTCTAAGTTTAGTCCTTTAGATAGTGAATTAAGTATATTTTTTCTTCGTTGTAGAAATACAGATTTTACTACTTTAAAGAAAACTTCTTCATCTTTTACTTTCATAGAGTTATCACTGTTTATGTCAAGCTTTATTACCGCTGAGTCAACCTTCGGGGAAGGCATAAATTCAGCCTTACTAACCGGAAATAAGATCTTAGGCTTACTGTAATAATTCACAGTCACTGTTATGTTGCTTGATTTCCTAGTGCCAACACCTGCGCAAATCCTTTCCGCAACTTCTTTTTGTACCATAGCCACTATGGATTTCAGTCTTAGCTTACCTTCCAGCAATTTCATTATCACAGGAGATGTTATATAGTACGGGAGATTTGCGCAGACCACCACATTTTCAACGTCATTGAACTCTTCCCGAATCAGTTCCTTTAAATTTATTTTTAATATATCGGCATTTAAAACTTTTACATTGCTAAATTCAGACAAAGTTTCATTTAATACCGGCAAAAGCCTTCGGTCTATTTCAATTGATACAACCTTTTTGGCTCTCTTGGCAAGCTCATTTGTCAAGACGCCAATTCCCGGACCTATTTCAATTACACCTGTGTTTTCACCTACTTCACTTAGTTCTGCCATTTTGGGACAAATTTCTGGATTTATAATGAAATTTTGTCCAAGGGAATGTGAAAATTTAAAATTATGTTTTTTTAGAATTTTCCTAATATTATTTATGTCAGATAAATTTTCCATATTTCCATCCTTATTCAATCATATTTCCTCTATGTAAAATAAAATGTGCGCATTTTGAGTGCGCACTGTTTTATTCAACCGTTACAGATTTCGCTAAATTTCGAGGCTTATCTATATCACAACCCTTATACAAAGCCAAATAATACGAAAGTATTTGCAGTGGCAGCACTGTCATGGATGGTTGCATCATTTTATTGGTTTCTGGAACGTAAAACACAAAGTCCGCTACATTTTGAGTTTTTGCTAATTTTTCAGTGGTTACCAGCAAAACAACTGCGCCTCTCGCTTTAACTTCGCGTATATTGCTAATCATCTTTTCAAACAAATCTTCATTTGTAGCCAAAGCTACCACAAAAGTTCCATCCTCCACTAAAGAAATGGTACCATGCTTCAACTCGCCAGCAGCATAGGCTTCCGAGTGAATGTACGAAATTTCTTTCGCTTTCAATGCACCCTCAAGTGCTACTGCATAGTCCACGTTTCTTCCGATAAAGAATATATTTTTACAATTACAAAAGTCCTGTGCAAGTTTTTTTATTTTGTCTAAATCCTTCAAGACAAGTTCTGCTTTTTGCGGCAAAGCCTTTAGGTCTTTGATAAAAGACTCGTATTCATTTGAAGAAATTTTCCCAAGTTTTTCAGCCATGTATATCGCCAGCATATAAATAACCGTAAGTTGTGTGCTGTACGCTTTTGTTGTAGCTACAGCGATCTCAGGCCCTGCGAAAGTTGGCACGACTATATCTGCTTCGTTTGCGATGGAACTTCCTACTACGTTCACTATTGCCAAGACCTTAGCACCTTTGCTTTTAGCTTCTTTCACAGCTGCTAAAGTATCCGCAGTTTCGCCCGACTGGCTGATTGCAATGACCATCACGCTTTCGTCTATCAAAGGATCTTTGTAGCGAAATTCAGAAGCTATTTCTACGTCAGTCTGTATTTTTAAAGTCTTTTCAAAAATGTATTTTGCTATACATCCCACGTGATAAGCAGATCCACAGCCTATTATGCAAATCTTTTTAATGCCCTCTAGCTCTTCTTTGCTTATATTCAACTGTGGTATATTTATTTTTCCGTCAATAATTCTGGGACAAAACGTAGCTTTTATAGCATTTGGTTGTTCCATAATTTCTTTCATCATAAAATGGTCGTAACCATTTTTTTCAGCACTCAAAATTGTCCAATCTACATGACATATTTCTTTTGAAATTTTGTTAAATTTCTTGTCAAAATATTCTATAGAATTGGGCGTTATAACTGCAAATTCTCCGTCACAAAGCCTGACTACGTCTCTGGTTTTATCGACTATAGCTGAAATATCTGAAGCTATAAAGTTTTCACCTTTTCCCAGACCTATGATGAGCGGGCTGTCTTGCTTAGCCACTATAAGTTCACTTGGAAAGTCGCTACACATTATTGCAATACCATACGAGCCTTCCACAACACTTAGAACTTTCTTTACTGTTTCAAAAAAGTTTCCATTGTAATAGAATTCAAGCAAATTTGCAACTACTTCGGTATCTGTATCGGACTTAAACTTAAATCCGGCAGATAGCAACTCCTCTTTTAAAGGTATGTAATTTTCAATAATTCCATTATGTACAATCGCAAATTTGCCATTTGCACTTAAATGCGGATGTGCATTTTCGATGGTAGGCTTGCCGTGAGTTGCCCATCTGGTATGCCCTATTCCTACATTTGAACTTAAATTAAGCTTGTTTATATCATTCCTAAGTTCAGCTATTTTTTTCGTATCTTTAAAAACTTTTATTTTATTTTCATATATAGCTATTCCTGCAGAATCGTAACCCCTGTATTCCAGCTTTTCTAATGCATTCAACAGTGTCGGTGTTGCCTGATTGCATCCTACATATCCAACTATTCCACACATAAAATCCTCCATGTTTATTTAGCATTTTATTTGCACGTTAAGTTATAATTTAATATTTTACCACAGTTTGATCTGGTAATCAATAATTCCGCACGTCATTACAGAATATACCATTTATTTATACTACGCTGTAACATGTTTTTTTGTGATATTTAATAGTTTTGGATTGTTGTTAATATATATAGATTTTAAATAAATAATAATGTATAATGAAAGTAATTGTACTTAATGATATATCTGAATATAAAGCAATCTCACAAAGGAGAACCTTTTATGCTAAAAAAAATTAGTAATAATCAATTTGCCGGCACTGAAGAACAAAAACAAAAGTTATTTGAAGTTATTGAAAAATATAAAGACCAACCCGGTGCAACTATGCCGATTTTGCAGGAAGCTCAAGAAATATATGGATATTTACCGTTGGAAGTTCAAACAACAATAGCTGAAAAATTAAACATCCCTTTAGAGGAAATTTTTGGTGTGTCTACTTTTTATTCACAGTTTTCACTCGTGCCGAAAGGTAAATATAACATATCTGTTTGCCTAGGAACGGCTTGTTATGTAAAAGGCTCTGGTGAAATACTTAAAAAGGTTAGCGCTCTTTTGGGAATAGAAGCAGAAGAATGTACTAAAGATGGTTTGTTTTCACTTACGGCTTGTCGCTGTGTAGGTGCCTGCGGTTTGGCTCCGGTAATGACAGTAAATGATGACGTTTATGGCAGGCTCAAACCTGAAGACATCGAATGTATCCTTAATAAATATAAAGATAGAGAAAATTAAAAGTAAAGCTGTTTGAACCGGCATAGAATTTTTTAATAAAAATTCTATGCCGTACGGAGCAATCCGCTCCGTACGGCAACATCAATAAAATTGATGTTGTCGGTTCATCGTACTGTAGCTGAATAAAAATAAATTTTATAAAGGTGGCATCACACATGAAAAGCATAGAAGACCTTAAAAAGATCAAAGAAAAAGTTCGTCCTAATATAGAGATTCGTTTAAAGCATTCAAATCAAAGCGCAAAAAGACAAAACATAAAAAGCAAATAGTAAAAAGGAGAATAAATATGTACCGTTCAACTGTATTAGTGTGTGGTGGCACAGGCTGCACATCTTCTGGCAGCCAACAAATAATTGACGTACTAGATGAAGAAATAAAAAAGCATGGTATACAAAACGAAGTAAACGTAATAAAAACAGGATGTTTCGGACTGTGCGAACTTGGACCTATTATGATAGTTTACCCGGAAGGTAGCTTTTATAGTAGAGTAGACGTAAAAAACATACCTGAAATTGTGAGTGAACACTTGGTAAACGGTAACGTAGTCACTAAACTTTTATATAAAGATACCGTAAAAGGCAACAGTATCATTTCTTTGAACGAAACTCCATTTTACAAAAAACAAATGCGAGTTGCACTTAAAAACTGCGGTGTCATCTCACCGGAATGTATCGATGAATACATAGCGATGGACGGATACTTTGCACTTGCTAAAATTTTGAGCGAAATGCAACCTGAAGATGTAATAAAGGTCATAAAGGACTCAGGACTTCGAGGCAGAGGTGGTGGAGGTTTCCCTACAGGCGTCAAGTGGAGTTTAGCTGCTGCTAATAAATCAGACCAAAAGTTTGTATGCTGTAACGCCGACGAAGGTGACCCAGGAGCTTTTATGGATAGGTCCATCCTTGAAGGCGACCCTCATGTGGTACTTGAAGCTATGGCAATTGCAGGTTATGCCATCGGTGCTTCGCGCGGTTTTATATACGTTAGAGCCGAGTATCCCGTTGCAGTAAGACGACTTAAAATTGCTATAAAACAAGCTTATGATTATGGCCTCCTCGGGAAAAATATTTTTTCATCCGGGTTCGATTTCGACATAGAAATACGCCTAGGAGCAGGTGCCTTTGTCTGTGGCGAAGAAACTGCACTTATGACATCTATCGAAGGCAAAAGGGGCGAGCCTCGACCGCGACCTCCGTACCCAGCTGTGAAGGGTTTATTTGGTAAACCTACTATTTTAAACAATGTTGAAACTTATGCAAATGTCCCACAGATAATTTTAAATGGTGCTAATTGGTTTAATTCGATTGGAACTGAAAAATCTAAAGGAACCAAAGTTTTTGCTTTGGGCGGCAAAATAAGACGAACTGGGCTAGTGGAAGTTCCTATGGGCACTACCTTGAGAGAAATCGTCGAGGAGATTGGCGGAGGTATACCCAATGATAAAAAATTTAAAGCAGCTCAAACGGGTGGTCCGTCCGGAGGATGTATACCCGCAAAATACCTCGACATACAAATGGACTATGATAATTTACTCGAAATAGGCTCTATGATGGGATCCGGCGGACTTATAGTTATGGATGAATCCACCTGTATGGTCGATATAGCGAAATTTTTTCTTGAGTTTACTGTAGATGAATCTTGCGGTAAGTGTACTCCTTGCAGAGTGGGCACGAAGCGACTTTTAGAAATGTTAACGGACATTACTGAAGGAAAAGCCGATATGAAAGAACTTGAAAAAATGGAAAATTTATGTCATTACATTAAGGAAAATTCTTTATGTGGCTTGGGACAAACAGCACCGAACCCAGTTTTATCTACATTGCAGTATTTTCGAGACGAATATGTAGAACATATAAAAGAGCATAAATGCCGTGCCGGAGTATGTAAAGCCATGTTGAGGTATACTATATTGGAAGACAAATGTAAAGGTTGTTCAGCATGCTCTAGAATTTGCCCTGTGGGTGCCATTTCAGGTACTGTGAAAAATCCGTTCAAGATAGATTGGGACAAATGTATACGCTGCGGAGCTTGCTTAAATACCTGCAAATTTAAAGCCATTATTCGAGAATGAGAAAGGAGAATCGTTGTTTAAATGGGAAATACAGTAAATATTAAAATCAATAATATTGAAGTTACTGCAAAAAAAGGTCAAACCATTTTAGAAGCTGCCAGAGATGCCGGCATTCATATTCCTACGCTTTGTTATTTAAAAGATATAAATGAAATTGGCGCTTGTAGGATCTGTGTAGTAGAAGTCAAAGGAGCTAAAAACTTAGTGGCATCTTGCGTAGCGCCAGTAACCGATGGCATGGAGATATTTACAAATACTGAACGTGTAAAAAAATCTAGGAAAACTACACTCGAACTGCTGCTTTCTACGCACAAACGGGCATGCCTTTCTTGCAGTAGAAACGGCGAATGCGAATTACAAAGTTTAAGTAAACAGTTCGGTATTCAGGATGAAGGTAACTTCGATGGGGCATTGCCAGATTACAGATATGATGATAGCTGTTTGCATTTAATTCGCGATAACAGCAAGTGTATATTATGCAGAAGATGTGAAGCGGCTTGCAGAGAACAGCACGTAGGGGTCATCGGTGCAAACAATAGAGGATTTGACACTCAGATTGGCTGTGCTTTTGATAAAGACTTAAACGACGTTACGTGCGTATCTTGCGGGCAGTGCATAGTAAACTGTCCGACAGGCGCGCTAAGAGAAAGAGACAGTGGAGACGATGTGATGGAAGCTATAAACGATCCATCAAAATATGTTGTAGTCCACACAGCCCCGTCAATTAGAGCTACTTTAGGTGAAAGTTTCAATATGCCCATAGGCACCAACGTGAAAGGAAAAATGGTAGCAGCATTGCGCAGGCTAGGGTTTAATAAAGTTTTCGATACGGACTTCGGTGCAGATTTGACAATAGTTGAGGAGGCGCATGAGTTCATAGATAGACTGAAAAATGGTGGAACTCTTCCCATGATAACGTCTTGCTCACCAGGATGGATCAAGTTTTGCGAACACTATTACCCAGAGCTTTTGAAAAACCTCTCAAGTTGTAAGTCACCACAACAGATGCAAGGGGCCATAATAAAAACCTGGTACGCAAAAAAGAACAATATAGACCCTAAAAGTATAGTGGTAGTTAGCATAATGCCATGTACGGCGAAGAAATTTGAAATAACACGCGATGATCAAAACGCAGCGGGTGTACCAGATACTGATTTTACGTTAACGACAAGAGAACTTGCCAGAATGATAAAAAGTGCTTGCATAGACTTCCAGTCGCTGCCTGATAAAGATTTTGATCCTATTCTTGGTGTTTCCACAGGGGCCGGAGCTATTTTCGGCACAACTGGTGGTGTAATGGAAGCCGCTCTTAGAACTGCTAACGATATTTTAACTGGCAAAAGTCAAGAAAATTTGGAGTATCATGAGTTGAGAGGACCTGCGGGTATCAAGGAAGCTGTATATAAAATTGCCGGGTTCAACGTAAAAGTAGCTGCTGTAAGTGGCTTGAAAAATGCAGTTGTTATTTTGGATAAAATAAAAAATGGTACAGCTGATTATCATTTTATTGAAATAATGTGCTGTCCTGGAGGCTGTGTAAACGGAGGAGGTCAGCCATTACAAAGCGCAGATGTCAGAAATTTTTCTGATTTAAATAAGTTAAGAGCAGAAGCCCTTTATAAGGAGGATAGAAGTCTTTCGCTGAGGAAATCTCACGAAAACCCCGCTATAAAAGAACTGTACAAGGACTTTCTGGGTGAACCCGGTAGCCATAAAGCACATGAGATTCTACACACAAGCTATAAAAAAAGAAATCGATTTTAAAAATCCCCCACATATGGGGGATTTTTACTATACAGGAAAATATCACGCGGTTTTTACAACATAAATGCAAATAATTTTTAAAATTTAGAAAATTAACTTTATTTATCGACAAAAATAAATTATGAATATATAATAAATGTAATAACTATTAGGAGGGAGCTTTCATGGGCTTTGTTCATTTGCACCTGCACAGCGAGTACAGTCTGCTTGATGGTGCTTGCAAAATAAAAGAATTAATAAAACATGTAAAAGACTCAGAACAAAAAGCTGTAGCTATCACAGACCACGGCGTTATGTATGGTGTGATGGACTTTTACAAAGAAGCTAAAAAAAATAATATAAAACCTATCATTGGCTGCGAAGTTTATGTTGCTCCTCGCTCTAGGTTTGATAAAACTCGTGAATTTGATTCACAAAGATATCATTTGGTGCTTTTGTGTGAAAATAATACGGGTTATGAAAACTTAATAAAAATAGTTTCAAGTTCATTTATTGACGGCTTTTACACCAAGCCTAGAGTGGACGAGGAACTCCTTAGAAATCACAGTGAAGGATTAATTGCACTTTCAGCTTGCCTTGCCGGAGAAGTGCCAAGGGCCTTATTGTCTAAAGATTATGACCTTGCCAAAAAAATTGTGCATAAGTACAAAGACATATTTGGAGAAGAAAATTTTTATCTCGAACTGCAAGATCATGGTATCGAAGAGCAAAAACTCGTTAACCCGCATATAATTGACTTAGCAAGAGATACCGGAACTCCACTAGTCGTTACAAATGACTGTCATTATATAAGCAAAGAAGACAACCGTATGCACGAAATTCTGCTCTGCATACAGACAAACCATACTATAGACGATGAAAACAAGATGGAATTTCAGACAAATGAGTTTTATGTAAAAAATGAAGCGGAAATGAAGGAGCTCTTTCCTCACCTCCCTGAAGCGTATGAAAACACTGTAAAAATAGCTGACAGGTGCAATGTAGAATTTACGTTCGGAGAGACTAAATTGCCTCATTTTGACGTGCCTGATAACATGGATCATTACGAGTACTTCAAAAAACAATGCTACGATGGCTTATATTTGCATTACGGAGCTTCTCCTGCACAAAAGCTTGTGGAACGCTTAGAATACGAGCTTTCCATTATAAACCAAATGGGATATGTAGATTATTTTTTAATTGTGCATGACTTCATACGGTACGCAAAAAGTGTAGGAATTAGCGTAGGCCCGGGAAGAGGTTCCGGTGCAGGAAGCTTATGTGCGTATTGCATCGGCATAACCGGCATAGATCCTATAAAGTACAATTTACTTTTTGAGCGTTTTTTGAACCCGGAAAGAGTAAGCATGCCGGATTTTGACATTGACTTCTGTTACGCTCGCCGTGGAGAAGTAATTGACTACGTAATAAAAAAATACGGAGACGATCACGTTGCTCAAATAATAACATTTGGTACAATGGCCGCCAGAGCCGCAATAAAAGACGTTGGAAGAGCGTTGAACATGCCGTACTCGAAGGTTGACTCTATCTCAAAATTAATTCCAAATGAACTTTATATAACAATTGAAAAAGCATTAAAATCTTCAACAGAACTCAACTCGAAATATAATCAAGACCCCGAAGTTAAAGAGCTAATAGATACAGCAAGGAAATTAGAAGGAATGCCAAGGCATTCTTCGACGCATGCTGCCGGCGTAGTTATAACCGAAAATCCCGTTAGTGACTATGTCCCTCTTGCCAAAAACGATGATTCCGTCGTGACTCAATATACCATGACTACTCTCGATGAGCTTGGACTTTTGAAAATGGACTTTTTAGGACTTCGTACTCTCACAGTTATCAGCGACACGGAAAAGCTTATCCGCCAAAAGCATCCTGATTTTAAAATCGAAAATATCGATACTGAAGATAAGTCTGTTTTCAAGATGATTTCAAAGGGCGATACAGAAGGCGTGTTTCAGTTTGAATCAGCCGGAATGAAAAATGTGCTTATGCAGCTGAAACCTGAAAATATCGAAGATTTAATTGCGGTTATTTCTCTTTACCGACCGGGTCCTATGAGCTCCATACCTAAGTATATAGAAAACAGGCATAACCCTGAAAAAATAAAATACGCTCACCCGGCGCTCAAGGAAATATTGGACGTTACTTATGGGTGTATAGTTTATCAAGAACAGGTTATGCAGATTTTTAGAACTTTGGCCGGATTTTCTCTTGGTAGGGCCGACATTGTAAGAAGGGCAATGTCAAAGAAAAAAGCCGACGTTATGGAACGAGAACATCAGATTTTTATAAACGGCTTGAAAGACGAAAATGGAAAAATTGTTGTAGAAGGGTGTATACATCGCGGTATTGACGAAAAAGTTGCTTCTAAGATTTATTCCGAAATGGAAAGCTTTGCCTCATATGCATTCAATAAATCTCATGCTGCAGCTTACGCATTTGTGGCCTACCAAACTGCCTTTTTAAAATGCCACTATAAAAGTGAGTTCATGGCCTCGTTGCTTACGAGCGTGCTCGACAACACAGACAAAGTAACTGCGTATATCGAGGAATGCACCCGTTTAGGAATAAAAATTTTGCCGCCATCTGTAAATGAAAGTCAAGAATTTTTCGCATCAGTAGACGGAAACATAAGATTTGGACTTTTAGCCGTCAAAGGACTTGGTAAGGGTGCTGTAAGGTCTATAATCTCAGAAAGGACCAATGGTGGAAAATTTACTTCCCTTTATGATTTTTGCAAAAGACTTTCAGGCAAAGACGTAAATAAAAAAGCTGTGGAAAATTTGATAAAATCGGGTGCTTTTGATAACTTAACAGCCAACCGTAAACAAATGATTTTGTCTTTCAATAATATAATAGACGCTATTGAAAGCTCTAAAAAAAGTAACATAGAGGGTCAAATCGGATTTTTCGATATTCGCAAAGAAAATGAAGATAACAACAGTGCATTAGACCTTCCGAAAGTTGATGAATTTGAACTGTTTGAGCTTTTGACAATGGAAAAAGAAGCAACCGGGATGTATATTTCCGGGCATCCTATGTCTAAATACAATGAATTAATCAAAGAAAGAAATTACTCTAGAATTTCTGATATTTTTTCTCATAATGTAAAAAATAATGACAGTGTTAAAATTTTAGCTATCATATCCAGCGTAAAAATAAAATCTACTAAAACTAATAGCATGATGGCATTTGTCGACATAGAAGATACAAGCGGACATGTTGAGGTTATAGTTTTCCCTAAAGCATTTGATCGTTTTTCGTCATTTTTACAAGAAGGCACAATTGTAGTTTTTGGAGTTAGAGTTTCCTTTTTGGACGAAGACGAGATAAGAGTAGTATGCGATAGTGTTTGCGCTGTGGACAGTGACAATGCCAAAAGTACTAATAGGACTACATCTTTAGCAGCAAAAAGCGAAAAACGTGGGTTGTATGTTAAAGTGAAAAATAATGATGCTCCTGAGTATCACAAAGCTAAAAATCTCATAAGCATATTTGACGGAAATGAACCTGTTTATTTTTATTTTGAAGAAACTAAATCTTTAGCTCTTGCACCTAGGTCTCTTTGGGTTGACGTAAATGAAGTGCTTATAATGGAACTTAAAAGGCAAGTAGGCGAAAAAGCTGTGGTTTTGAAAAAGTAAATAAGTGTGTGTAAAAAGGGGCCCCCGAACAGTTTAAAAAACTGTTCGGGGGAAGTAAAAAGATAAGTTTATCTTTTTACTTCCCCCGGCACAAAAATATTTTTGTGCCGGGGGCCCATAAATAAGCTCCGGAGGAATATTCAGTTATGGAAAATTTTAATTATTCTCATAAGCAAAAAAACATCGCCGTACTTACAAGCGGCGGAGATGCACCCGGTATGAATGCGGCTATACGAGCAGTTGTAAGGGCTGGAATTGGTGAAGGAATGAATGTCTTTGGGGTCAGAAAAGGGTACAACGGTCTTATCGACTCAGACCTGATTGAACTTAACTTACGTTCTGTGAGAGACATATTGCATAGAGGCGGTACGTTCCTGTACACAGCACGCAGTCCCAGATTTTTGACTCCAGAAGGTATTTTAAAAGCAAAAGAAACCTGCGACAAACACAAGATAGATACCGTAGTTGTAATAGGCGGCGATGGCTCATTCAAAGGGGCAAATGAGCTAGCTTTAGCAGGCGTTAAATGCATAGGTATTCCCGCGACCATCGACAACGACATAGGTTCCACAGAATATACCATTGGCTTTGATACCGCGATGAATACAGCTATGCAGATGGTTGACAAAATCCGCGATACTGCACAATCTCATAACAGATGCAGTGTAGTTGAAGTTATGGGTAGAAGAAGCGGTGAGATAGCTTTAAATGCCGGAATCGCTGTAGGTGCGACCGCTATTGTAGTTCCGGAAGTTGACTACGATTTCAACAAAAATATTTTAGAGCGAATAAAGCAAACTCAAAAGACCGGTAAACAGCATTTCATCATTATAGTCGCTGAGGGAGTGGACCATGTAGACGAAATTGCAGAAAGGATATTTACAAAAACTGGCATAGAAGCTCGCACTACCATTTTAGGACATGTACAACGTGGGGGCAATCCTACTTTACGAGACAGGGTCATCGCTAGCAGAATGGGACATCACGCTATAAAGCTAATAAAAGAGAACAAGCTTAACAGAATTATTGCTTTAAAATGTTCAGAAGTAGTTGACTACAACATAGCCGAAGCTATAAAAATGATTAAAAGTCTCGACATGGACTTGTACAAAGTTGCTCTAGACATTTCAATATAAAAACAAACTAAGGTGTGAGAGTATTATTTTAACTCGTTGCATTTTATTTTTAACGAAAAAATTATTTTTCCGTTTTCCCTTGTAAGGAAAAATGCTATAATATTTTAAAATACTCATTTGGCATTAATTTTGTCTACTGTGTTGATTGCGCTAAGTTATTTAAAAATCTGATTTCTGAAGTCGAGAGGTGTTTTAAGTGAAATTATTAGTCTTAGATGGAAACAGTATCTTAAATAGAGCATTTTATGGAGTAAAGCTGTTGAGTACGAAAAATGGTTTTTATACCAATGCTATATATGGATTTTTAAATATTTTAAGTAAACTGAAAGAGGAAACCACTCCAGACGCAGTCGCTATAGCTTTCGATATGAAATCTCCCACCTTTCGCCACAAGTATTACGATGGATATAAAGCCAAGAGAAAAGGTATGCCCGAAGAGCTTTATATGCAGTTTCCAGTTTTAAAGGAACTTCTTTCGCACTTAGGGTACAAGCTTGTAGAAAAGGAAGGCTTTGAAGCTGATGACATCCTAGGCACGTTGGCGCAAAGCTGCACAAATAGTGGAAACACCTGCATTATTGCTACTGGAGACAAGGACAGCTTGCAATTGGTAAATAAAAATGTCTCTGTTAGGATTACATCTACCAAATTTGGCAAGGCAGAAGTCGTGCTTTACGATGAGGAAAAAATATATGAAACTTATGGGATTCAACCTCAACAATTAATTGATGTAAAAGCCTTGCAAGGGGACGCCTCAGACAATATTCCTGGAGTTCCTGGTATTGGACAAAAGGGCGCATTGGAATTGGTTCAAAAATTTGGCTCAATTGATTACATTTATGATAACATTGAAACTCTCGACATAAAACCAGGCGTGAAAAGAAAACTCATAGAGGGAAAAGACAGTGCTCAGCTAAGCAGATACCTGGGCACTATCGTAAAAGACATCCCCATAGATACCAATATTTCAAATTACATTATCGGGGAAGGCGAGCACGCTAAAGCCTCTAAACTTCTTTCTGAGCTTGAAATGTTTTCAATGATAAAAAAATTAAATCTACCTGACTGTCCACATGAAGATGACAACGTTGTAGTAGACAAGCCCGTCAAAGTTATAAATAATTTCGACCTTGACGCTTTAAGGGAAAAACTAACTGAAGGTGGAACAGCGGTATTTTTTGCTAACTTTAACTCTGAAGAAATAACAGAACTCGCTTTTTATTTAAACGATGAAGTTTACGTTGTCGGTCAATCTCAAAAAAATTTTTTTAATTTTGTGAAAAGTATTTTTGAAGATCAAACGATAATAAAAGTAACATACAATATAAAGTCTCTGTTCTATCTCTGCAATAAGCTCAACGTTGACATGAGAAATGTTGATTTCGATGTAATTTTGGCAGCGTATTTGTTGAATTCCTCATCTAAAAATTACGATATTGAAAAGCTTGTCTCAGAGTATTCCATTCCTGCGCAGCATATTGATGCATCAGAACACCTGGATTTAATAAAAAATGTCATTTCTACATATCATCTGTTTTTAACTCTCTCTGAAAAAATTTCTCAACGTAATGAGGAAAAATTGTTGAAAGAAATAGAGATACCTTTTGCCAAAGTACTTGCCTCTATGGAGTATGAGGGCTTCTGTGTGAATAGGACCGCTTTGGAGGAATTCGCTGCAAAATTGACTGTAGATATTGAAAAACTGGAATCTAAAATAAAAACTACTTTAGGCAACGATGTGAATATAAATTCTCCTAAACAGCTTGGTATTGCACTTTTTGAAGACTTAAGCTTGCCTGTTCGCAAAAAAACTAAAAACGGATATTCTACAAGTGCAGAAGTTCTAGAGTCATTGAGATACACCCATCCTGTCATAGAAGAAATTTTACAGTACAGGACCTTGACTAAACTAAAATCTACTTACTGCGACGGGCTCGCGAAGGCTATTTCCGATGATGGAAAAATCCATTCTACTTTCAACCAAACCGAAACCAAAACTGGAAGGATTAGCTCTACAGAGCCAAATTTGCAAAACATTCCTGTTAAAACCGAGCTTGGCAAAGAGTTCAGAAAATTTTTTATAGCTAAAGAAGGCTATCTTTTGGTGGACGCAGACTACTCTCAAATAGAATTGAGAATATTGGCGCACTTGTCAAATGACCAGAATATGATCTATGCATTTAAGAACGATGTCGATATTCATAAAGTAACAGCCTCTCAAGTTTTTAACGTTCCTATCGACATGGTAACGCCTCTTATGAGAAGTCGCGCAAAAGCTGTGAATTTCGGAATAATTTACGGGATAAGCGCATTTTCACTCGCTAAGGATATTGGCGTTAGCCGCAAAGAGGCCGATTCTTATATAAAAAATTATTTTAAGCAT
Source organism: uncultured Oscillospiraceae bacterium (assembly GCA_900549775.1). Taxonomy (GTDB): domain Bacteria; phylum Bacillota; class Clostridia; order Oscillospirales; family Acutalibacteraceae; genus UMGS1224. The sequence continues at coordinate 7,361 of URPR01000005.1, read as the reverse complement.
TACTCAAATATAGAAAAATATATGCAAGAAACTATAAATTTTGCAAAGAAAACAGGGTTTGCTGAAACTATGTTCGGAAGAAGGAGATATTTACCAGAACTTAAATCTTCAAATTTTAACTTGCGTTCTTTTGGCGAACGAGTGGCTAGAAACATGCCTATACAAGGGTCCGCTGCAGATATTATAAAAATCGCAATGATCAATGTCGATAAAAAAATTCGGGAAGAAAAGTTAGATGCTAAAATAATTTTGCAGGTACACGATGAAATTATCGTAGAAGCTTTACAAAATCAAGCTGAAAGAGTTAAATATATATTAGAAAGCGAAATGGCACACGCTGTAAACATTAGTGTACCATTAATAGCCGAAGCCTCTGTAGGGAAAAGCTGGTATGACGCAAAGGGCTAACTAAAATTATTGAAGGATGGTGTCCTAAATTGAAAATACTTTTTGTCTGTACGGGCAATACCTGCAGAAGTCCTATGGCAATGGGAATATTTAAACGTATGCTAGAAAGTCATGGCATTAAAGAAATATCGTGCGACAGTGCTGGAATTTCCGGCATAACAGGCGAACCCGCTAGTCACAACGCAATTAAAGCTTGTAAAGAATGGGATATAGATTTATCTAACCACAAAGCTAAAAGTTTGTTTGATGTCGACCTAAAGTCAATTGACCTTTTTGTTGTCATGACTTTTACACACTATGATATACTCAAGGGTTTAGGCGTTAGTAGTGATAAAATCTACGTTCTCGGCAGTTCTATTAAAGACCCGTACGGAGGCGATGTCGAAGTTTATAAGCAATGTCGGGACAGTATAAATTCAGCTTTGAAGGACTTATTTAAGGAAGTAATTGAAAAAAATGCTTGATGTCGTTATAAAAAAGATGACTAAGGAACATATCGAAGATGTTTACAGTGTAGAGAAAAACTGCTTTTCTACGCCTTGGTCCGTACAATCACTTTCTTCTGAACTCGAAAATGAAAATGCTATATTTTTTGTAGCGGTTTTGAACGAACACGTTGTAGGGTATATAGGTGCACACTGCGTTTGCAGGGAATGCTATATTTGTAATATAGCGGTTTTGCCTGAGTATCGCAAACAAAAAATTGCCACTTGTCTATTAGCTTTTTTCATAGATAGTTTCCAAAAAAACTGCGATTTTATCTCTTTAGAAGTTAGAAAATCAAATTTGAACGCTATAAAGCTATATGAAAATTTTGGATTTAAAAAAGTGGGGCTGCGTAAAGATTTTTACGTAAAGCCGAAAGAAGATGCGATAATTATGACTTTATATAGCTGAAAGGAGCCCCCGAGAAATTTTCCTTTTATAGAAAATTTCTCGGGGTGCAAGGTACCAAATAAATTTTGTGCCTTGCACCCTTGGCATAAAAATTATTTTTATGCCGGGGGCTCCTCATCCCAAGTAAACACCACAAAATCTGTTTTATAAGGAGGGTCTTATGCTAATTTTATCAGTTGAAAGCTCATGCGACGAGACAGCTGCAGCTGTTGTAAAAGACGGCCGCGAAGTACTGTCTTCTGTAGTTCATTCGCAAATTGAAGAGCATAAAAAATTTGGAGGAGTTTTTCCAGAACTTGCGTCCAGATGCCATATTGAGTTTATTTCTAGCGTAGTAGAAAAAGCTTTAACTCAAGCGGGCATATCACTTAAAAAAATAGATGCACTAGCCGTAACGTTTGCCCCAGGTCTAATTGGCTCTTTGCTGGTTGGGGTTAATTTTATAAAAGGCCTGTCGCTATCCACAGGGTTGCCAATCATTCCTGTGCACCATTTAAGGGCGCACATTGCTTCAAATTACATAACCCACAAAAACTTAGAGCCCCCATTTTTATGTTTAATCGTGTCCGGCGGTCATAGCCATATAGTTGAAGTTAAAAATTATTGTGAATTTCGCATAATAGGCAAAACTCGTGACGATGCTGCTGGCGAGACTTTTGATAAAGCTGCTCGGAGTCTGTCTATACCTTACCCGGGCGGGGTTGAATTAGATAAATTAGCAGAGTTAGGTAACGATACTGCTTTTAAATTTAAACAACCAAAGGTTACAGACTCAAAATACGATTTCAGCTTTTCCGGGCTCAAAACCGCTATTGTCAATCAAATTCATAATTTAAATCAGAAAAATATTCCCGTTCCCATAAACGATTTATGTGCTTCATTTAGAAAAACCGTTGTAAATTATCTGGTGGATAATTTCATGAAAGCAGCTGCGGACTTAAAATACAGCAAACTTGCGATAGCTGGCGGAGTTTCAGCAAATTCGTTATTAAGAAAAAATTTAAATGACATTTGCAAAAAGAGAAATATCGAGCTTTATATTCCCGCAAAAAATCTCTGTGGCGATAACGCTGCCATGGTTGCTTCTCAAGCATATTATGAATATATCAACAAAAACGTAGCAGACTTCAGACTCAACGCTTTTGCAAATATGTCTATTGAAACCTTAAATTTTTATTAATACTTAGGTCTGTGCACATTCGAAAAGGGCGGCATAAAAAACTTATTAAGTTTTTTATGTTTAAAGCCCTTGCTGCAACAAGGGCTTTAAACAGCCAAGTCAAGTTTGACTTGGCTGCCGCCCTGCAACTTAAGGAATATATCTCTTAATAAAAGGAGTAAACTATTTATGTTAAAAAACAAATCAGTTCAGGATTTCGTAAACAAGGCGGCGGAGCTTTTATCTCCGCAAAATATTGTAATCGTTGATGGGAGCAAGTCTCAGCTTGATATGCTTCGTAAAGAGGCCTGTGATAGTGGTGAACTTATCGAACTAAACCAAGAAAAAATGCCGGGATGCTATTTACACAGGACTGCCCAAAATGATGTAGCGAGAGTTGAAGATAAAACTTTCATATGCACAAAAAGTGAATATGATGCGGGTCCAACCAACAACTGGATGGCTCCAGATACAGCATACAAGCTGCTTTCTGATATAATGAAAGGCAGATTTTCAGGAAAAACTATGTACATTATTCCATACTCTATGGGACAGATAAATTCACCTTTTTCCAAAATCGGAATTGAAATTACCGACTCAATTTACGTAGTGCTAAACATGTCAATAATGACCAGAGTTGGCTTAAATGTGCTAGAAAAACTCGGAAACAGCAACGATTGGGTACGCGGAATTCATGCTACTTGCGATATAGATGAAAACAAAAGGTACATATGTCACTTCCCAGAAGACAATACCATCATTTCAGTTAACTCCGCTTACGGTGGCAATGTGCTTCTTGGCAAAAAATGCTTTGCTTTGAGGATTGCTTCGTACCAAGGAAAAAACGAAGGTTGGATGGCCGAGCACATGCTTATAGTAGGTATACAAAACCCTACGGGCGACATTAAATATATCGCGGCAGCTTTTCCTTCAGCTTGTGGAAAAACTAACCTTGCTATGTTAATTCCACCGGAAATTTACAAAAAGTCAGGCTATAAAGTATGGTGTGTTGGAGACGATATTGCTTGGATGAGAATCGGTTCTGACGGCCGCTTATGGGCAATAAACCCAGAAAATGGTTTCTTTGGCGTTGCACCGGGTACAAATATGAAAACAAATCCCAATGCTATGGAAACGATGTCAAAAGACAGCATATTTACTAATGTTGCACTAAATGTAGATGACAATACTGTTTGGTGGGAAGGTAAAACTAAAAATCTACCTGTAAATGTAATTAACTGGAAGGGTGAGCGTTGCACAGAAGCAAGTGGACCTTTAGCGCATCCAAATAGCAGGTTTACGGCACCGGCCAAGAACTGTCCCTGCTTGAGCCCGGAATTTTTAGAGGGTAACGGCGTGCCTATATCCGCCATAATTTTTGGAGGACGAAGAGCAAAAACCACACCGCTTATCTACGAAGCTAAAAGCTGGAACCACGGAGTATTTATGGGTTCCATTATGGGTTCTGAAACCACAGCTGCAGCAACCGGAAAGGTAGGCGTAACAAGGCGTGATCCTATGGCGATGCTTCCTTTCTGCGGGTACAATATGTCAAATTATTTTTCGCATTGGATAAGTATGGGCAAAAAGCTTGGGAATAAAGCACCGAAGATATTCAACGTAAACTGGTTCCGTACAGATGAGAATGGTAATTTTATATGGCCAGGGTTTGGCGACAACTTAAGAGTAATAGAATGGATACTAAAACGCTGTGAAAACGAAGTCCCTGCTAGTGACTCCAAGATTGGATATTTACCTTTCCCAAGTGATATAAACATTTCGGGATTATCCTTAAGTAAAGAAACCTTAGAAGGACTTCTTGGAGTCGATGAAGAACTTTGGAAAGACGAAATAGCGCAGATCGAAGAATTTTATAGCAAATTTGAAGGAAATCTACCATCGGAACTTTTAGAAGAGCTTAAAAATTTGAAAGATAGATTTTAACTGTAAAAAACAAACATCCCTTATGCTACATAAGGAGATGTTTGTTTTTTTGAACTATTACGATGCTTCTGTTACCAATTCATCAGATTCTCTGAAGAGTAAAGAAATGCACCATATTGCGGCTAAAGCAACTATTGTATAAACTATACGGCTTCCTATTGAAGATTGACCTGCGAAAATCCAAGAGACAAAGTCAAATTGGAAAATACCGATTGAACCCCAGTTTAGTCCACCTATTATCAGCAAAATTAACGCTAATCTATCCATAATTGTTTCACCTTCTTTAGTTCATAATGCGATCATCTCGCAATTTTATTTTTTACACTTTGCTTTGATATTATGCATGAAAGCTGTACATAGTAAAATTAATATTGGTCATAATAAATAACGTGAAGTTTATTGTAATAACAAATTGAATGGAGAAATTATATTATGAAAATAAAAAATATTTTATCGATGTGGAGGTTTTTATGTATGTTTAAAAGTGGAGTAAGCACCGCCAAGAGCGCAATTTGTGGATTGATTTCAGGAATTGTAATCGGAGTAGCTTTGAGCTGTATGATGAAAAAGCAAAAAAAAGTAAAACGTAAAGCAGGTAAGGCGTTACAGGCTGTGGGAGAACTAATGGAGCAAATTCCAACAGCATTTAAAGCGTAAAAAATTTTAAATTTAACACTTACTAAAAAGACCTATCGATAAACTCGATAGGTCTTTTTTCTTTTTCAGAAGTTAGCTCATTTACTTTATTTTGCGTTGCGCGTATCGCTTCGCTCAGCTGCTCCGCCGCGTAAATGCACTCTGCCCTATTAACGATTTTCCTATTTCTATTTTTAAAGTCCCAAGTTGATTGTTTAGTCTTTCAACTTCGGACTTATTTTTTAGTTAGTAAATCTTCCTCATATAGTTCTTTTAAAATAAAACTTGTCTCTCACTTTTCTTAAATATACTAATTAGAATTTATTAATATTTTTTCTAAATCTTGTTTTAATTTCTTAAATGCTTGTGGAAAATGCTTTTTCTCATTTTCTGAATACAGTAAATCCAGTGGGCTGCCATCCAATAAACGATTGTTATCAACGTCCACAAAATGTACTGTTGAGTCACCATTTTCTGAGTCTTTACATAATTGAATGCATAAGCAGTTACCGCGTTTCCAAATTCCATTTTCAATAAAGGTTTTTATGCTTTTCATTACAGATAAAGCATTCTCTTTTTCTATTTTTAGTTCTTTAAGTTTTTGGTTTTCAAATTCCGATATTTTCCCTCCAACAATAATTTTTCCTAAAAATGTAAAAATGCCAGAACCTAAAATAGCAGAAACTAAATAAGTTAACTTATTATCTCTGATTGGTTTTTTATTAGTACCAATTGCATCTCTTTGTGTATTTACGTTTTCATCCGATTTATCAGAAACACTTTTATTTCCTATATGAGATAAAACTTTTACATACAACAGTCCCGAAAGTGCCCCAATAAGCGCACCTGTCCCTGCACCAATCATTTTTATTGAATTGAAAGTATTTGCGTATTTACTTTTAATAATTTCATTCCACTTTTTCTCATCCGTCTCAAAAGGCAAGTTAGGAACTATTTCATCTAAAGCAGTATATCTGAAAAATTCAAGTCTGTAATTGGGTATGTTTTTTTCATTTTGGATAGTAACACGGCTTGCCCCAGATTTAATTTTGTCTTTAGCTTCTTCAAAGTAACAGCTTAAATTGTCATGAACCATTCCACTTAATTTTCTGCACTTGTCAAATCCATCTTCCTCAGCAAAAGTTGATAAATTGAAAATATTAAAACTCAAAGTGGTCATAAGTAAAAGAGTTAAACATTTTTTTATTATTTTCATATTTAATACCAGCCTTCCTTTTTACGTTCTTTTATTTTTTCATATAAAATTAATTTTAATTTATTAACCCAGCCAACATTGCGCTTTCGCAAATTCATTGCATTTCAGCCGTTGCATTGGAATATCATCTTTATCAACTTGCCCTTTAGTCGAATAAACAACAAACTCTTTTCACGGTATTTCTGCCTTTCTTGTATGCTTTTTTTATAAAAAATTTCATTCTGCTACAAGATTACATTATTAAATTTTCAAGGTGCTGTTTTTATTATACTATATTTTTACTAAAGTTACAACCCAATCATTGTGCACTTTTCAAGGTAATCTTGCATTCTACTTTCATAACTATTTAACAATAAATCTAGGACTAAATCCTTTAACTTTTCATTTTTCTGTTTTGAAAAATATATCGTAATCTCTGCCCTACCGACTTTTTTACTTATAACATGCTCATAATCAATCTCATACACAACGCATACTCTCCTCTCGCTTACAAAATTTGCAATATCTCAGCCCAGCGCGTGGTCGCGCAGACCAATTTGCGCACAAAATAAGCCCTAAAAATAATCTAAATTGCCCGCGAATAATTTTTTAGTAATATCTCAGTCCGATTTATCGGCACACGAATTTCACGTCCTCGAAATTATCGCGAGGCTACCCACATTGCGTGCGACGGTTTTTTCACGCTCGAGCTGTGGCTGGGCAGGAGCATCTTTAAATGTTACTGAGATATTAATATTTGGTTTTCAAGGATCATGGTAGCGGAACGAAAAATTATTCCTCCACATATATAAAGAGCCTTTTTGCATCAATTTTTATAAGCATTTTTTAAAAAAACTTTTCGACAAACTTTAACTATGTAACTGAGAGTCATTTGATTTTTCAAACAATTCGGTCAACTACAAATAACGTAATAGGCCATTATCTTTACCTTCAATTTGCTGGAGACTTCGAAAATAAAAACACATTCACAAAAAATGTCAATGCGCTTCAGTTTTTATAGTTTTTTACTGTTAAAACATCAAAATTTTCAAATTTTCATTAAACTACTTCATTTTTAATAAATTTTACCATTTTTTAATTGTTTTTTCATCATCTGGATTA
>URPR01000004.1 GCA_900549775.1 uncultured Oscillospiraceae bacterium | reverse complement strand
GTCCAGTCACAGTCCGAGCGTGATAAAACCGTCGCAGGCAATGAGGGCGGCTCTGGCAGACCGTCAGTTGGGGTGGAACTCCCGTGGCGTCAGTTCGCTGCTGACCGTTTGGCGACTTCCCTGCGTGAAACGCATTTGCATCTTGGGGTGTCGAGGACAAATAGAGATGCTCCTATCATAAAGCCGAACACAAGGCGGTCTATGGAAACAGAGAATGGTTTATGCTCTCCCGACCTTAAAAACTTCCTTGTGTTTGGCTGACTACATAGGCAGAGCTTACCTGCTTATATCCAGATAGGAGGTCAAACTAATGGATAAAACAATTAAGCGTGGCGACATCTACTACGCAGACTTAAACCCTGTTGTCGGCTCGGAGCAAGGAGGAACACGACCTGTACTTGTTATCTCCAATGATATAGGAAACAAGCACAGTCCTACGGTCATTATTGCCGCCATAACAAGCCGTGTACGCAAAAAGAAGAAATTACCTACACACTTATTTTTGGGACAAATTGAGGGGCTTCCTGCGAACTCAATCATTCTCTTTGAGCAGTTACGCACGATTGATAAAAGCCGCTTGAAAGAACATCTCACACACCTTGATGAGCAGTATTTGAAATCGCTTGAATTTCCTCTCCTCATCAGTATCGGAGTTGAAAAAAGGAGGAGCTTATGAACTTTGGAGATATATATGCGTTAGTCTTAAAAGAATACCCAGACATTTTAACCGTCGATGAAATGAGCAAGGCTCTTGGTGTTAGCACAAAAACAGGTTATCAATTACTTCGAGAAAACAAAATAGAACACTTGAAGGTGGGCAGAGCGTATAAAGTACCGAAAGCCCATCTTCTTTTTTATTTGAGGTTAGGTCTGCGAAATGCGGAAAATTAAAGAATTTGCACATTCGACTTCTTTGGCTTAAATTGCTACAATGTATATGGTCAACAGCAGAAGTCGGTGCTACGCAAAGGAGGTTATATTTATGGTAGCAGGACATCTGCAAGAGAAAAAAGGCTATTTTTATATGGTTTTGAGCTATCCCGATGCTGCGGGAAAAAGAAAAACGAAGTGGTTGCCGACAGGATTGCCTGTCAAGGGCAATAAAAAGAAAGCGGAAAAGATGTTGATGGAAACAAGGCAGACCTTTGTTCCTGAGTGCAAACCCATACAGGAGGATATGCTGTTTTCGGATTTTCTGCTTCAATGGTTGGAAATCGCAAAGCCGACTATCGCACTTGCCACATACGCATCATACTCAGGTATGGCAAAGAGCGTTATCATTCCGTATTTCAAGGAAAGAGAAATCACACTTTCCGAAATGAAGGCAACAGACATTCAGGCTTTCTATATGAAGCAGTTGAAACGAGTAAAAGCTAATTCGGTTATTCACTATCACGCTGTTATTCACAGGGCTTTGAAATATGCCGTAAAGATTGACCTTATTTCTGTCAATCCTGCGGATAAAGTGGAACGCCCTAAAGCTGATAAGTTCATCGGCAGCTTCTATGACAGCAACTAGGTACAGGCACTATTTGAAGCCGCCAAAGGAACGCTGATTGAAATACCGATTTTTCTCGGTGCGTTTTATGGACTAAGGCGAAGTGAAGCCCTCGGCTTAAAGTGGGACGCTATTGATTTTCAAAACAATACGATTACCATTAGACATACCGTTACTTCCTGCAATCTTGATGGCAAGCATATCCAGATAGCACAAGATACGACCAAAACCAAGTCGAGTATGAGAACGCTGCCCCTTGTTCCTGTGTTCAAAGAGAAGCTGCTAAAGCTCAAGGAACAGCAGGAAGAATACAAACGAGTATGCGGACGATGCTACAACAAAAAGTATTTGGAGTATATCTGCGTAGATGAGATGGGGACATTGATTTCTCCGCACTATCTCACAGCATCATTTCCAAAGCTGCTTGAAAAGAACAATTTGCGCCACATTCGTTTCCACGACCTGCGCCATAGTTGTGCTTCACTGCTTCTTGCAAACGGTGTTCCTATGAAGCAGATACAGGAATGGCTCGGACACAGCGATTTTTCAACTACGGCAAATGTATATGCCCATTTGGATTACAATTCCAAGCTGTCATCGGCTGACGCAATGGTAAACGGTCTGAGTGGTGCATTAGAGGTTATTTCATAGCTTCTGCGGCGTATCGCTTTACTAAGGATACGCCAACTACATATCCTAAGTTCAAATCACGGAGAGAACTTACGGAAAAATCTTTCCAGAGTGGAGAAAAAGAAAAAGTCTGCAAACGGTAAAAACCGCTTGCAGACTGAGCATTCTGGCGGAGAGAGTGGGATTCGAACCCACGGTTCCGTTAGGAACACGACTTTTCGAGAGTCGCACCTTCGACCACTCGGACATCTCTCCGTGTATTTATCTTCACATCAGCCCTCAAAAACATCTTGGAAAAAGGAGAGAACTGATGGAGAGAATAAGGGATATTTACTTTTCAATGATAGCCGAAAAGCCCTGTAAAATCAAGGTTTTTCAGAGGTGAGCTTCCAAAAAGGGCATTCGTTTTCGAGTGCAGACCCTTCAACCACTTGGGTACATCTCCAAGAATCTTACTGATATGATATGACAAAAAAGAACTAAAGTCAAGTTCTTACTGCTATGAAATTTTTCACACAGCTCTCATCTTCATTTGCAAAAAAATAAACAGTGTATTGTTGAGTAAAAAACAAAATTGTGTTATAATAAATGTATAAAATTATGAAGGAGGATAATATGAAAATTTTAGTTGAAACTTCTGCTAGACATGTTCATCTATCAGAAAAAGATTTGTATGTTCTTTTTGGAGAAAATTATAAGCTTACCAGCAAGAAAGAACTTTCTCAACCAGGTCAGTTCGCCTGTACAGAAAAAGTAACAATAAAAGGACCTAAAGGAGAAATAGCTGCATCTATCCTCGGTCCTACTAGAAATAAAACTCAAGTTGAACTTTCATTTACCGATGCTAGAAAAATAGGTCTTTTCCCGCCCGTAAAAGAGTCGGGGAACCACAATGGTACACCTGGATGCACATTAGTAGGTCCATGTGGTGAGGTCGTTTTAAACGAAGGTGTAATAGTCGCTAAGAGACACATACATTTAAATCCAGACAAAGCATCTGAATACGGTTTAATCGATAAACAAATCGTGAACGTAAAAATAAATTCCGACAATCGCTCTGTTATATTAGGTGATGTCGTTGTTAGAGTTAACGAAAACTTTCTACCGGCTATGCACATAGACACAGATGAAGCAAATGCTGCAGGCATTAACGGAGCAGTTGAAGGCGAAATTTTAAAATAAATATTTTCTTGGAGTAACGTTATGGGTTTTAAACAAGATTGGATGGAAAGACAAATTGAAAATTTAGGTAAAACTTTAGTAGGCTTTATTTTAGGTAAAAAAGGATTGGAAGGACTTTCTGAAAAATATGAAGAATCCTTTTCACAAGGTACTATAGACGAAGATATTTTGGAAAGGCAGTTAAAAAAGCTTGTAGAAGACGGCGAAATATGTAAAGCTGAAGATTTACTGTTTGCATCCTTAGAAGAAAATTCGACCCCTCAAAAGATCGTTGTTGGACTAAATTTTTACGCTACATTAGATAAATTAGATAAAAATTTCCTGAAGGAGCATAACTTCACGGAAGAAGAAATAAGTGATGGAATAAAAGAAATAAAAAAGCTGATTTAATTTAAATATCAAACAGCCGCTACAGTTTTATTAGAAAATTCTGTAGCGGTTGTTTTTTAATCCTTTTTTAGATAATTAAAAATATTTCCTGCAACGCTTTCTGTTATTCCCTTTACACTCTTAAGTTCATCTAAACTGGCATTCTTAATTTTATCAACAGATTTAAAACTTTTCAAAAGCAAAGCGGCTCTTTTCTTACCGATACCCGGTATATTTAAAAGTTCTGAAGATGTGCTTTTTTTGTTCCTCAATTTCCTGTGGTATCCTATTGTGAACCTATGAACTTCCTCTTGAATGCTCGATATTAAAGTAAACAGCGCATGGTTATGGCCGATAGAGATTTCATAACCTTCACTTGTTATAGCTCTTGTCCTGTGTTTGTTGTCTTTCACCATCCCAAAAACGGGAATATTTATTTTTGATTCAGATAACACCTCTTTAACGGCCGAGACTTGACCTTTTCCTCCATCCAGAAGTATCAAATCCGGAAGTTTAGCAAAAGCATCATTTTCGTTTTGATTTTCTAACTTTTTGTATTCTTGTACTCTGCGCAAGATAACTTCCCTCATAGAAGTATAATCATCTTGTCCGGAAAAGCTTTTTATCTTGAATTTTCTATAATTTGATTTAAGTGGTCTACCGTTAAAAAATACCACCATTGCCGCAACGTTCTCGTCTCCAAAAAGGTTGGAAATATCATAAGATTCTATATATTCCGGGAAAGTTTTTAGATTTAGCGCCTTAGAAAGTTCCTCAAGTGCATATGTCTCTTTGTTTGTCCTAGAAAGCCTCCTAGCCATACATTCAGCCGCGTTATTTTTGCACATTTCTACTAATTTAAAATTTTCACCTTTTTTAGGGATTACAATTTTTACTGTTTTGCCTTTTTTTCTAGACAGCCATTCTTCTAAAATACTTTTGCTTTCTGGTTCTTCATCCATTAAAATTATACCAGGAATATTTTCTTTTTTTAAATAATACTGTTGTAAGAATTCTCCTCTGGCGGATTTCCCTTCTCCTACGTCATCCAGCATAAACTCTTCCCTATCGCTCAATTTATTATTAGTAAAGTGAAATACCTCAAAACAAGCCATTTTTTTACTTTGTATGAGAGCTACTATATCTTGCTCTTTTATCTTAGACAAAATCACTTTTTGCTTTTCGCTGGATATTTTCTTTAATGACAAAATTTTATCTCTTAATTCTGCTGCTTTTTCAAATTCTAAATTGTCCGATGCATCTTGCATTTTAGACGTTAATTTTTTTATAGATATCTTATCTCCACCTTTTAGAAACTCCACGGCATCCCTAACATTTTCCATGTATTTTTCTTTACTTATTTTTTTAATGCAAGGTGCGTAGCATTGATTTATATAATAATTTAAACAAGCTCTGTTTTTTTTCGATTTTGAAAAATTTAAATTACACGTAGGTAGCTTAAAAATTTTCAGTGCTGCATCCAAGGCATCATTTATTGTTTTGGCACTTGTGTAAGGTCCGATATATTCCCCTTTATCGTCTAGCATTTGCTTAACTTCTGATATTCTTGGCCATTCACCGTCTGTAACTTTTATATAATGGTACCCTTTGTCATCCTTCAGCAAAATATTGTATTTAGGTTTGTTTTGCTTTATTAAACTACATTCTAAAACAAGAGCCTCATACTCACTATCCGTCAAGATGTACTCAAAATCATCAACATTGCACACCATTTGCTTTACTTTATCTGTGTGATTCATCTGCGAACCAAAATATTGACTTACCCTGTCCTTCAAGCTTTTAGCTTTACCTATATATATTATTTTACCATTTTGGTCCTTCATAATATATACCCCGGGACTTTCCGGCAAATGCATAGCTTTTTTTCTAAGTTCCTTCATTCTTTTCTCCTTTTAAAAAACAAAGAGCATCTTTTGATGCTCTTTGTTTTTTAAACTTACTCCGCAAATCCCGTACTTACTAAATCACACAAGCCTTCAAGAGCTTCTTCTTCATCTGGACCATCTACTATAATCTTTATAGGCGTTCCACCAATTACACCAAGAGAAAGCACCCCAAGCAAACTTTTGGCATTAACTCTGCGTTCATCTTTTTCTATCCAAATTGAAGATTTATATTCATTTGCCTTTTGAATAAAAAACGTAGCCGGACGAGCATGTAAGCCAACTTGGTTTTGAACGATAATCTCCCTCTCACACACGGTAACATTCACTCCCCAAATAAAATTTATTTCCAATCCTATTGCAGTAAAAAGTATAGTTAAAATAAAAACATTTTTATTATATCACAAAATTTCATATAGTCAACAATTTGTAAAAAAATATCTCAAAAGTTAATACTATTTAAATATCTTATACATTTACATCATTTTTTAAAAGATCCGGGCGTTTTTTACGTGTTCTTAACACAGCTTGTTCTTTTTTCCATTTTTGTATATTTTCATGATGCCCAGACAATAAAATTTCAGGAACTTTTTTACCGCGCCAAACTGATGGCTTTGTATATTGAGGGTATTCTAAAAGACCATTGTAGTGGCTTTCTTCTTCAAAACATTCATCATTTGATAAAACACCGGGTAACGTTCTGCTGATTGAATCAACTAAAACAAGCGCTGGTAACTCTCCTCCTGTAAGAACATAATCGCCTATAGAAATTTCTTCGTTAACTATCTCTTCAATAACCCTTTCATCCACGCCCTCATAGTGACCACAGAGTATGGCGATATTTTCATAAGTTGTTAAATCTTTAATTTTTTTTTGAGTCAACGTATTTCCTTGCGGTGACATGTAAATCAGATACGGTCTCTTGCCTACTTCTTTACATATGCTTTCAAAACAAAGATATATAGGCTCAGCTTTCATAAGCATACCCATGCCGGGCCCATAGGTTGTATCATCGACTCTTTTGTGCTTATCAAAGGTAAAATCGCGTATGTTGTGACAAATAATTTGTACAGCTCCTGCCTTTCTGGCCCTGCCTAATATGCTCTCATTCAACACGGCATTGCACATATCGCCAAACAGCGTCATTATGTCAATTCTCATCTTCAAATATCCCTTCAAGCGGATTAATTTTTATTTCTTGGCTGTTCATATCGACATTCAGAACCACATCGTTTATAACCGGAATAAGATATTTTTCATTTTTTTCATCAGTCACTTCGTAAACGTCATTTGCTCCTGTTTGGAACACATCCGTCACTGTTCCATAGTTTTTTCCTGTGTTTATATCCAATACTTTCATACCCAATATATCTTGGATAAAGTATTCATTTTCTCCAAGTTTTACGTCTTTTCTGTTTATGTACAAAATTTTGTCACATAAATTTTTCGCAAGGCCAATTGAATCTATACCATCAAAGCGCATAATAACTACATTTTTTTGCACTCTACTAGACATTACTTTTAATCGTATTTTATCATTATCGATGTATAGATTCTTAAAACCACATAAAAAATCTATTTCATTGGTCCAAGGGTATATCTTCACTTCCCCTTTGAGTCCCACTGTGGAAACTATTTTCCCTGCCTCTAAAAATTCTTTCATACAATCCCCTCAAAAGCACTACAAAAGGGAGAAGACATTTCCCCTCCCCACATAAGTACTTAAAATGACCTCAGTCTATTTCAACAACCACTTTTTCTTTTATTTTTTTGGTTATTGCTGCTGAACGAACTATCATCCTAATAGCCTTTGCTATTTTACCTTGTTTTCCTATAACTCTTCCCATATCTTCTTTTGAAACATGTAGGTGATAAACTACAATTCCGTCCTCATTGACTTCATCTTTATCAACTGAAACTTCATCTGGTTTTTCAACTAGCCCTTTTGCCATTGTTAATATTAAAGATTCCAAGAGTTATACCTCCCAAACTAAAGTATCTCATGCTTTTTGAATAAAGCCTTTACTGTATCGGTCGGTTGAGCTCCATTTTTTATCCAAGTTTTAGCTTTTTCTGCGTCAACCTTAACTTCAACAGGTTCTTTTAATGGGTTATAATATCCGATTTCTTCGATAAAGCGGCCATCCCTAGGATATCTAGAATCAGCAACTACTATACGGTAAAACGGAGCTTTTTTAGCACCCATTCTTCTTAATCTAATTTTAACTGCCACAATTTCACCTCCTAACACAGAATCTCATAATATACTATCAAAATAAACCGCTATTTTTTCCAAACAAAGCTTTTCCAGGAAATCTTTTGCCTTTCATATTTTTAAATTGTTTCATTGTTTTTTGCATCTGTTCAAAGCTTTTAAGCAGCTTGTTGACATCTTCAACTTTTAATCCACAGCCTTTTGCTATTCTTCTTTTCCTCGAAGCATTTATGATATCAGGTTTTTCTCTTTCTTTTTTCGTCATTGATAAAATGATAGCTTCTGTTCTTGCCATTTGTTCGTCTCCATCTACTCCCATCTCATCCATCTTGCTAGTTATGGACGACATACCTGGCAATTTCATAAGTATTGACTTTATCGATCCCATCTTCTTTATTTGATTCAGTTGTTCGAGAAAGTCGCTCAAATCAATTTTATTTTTTACAAATTTACCCGCTAATTTTTCTGCCGATTCTGCATCCATTTTGGTTTCGGCCTGTTCTATTAAACTTAAAACGTCGCCCATACCAAGTATTCTCGATGCCATTCTGTCGGGGTAAAAAATTTCTAAATCTTCTAACTTTTCACCTGTTCCTACGAACTTAATGGGCTTACCCGTAACTTCCCTTATAGATAGCGCAGCACCGCCTCTGGTATCTCCGTCCAATTTGGTTAAAATAACTCCGGTTATATCTAAAAGTTCATTAAACGATGTAGCCACATTCACAGCATCTTGACCAGTCATAGAATCAACCACAAGTAAAATTTCTGTCGGTGAAGTTTCTTGTTTTATATTTTTCAGCTCATTCATCAGTTCTTCATCAACATGCAACCGTCCAGCCGTATCAAGTATAACTATGTCGTTTCCGTAATCTTTCGCATGAGAAATTGCACGTTTAGCAATTTTTACTGGGTCATCCTTGCCCATTTCAAAAACCGGAACGTCCGCCTTTTTGGCTAACACTTGCAATTGATCAATTGCTGCTGGCCTGTAGACATCGCACGCTACAAGTAAAGGCCTGTGCCCCATTTTCTTCTGTTTTAATGCCAATTTTACAGCATGGGTAGTTTTACCTGAACCCTGCAAACCGCAAAGCAAAATTACCGTTGGCGGCGATGCTGCAAAATTTATCTTTTCGCCCTTCTGCCCCATCAAAGCTATAAGTTCTTCGTTTACTATTTTTATAACCATTTGCGAAGGCGTGAGGCTCTGCATAACAGCCTCCCCCACGGCTCTCTCTGAAATCCTATTTGTAAAAGTTTTTGCAACTTTGTAGTTAACATCAGCCTCCAAAAGAGCGAGTTTTACCTCTCTCATAGCTTCCTTGACGTCATTTTCGGAAAGCTTTCCCTTAGATCTAAGTTTTTTAAACGCCAAAGATAACCTTTCTGATAATCCCTCAAACGCCATTTCTGCACCCCCTATCACTCATCCAACATTTTTAAAATAAGCTCTCTTGTACGATCAAGCCTTTCTTTTATGTTGCTATGGTTTACGATCTGCTGTTCCATTTCTTGAACAGACAAACTTATTTCTTCAATATTTTTTATAATATCTATTAAAAGTTTTTCTCTGCTACGTGCTTTTTCAATAAACAACAGTTGCATTTCTAGCTGCATTAAATGTGTTTCGGCTCGCTTTATAATATCTCTAACGCCCTGTTTGCTAATTTGCATATTAGCAGCTATTTCGGAAAGCGATAAGTCTTCATTGTAGTATGCTGCCATCACATCAAATTGCCGCTTATTTAAAGTTTTCCCATAAACATCAAGTAAAGTTGAATAATAAAGGTCCTTACTCATAAGGTACACACCTTTCACAAGTAAAGTCTTTTACTTTACCAAGTATAACCCAGACAAAAGCATTTGTCAACTCTTATCCACAAAATTTATTAATCATTACTTATATTGAACAGTATCCTCATAAATAAATTTTGCAAGATCATACTTTGCTTTACTCATATCTGGTATAACCAAGACTGCCATGCCATTCTTAGTTGCATTTTGTACGTTGTCGTTAGTCGGTAGCCTAAATTCCTCCAGTTGGTAGTTTAGATAAGACATTATATTTTTGCTCAAAGTTATTATCTCGCTTTTTTTCAAGTTCGTATCTATATAAGGTCCTGCCTCATCCACAATGCGCAAAATTTGAGTGATGTTACATTTCTTCATGGATTCCACAATAATTTTTAGCACTCTTCTTTGCCTGTACGTTCTTGCAAAATCGTCATGTAAACCTTCCGGAGTAGCTACTTTTCTGGCTCTAGCGTACGAAAGAGTCTTATCCCCGTCCAAATGATATGTCCCGTCAGCTACGGGCAACCTAGGTGATGGGCTTCTATAATACTCCAAGTCGCCGTTTATATAATTTGCCTCAGCGGCACTTAAACTTAAATCAATTCCACCAATTATATCAACTATTTTTTTAAAGCTTTCAAAGTCAACTGTAGCATATTTGTCCGTTTTTATGCCAAAGGTGTTTTGAACAGTTTGTATTGCAAGTTTTTCGCCACCATATGCTATTGCAGTGTTTAGGCGATTTTGTGCATGACCAGGTATCTTCACCCAAGTGTCCCTCATCAAAGAAGTAAGTTTTATTTTTTTTCTTCTATTATCTACCGACAACAACATTGTAGAGTCGCTGCGGCTATGATTATCAGTTTGCTCTCTTCTATCCACTCCGAACATAATTACATTTAAAACTTTAGGTTCTTGCAACAAGTCAGTAGAGTCACTTTCAGATAACAAAAGCTCTCCACTTTCGCCCAAAGATTTATAATTAATGCTGTCAAGTTTATTGTAAGCATACAGCAATATTGAGCCCATCAAGCCTAAAATAATAGAAACGACTAAGCCCAATATATAAAGTTTTTTAGATTTTCTTTTGCCTTTTGTAACATTTTTTTCAGTAGCTTTGCTCTTGTCGCTGTAGCTATATATATACTTATCGTCATAATCTTTTTTATTTTTCATATTCTTATCATTTTGAAAGTCCATAATTACTCCCTACATAAAAAATTTCAAGCAGAAACAATTATACAACAAAAAGCAAAAACAATCAAACAAATACAAATTTTGTAAAATCTGTATTCAAGAATTTGCCTGCACACTCGCCTTTATTAAATTTTTAATTTCTTCTACACCTTCGCCCGTTACTGAAGAGTAAATGATAAATTTTCTTTTATTTCTTTTGAATAAATTTTCCATACATTCAGTTTGTTTTACTCTTTCGGTTTTATTCAACTTATCGCTCTTAGTGCATACAACCACAAAGTTGATTTCTCTGTTTTCTAAAAAATTTATCATATCAAGGTCATCTTTCGTTGGTTCATGACGAAAGTCTACTATTTGAACAATCAGAGCTAAATTTCTATCTTGAGCAAAGTATCCTTCAACAAGCTCTGCCCACCGTTTCTTTTCAGTTACCGAAACCTTTGCATACCCATATCCCGGCAGATCGACAAATTTGGCATTTTTCAACGCGTAAAAATTTATAGTTCCTGTCTTGCCGGGTTTAGAGCTAACTCTTGCTAATGACTTTCTGTTTAAAATTTTATTTATTAGTGAAGATTTTCCAACGTTTGACCTCCCTGAAAAAACTATTTCAGGCAATGTAGATTTCTTTATTTGTGCCGCTCTGCCAAACGATGCTTCAAATGTAACGTCATTAAAATTCATGCAATTATCCTTCTAATATTTTTTTACCAATAAAAGGACTGCAGCAAAAATGTTGCAATCCTTTTTTTATCAAGAAACCGAGCTTTCCACGCCGGAATTATTATTGACCGTAATGTTAACGGGCTTTCTTTTGTTGTTCTTCACAATTGTAGCCTCGTTATTTTCCACTGTTGATTCAGTTACTATAACTTTTTCTATAGTATGATCTCCAGGGACCTCGTACATCAGTTTGGTTAAGAAGCCTTCCATTATGGACCTTAACCCTCTAGCTCCAGTTTCCCTATCTAGCGCTTTTTGCGCAATAGCTTCAAGAGCTTTTTCCTCAAACTCAAGTTCAACATTATCAAGCTCAAACAGCTTTTTATATTGCTTGGTCATTGAGTTTTTAGGTTCTTTCAATATCTTTACCAAAGCTTCCTTGTCAAGCCCGTCAAGTGAAGTAATAACCGGTAACCTGCCTATAAGTTCCGGAATAAGCCCATATTTCACTAAGTCGTGTGGAACTACGTCTTTCATCCATGCGGTAGTATCAAGCTCTTTTTTAGACTTAACAGGTGCCCCAAAGCCAAGTGCAGAAGAACCTACTCGTTTTTCAACTATCTTCTCAAGTCCATCAAAAGCCCCCCCGCAAATAAACAAAATATTCGATGTGTCTATCCTGATAAACTCCTGTTGAGGATGCTTTCTACCACCTTGCGGCGGAACATTAGATATTGTCCCTTCTAAAATCTTCAACAAGGCCTGCTGTACACCCTCGCCGCTTACATCTCTGGTGATTGATGGATTTTCAGATTTTCTGGCTATTTTATCCAGTTCATCCACATATATGATACCACGTTCTGCCTTTTCTATGTCGAAGTCGGCTGCTTGAATAAGCCTTAAAAGAATATTTTCGACATCTTCACCAACGTACCCAGCCTCTGTCAAAGTGGTAGCGTCCGCAATAGCGAAAGGTACATCTAGTACTTCAGCCAAAGTTTGAGCTAAAAGCGTTTTTCCTACCCCAGTCGGCCCAAGGAGTAAAACGTTACTCTTTTTTAGTTCAACGTCATTATCCTTGCCGAAATAAATCCTTTTGTAATGATTATAAACAGCGACAGAAAGAGTAATCTTCGCTAAATCTTGACCGACAACATACTCATCCAGCAAATGCTTTATTTCTTTTGGTTTTGGTAAAATTTTAGGCTCATCTTTTACTATTTTTTTGTTCTTTTTTAGCCCATTTAACGCCGATTCATCGTTAAGTATCGACATACATAAGTTTACACACTCATCGCATATAAAGACCCCGGGACCAGCAATCAACTTTGATGCTTGATCTTGCGGTTTATTGCAAAAAGAACAACAAATATGCTTGTCATTTTTTCCATCTTTTGTCGCCATAATTAATCTCCTTTTCTCTATCTTTTATCTATCACTTTATCTACAAGGCCGTACTCTAAAGCTTGTTGAGCCGTTAAGAAATTATCCCTTTCTGTATCTCTGGCTATCACTTCGTAAGGCTGACCGGTTTTTTCTGACAAAATAGTATTTAATTTTTTCTTTGTCTGTATAATATGATCCGCATGAATCATAATATCCGTAGCTTGACCCTTAGCGCCACCGCTCGGCTGATGAATCATGATATCGCTGTTTGGAAGGGCATAACGTTTGCCTTTAGTTCCTGCGGCAAGCAAAAACGCACCCATGCTGGCAGCCAGACCCATACAAATAGTAGAAACATCACATTTTATATATTGCATGGTGTCGTAAATCGCCAAACCGTCCGTTACAGAACCTCCAGGGCTGTTTATATACAAGCTTATATCCTTAGAAGGATCCTGCCCCTCCAAGTACAAAAGTTGCGCTACAATTAAACTGGCTGTAGTATTGTTTACTTCCTCTGCCAAAATAATTATTCTATCGTTTAAAAGTCTAGAAAATATATCATATGATCTTTCGCCCCTATTAGTTTGCTCTACAACGTAAGGAACTAAGCTCATTAAAGGTCCTTTAGTATCCAAAAGAATTCCTCCCTTTGTTTCAAAATATAAAATAATAATTAACAGTTAATTTCCATAATATTCATATGCTTAAGAATAATTATGATATTTTTGCATTTTCTCTCAAAAAGTCAATAGCTTTTTCACACGACAAATCCATCTTTATATCTTTTTCAGGAATAAAAGTCCTTATTTTTTCTACATCCATTTTATAATTTTCCGCGTACTCTTTATATTTATTTTCAATCTCTTGTGTTGTTGGTTCTAGCTTTTCAAGTTCTGATATTTTTTCAAGAGCTAACCTCAGTTTAACTTGACGCTCTGCCATAGGTCTAAATTCTTTTTTGAATTTTTCATTATCAAGTCCTGTATATTGCATGTATGTTTTCATGTCGAGCCCTTGAGATTGTAGTCTGCGAGCAAAGTCATTTATATCTTCATTTACTTTGTTTTCAAACATCGCTTCAGGAATTTCAGCTTCAAGAAGTTCATTTACTTTGTCTATTATTTGATTGTCTATGTCGTTTTTCGATTCAGTTTCTTTGCTCTCTAGTAATTTAGCTTTTACATCCTCTTTGTATTCTTTCAAAGTGTCGAACTCACTGATATCTTTAACAAACTCGTCATCAAGTTCTGGTAGTTCTTTTTCTTTTATTTCATGAAGTTTTATTTCAAAAACAGCATCTTTGCCGGCTAAATCTTTAGCACCATAGTCTTCTGGGAACTTAACATTTATTGAAAAATCTTCATCTTTTTTGTGTCCAACAATCTGCTCTTCAAAGCCTTCTATAAATTGTTTTGAGCCAAGTTTTAACGAATGGTTCGTACCTTCTCCGCCATCAAAAGCTACCCCATCAACCGAGCCTTTAAAGTCAATCACTACAATGTCTCCATCTTTAGCAGCTCTGTCTGTAACTTCAATAAATCTTGCATTTCTTTCTCTTTGTTTTTCTAATTCTTTTGAAATTTCTTCCTCTGTAACCTCTACAGGTTTTGCTTTTATTTCTATACCTTTGTAATTTTGCATATTTACTTCTGGCTTAACAGTAAGCGCTACTTTAAACGTCAAGCCTTTATCTTTTCCTATTTCTACAATGTCAAAATCGACCTTGTCATTTATTACTTCGAGGTTTGCCTCTTTCACAGCTTCTTCAACTGCTTCAGGATAAATACTGTTTATTGCATCTTCGTAAAATATATTTTCACCATAATACTTCTCTACGAAAGCTCTAGGTGCTTTTCCTCTTCTAAACCCTGGAATTGATATTTTTTTTATGTTTTTTCTGTAAGCTTTATCAACAGCCTTTGAAAAATCTTCCTTACTAATTTCAATTTCCAGCTCATAGCGGTTTGTTTCTAACTTCTTTGATGACTTTAAATTCATTTTTATCCTCCTGAGTTTAAATTAACTTATTTATTATACCATAAAAAAAAGTTTTTTTCTACTATTTTTCTAACATTTTCTAAATGCTACACTTGCTTGTTTCATTGTACTAAAACCGGGTTAAATCCTATAGCATCGCCAGATATTAGTTGAAAATTTATTCCTTCATATTTCCCGATAAAAGCATGAGATATTGATTTTTTACCGTGTAAATGCCCATAGTAACAACGTTTTATCTTACTTTCCGTCAAAACTTTCAAAATTTCTTCACATTTAAAGTCTCTGTATATTGGTGGATAGTGCAAAAACACGACCGGTTCTAAATCTGTTTTTTTCGCAAGCGAAATGGAAAATTCAAGTCGCATTACTTCTCTATTTAAAATTTTCATATCACTTTCGCATGTTGAGTCATAAAACCAGCCCCTGGTGCCGCAAACTGCAGCATTTCCTACTTCTTGCATAGAGTTGTGCAAGATTGATACAGAAGAAAAGCCATTTTCACTTAAGTATGTTTCTATTTTTTTTCTTGTGCTCCACCAGTAGTCGTGATTCCCTTTAAGTAAAATTTTTTTGCCAGGTAAAGATTCTATAAACTTAAAATCTTCAAAAGCTTCTTCCAGACGCATTGCCCAAGAAAAGTCACCCGCTATGACTACTGTATCTTCAGGTTTCACAAGTTTTCTCCAATTTTTTTCTATTCTATCAACATAATTTTCCCATCCATTAAATATGTTCATTGACTTTTTTTCGCCTGTGCCAAGCGGCAAATGTAAATCTGCTATTGCATAAAGTGCCATCATATCGCCTCCTTTTACCTTAACAACTTCTCAAAGTAATTGTACGCATTGTTAAAAAATATATTATCAACCAAAGTTTCATTGTATCCACTTTTCAAAAACAATTCATATAAATCGAGCATAGATTCCGTGCCGGTTACCCCACGTGGCATGCTAGTACCGTCAAAATCACTCCCTAAACAAACTGTATTTTCTCCACCCAATGACAAGAAATGTTCAGCGTGTTTTAGTATGTCGTAGGCACTAGCCTCTTCACCAGAAGATAAGAAATCCTTGCAAAAGTTCAACCCTACAATGCCGCCCCTGTCTTTTATAATACCAAACTGCTCATCTGTTAAGTTTCTTCTATGTTTGCAAACTGCTCTTGAGTTTGAATGGCTGGCTACAATCGGAGCTTTTGTAATATCTAGTACGTCAAAAAAAAGTTTGTCGCTCGCATGAGAAACATCTATAGCCATGTTTAATTCCTGCATGCGCTTTACAACTTTTTTCCCAAATTCGCTCAGCCCAGAGTTTTCCTGAGAAAAAGCCCCCGATCCTATTTCGCATTCTCCATTCCAAGTCAGAGTCATCATCTTAACTCCGCTTTTATGAAGGTGTTCTAAATTACTTATATCGCCCGCTAAAACAGCCCCACCTTCAACTGTGAATATCGCATTGCATTTTTTCGGCACAAAGTTTTTTAAGTCTTCGTAAGTGTTACAAAAAGTTAAATCATTGGAATTAGCGCAACTTTTTAAAAGTTTTTCTTTCGCGCAATTAAACAGCTTTAATGCATCATTGCCTCTAATTTCGTCTGGAATAAAAATGGCAAAGCATTGTATCCAACCATCGAATTTTTTACATTTAGAAATATCTGTATGAAATTTTCTAGAAAAAAGATCTTTATTTTCATCTATCGACCGCCCAAGCGTGTCACAATGCAAGTCAAAAAGCTTCAAAGGTATCCTCCTCAAAATCAAAAGCGTTCATTATATGATTTATGTACTTTACCGTCCTTTGATTATCCTTTTCCTCATAAAATATTTCTATCACGTCAAACCTCGGCTGTAGGTTTGAATGGTTCTCTTTTAAAAATTCAAGCGATGTCTTTAAAATTTTCACTTGTTTGGGTCGATTCACAGCCTCTCTTGGTAAAGTTAATGAGCCATATTTCCGGGTTTTTACCTCGATGAAAATAATATATTTTTCATCTCTGGCAATCACGTCTATCTCGCCGTATCTAGAATGATAATTTCTCGCAATTATTGATAAGTTTTTATTTTTCAAAAAGTTTTCTGCTACAAGTTCACCTTTAGCACCTATTTTGTTAGCCAAACCTATGCTCCTAGTCTTTATTTAAATTTTCTTTAAAAACGTTTTTCTATGTACGTTGGAAGCTCCATACTTTTTTATCATTTCAATATGCAACTTTGTCCCATAACCCTTGTGTTTTTCAAATGCGTAATTGGGGTACTCATTATCTAGGTTTAACATAAAATGATCTCTCTCAACTTTTGCCAAAATAGAAGCTGCCGCTATGGACTCAGACAAAGCATCTCCCTTTACAACGGCTTTTGCATCTATTTCTAAACTTGGCAATCTGTTTCCGTCCACAAGAGCAAAATCCGCTTTTACTTGAAGACCACTTACAGCTCTAGTCATGGCCAAGAACGTTGCATTTAGTATATTTATTTCATCTATTTCATCCACCGAGGCACTTGCCACACAATAAGCCAGACTCTGTTCTTTTATTTTCGAATAAAGCTGTTCTCGTTTCTTTTCGGTAAGTTTCTTAGAGTCATTCACTCCATCAATAACACAGCCTCTCGGCAAGATAACTGCTGCTGCAAAAACCGGTCCGGCCAAAGGTCCCCTACCCGCTTCGTCTACTCCGCAAACGTACTTGTACCCTCCAGCATAAGCTTCATTTTCAAAAAAAAGCCAATCTTGTTCTTTTACCATACAGCCTCCTTCTACACCGCTATAGATTTTTATTTTTCAGGAAAGTCCAAGGTAAATTTTCCTAGTTTCGCTTCTCTAAATTCATCTAAAACTGTTATTGCAGCCCTTTCTACGTCTATTTCATTTTTAGAAAGTAACATGCCCCTTTTCTTGCCTATCTCCTTTAAAATATCATACCCCGATGCATTTCCACTCAAGGTGTCTGCGTTTAATTTATACCGGTTTATTAAGTTTCCTGTGTATCCATTTTCGCATAAAAACCTTAAAAGCCTTGAAGCTAACCCTTCAATATCAACCACCTGGTCCTTCACAGCTCCACAAAAGGCTAGCTTTTCACCGACTTCCGGGTCCTCAAATTTAGGCCATAGCACTCCGGGAGTATCGAGAAGCTCAACATTTTGTCCAATAGAAAACCACTGGTTTCCCCTTGTAACTCCGGGTCTATCTTCAACTTTTGCCTTTTTTTCTTTCGACATTCTGTTGATAAATGACGATTTCCCTACATTTGGTATACCAACAACCATTATTCTAAGACTCTTGTTTAATATCCCGCGCGATTTCGCCTTTTCTATTTTTTCATTCAATAGTGATCTAACCTGTGCAATAAAAGATTTTAACCCCTTGCCGGACTTACAGTCTACAGCTATAGCGGTTACCCCCATATTTTTATAATAATTTATCCAGCTGTCAGTCATAACGCCATTTGCCATATCGCACTTGTTTAATAGTATAATTCTCGGTTTTCTTGAAAGCATTTCATCTAAATCCGGGTTTCGACTACTTTTCGGTATTCTTGCATCTACTATTTCCGCAACAGCATCGACTAAATTTAAACTCGCCTGAATTTTCCTCTTAGCTTTAGTCATATGCCCCGGGTACCAATTAATACTTGTTTTATTTTCGTTCATATTTTTCACATTCTTTTATTAATTTTACTTGTTTTCGAGATAATTTACTTTCTTTCCATGAGACTTTGCATATTCTATTTCCGACTTAGTACTTTCTCCAATATATCCGCCTACATTTATAACAAATATCTCATCTGCCATATCAATTTTCCTTTTATGCATATCATCTAACATTTCTTTTGTTTTAGTAAGCGTTCCTTCATCCATGTCTTCCCAAACTTCAGAGTCCCCTGAGTGCCCAAACAATCCAACAGAAATAACTATGTTCCCACTTAATGTTAAATCTTTTTGTACTTTTAAAAATTCATTTTTAAACTTAGTTGAGCCACATAGTGTTATTACTTTATAATTTCCAACCATTTTTTGCTTCTCCTTTTTGTTTTAAATCTAAGAATTTATATTGTAGCTGCCTCTTTCAATGTGTTGAAACAATTTTATAAACAGGTACATAATTGCCAATAATAAATTCGGTGATTACATGAAAAAACTACTTCAAAATTTCTTAATATTTAACCTTAGTGGAGCTCTATACTGCCTGATAGAGCTGCTTTGGCGACGAAAAAGTCATATTTCTATGTATATACTTGGCGGTATCTGCTTTTTAATAATCTACAACATATTTTCAAGACATCAAAATTTATATTGGCCGCAGAAATTTCTAATCTGTTCGTTAGTGATATCCAGCTTAGAGCTAATAACAGGTTACATTTTAAATGTAAAAATGCAACTAAATGTTTGGAACTATTCAAGACTGCCATTTAATCTTTTAGGCCAGGTTTGCTTATTATACTCTGTGTTGTGGGGATTTTTGTTTATTCCCATATCACTTTTGACGAACATATTAAACAAATTAAAAATGCTAAAGAATTAAAATTCTTCAACCACGTTGTTGTCGTTTTTCTGCATAAACACGCTTTGCACAAGCCCCACTCCTAAATATAAACACGCAGCAGACGAACCTCCGGCACTGAAAAACGGCAATGTAACACCCATAACTGGCAAGAGACTTAAGCACATGCCAAGATTAAATACTGTTTGCGAAAATACCATACCAAAAAATCCAAAACAAGCATACGTGCCTATGTCATCAGAGGACTTATATGCAATTTGAAGTGTGCGCACAAACATCGCTGTCAATAAAGCTATAACTAAAATGCAACCTACAAACCCCAACTCTTCACCAACTACTGAAAAAATAAAGTCACTTTGCTGAATCGGCACAGATCCATACCCCACACGTGGCCCTTTAAAAAAACCCTGTCCAAAAAGTTTCCCTGACCCTATAGAAAGTTTTCCTTGAAGTTGCTGAAATCCCACGCCTAAAGGGTCAGCTTCTGGGTTTAGTTGACTTAAAAGCCTTTGCTTTTGATACTCTGCAAAAACGAAATTCCACAAAACAGGGACAGACAAAACTACTGCGGCAAAAGCTCCTACGAAATACCTCAGCTGTATACCCGCTGAAAATGCCATGGCTAAAAACATACAAAAAAATATTATAGCTGCGCCGTCATCGCCTTGCAGGTGTGTCAAGCCTATAGGAACTAAGGCGTGCAAACCAAGTCCTGCTATTTTACTAAAATATTTAAGTTCATTTCTTTCTTTAAGTATTGCCAAATGTCTTGAAAAAGTAATCATAAATCCTATTTTGGCAAGTTCCGAAGGTTGAAACGTTACTCCTCCCGGCAGTTTAATCCATGCTTTCGCATCGACCCCAGAGTTCCCTGTAACTGAGCTTCCGAAAACAAATGTGCATATTATCAAAAGTATGCAAACACCGGCTACTATCTTCCAGTGCTCCGATATTATCCTATAGTCTGACTTTGTAATCAGATAAGCTCCTAAATATCCTACAGCAATAGAGAACAATTGCGTTTTAAAATAACCAAAGCTGCTGTTTCTAGATACACTCAACATCAGGAGCAATGAGTAAATTGAAATCACAAATGAAATGGTCCAAAAGATCTTATCTGTCCTTTCAAAATAACTTTTTAAACTTTTTGGTATCTTTTTCAAATCCTTCACCCACCAAAATAAATCTATTTGAGTTTTTCAATAATTTTATCATAGAATGATTTTTCTTCCAAGTTTATAAGCCTTGCATCTAAGTTTGAAGTTTCTATACAAATACTGTCAGTCCCCGCTAAGTTAATAGTTTTATCGCCATCCACCGTTAATGACATATCTTCGTCAAAATTTTTTGTAAGTATATTAAGTTTTGTTGTATCTGAAAAAACAATAGGTCTAGCTACCAGAGAATGCGAACAAATAGGCGTTAATATAACACATTTTACATTTGGAGCTACTATTGGTCCGCCAGCTGAAAAAGAGTAAGCAGTAGACCCTGTAGCGGTAGATAAAATTATTCCATCCGCTCTAAATTTAAAAGGTTCATGCGAGTTTGTTAAAACCGTTATATCTGATATTTTCGGCAACCCTGCTTTCGATATAACTGCATCATTTAAACATAAATAAGTTTCCTCTTTATTTTCCCATCTTACCGTTGCCGATAGCATTGCTCTTGCTTCAACTTTAAAGTTCCCATCCAACAACGATTTTAAATTAAAAATATTTTCCTTTTCGAGCCCCGAAATAAAGCCCAATCTCCCAAGGTTCACGCCAAGTACAGCCTTACCGCATACCGCTGCTACTTTAGATGCCCTAATGATTGTTCCATCTCCACCTATGGCGATAACGACGTCACTATTTTCCACTAAAGTTTCCTCTTTATCGACAAATACAAACTTCTGATTATTTAAAAATTCGTTAAACCGCTTTTCAATCATAACTTCTACATCGTTTTGCCAAAGGAAAGTTGCTATTTTTTCTACATAACATATCGATTCTATTTTATTTACATTGGGCATTATTGCAATTTTTTTAATCTGTGCTCTCACTTTTTTGCTCACCTTCGTTCAAGTCTTTGTGTGACTTCTCTACTACTTCTTCTACATTAGGCAAATTTGAATGTTCTTCTTTAGCTTCACCTTTAATTCTTTCTATGTACATCAAGTACTCTATGTTACCTTTTGGACCTTTCACTGGTGAATAGTCTAAATTTAAAATCTTAAATCCTAAGTCTGTTGTAAATTTAAAAACATTTTTTATGACTTCTTTATGCACTTTTTTATCCCTAACAACACCATTTTTACCTATTTTGCCCTTGCCAGCTTCGAATTGTGGCTTAATAAGACAAACAGCCCTGGCTTTTTCTTTCATCAATTCCTTAGCGATGGGCAAAACTAACTTAAGCGAAATAAAAGATACATCTACACTTACAAGATCAAGCTCCTCTTTCACCAGGTTCCTGTCTATATACCTTATGTTTGTTCTTTCTAAATTTACTACTCTCGGATCGTTTCGCAAATTCCACGCCAATTGACCATACCCGACATCCACCGAATAAACTTTTTTGGCACCATTTTGTAGCATACAGTCTGTAAAACCTCCGGTAGATGCGCCTATATCCATAGCAACCTTATCTTTTAAATTTATTTTAAAAGTCTTTATGGCCTTTATAAGCTTTAGTCCCCCACGACTTACATACTTTAGCTCATTTTTTCTAACTTCAATATTTTCATCGAATCTGTAGATACTTCCAGGCTTGTCGGCTTTCTGGTTGCCTACATATACATTTCCCGCCATAATAAGGGCTTTAGCTACACTTCTACTTTCAACCAGATTTTTCTTAACAAGCAAAATATCCAATCTTTCTTTTTCTATCACTTTTCATTCTCCAGCCTATCTTTTAGTACAATATTAACCATACTTTCTTCATCTAAGTGCAATTTTTTAAATATAGATGCAGTACTGGCGTGCGAAACAAACTTGTCCTTTATTGCTGTTACCTTAAATTTGCCAGAATAATTATGTTCACTTAAAATATAACTTAAATGCTCTCCTATTCCGCCATTTAAAATGCCTTCCTCAAAAAAATATATCTCTTTAAAGTTAAGCAAGGTTTCAACTAATTCAATATGTATAGGTTTTAGTTTATTTAGTTTCACACAGCATACTTCAACGCCTTTGACGCTTAGCATTTCTTTTGCTTTGCAAGCATTTGAAAAAACTCGTCCATACGTAACTATCGCTATTTTGCTGTCTTTATTTCCAAAAACTGAAAAGTCCTCTAAATCAAAAATATATCCATTTGGTTTATAAAGTTCGCTGCCTCGCGGATATCTTATGGCACAAACCCCTGTGCCGTTCTCTATTGCATCATTCAGCATGAACGTCATCTCATCAAAATAGCTAGGCGCATAAATGGTTACGTTTGGTATCGTATTTAAAAAAGCTACATCAAATATTCCCTGATGAGTTTCGCCGTCTTCTCCTACTATTCCGGCTCTGTCTATCGCCAGAATAATTTTCAACCCTTGCAGTGCAGCATCGTGCAGCACTTGGTCGTAAGCTCTTTGCAAAAACGTAGAATAAACCGAAAAGATCGGTATCATTCCTCCTTTTGCTAAGCCCCCCGCAAATGTTACTGCATGTTCTTCAGCTATACCTACATCAAAAAACCTGTTTTTATATTTTCTAGAAAATTCCGCAAGCCCGGTTCCCAACTTCATAGCTGCAGTTATGGCACAAATTTTGTCATTTTTTTCAGCTAAATCACAAATAGTTTTTCCAAAAACTGATGAAAAATTTTCACTTTTAGTTTTTCGATCACCGGTTTTTACATCGAAACTAGAAATACCATGAAATACCTTTGGATCCTTTTCTGCAAATCTGTACCCTTTTCCTTTGACAGTCTTTACATGGAGCAATATCGGTTTATCAATATTTTTCACAACATTTAAAATATTAACAAGTTTTTTCAAATTATGCCCATCCACAGGACCATAATACATGAAACCCATATTTTCGAAAATAGTACCATGATAAAGAAGATGTTTGATTGCCGACTTAGATTTTAGCAAAAAAACTTTTATAGCTCTACCTAAAAGAGGTATCCGGCTGAGAATCGCATCAGTAAAATTTTTTATTTTAAAATAGCTACTCCTTGTCCTCATGGCCGATAAATAACGTGCCATAGCCCCTACGTTCCTGGAAATTGACATCTTGTTGTCATTTAAAATAACAATAAAGTTCTTCTTAAAGGCCCCTGCATTGTTAAGTGCTTCGTATGCCATACCGCCAGAAAGTGCGCCATCGCCTATAACAGCCACAACTTTCGAGTCATCTTTAGAAATGTACTTTGCTCTAGCTAGCCCATATGCCGCCGATATAGACGTACTGCTGTGGCCCGAAGTGAAAGTATCGTACACGCTTTCGTTGTTGTTTGGAAACCCGGATATGCCATCTTCTTTTCTTATAGTGTCCAGCCTGTCAAGGCGTCCCGTTAAAATTTTATGAGCATAGCATTGATGTCCAACATCCCAAACTATACTATCTTTCGGACAGTCAAAAACTTTATGCAGTGCGACTGTTAGCTCTACTACACCTAGGTTTGACGCCAAATGCCCTCCATTTTGAGAAACCGTAGTAATTACTCTTTCTCTTATCTCATCACACAGTTCATTAAGTTCCACAATGTCCATTTTTTTCAGATCTGCCGGTAAGTTATATTCTTCCAATAATTTTTTATTCATTTTAATTTCTTAACCTCTTAAAAAGTACAGCTATCACTTTATTCGATTAGATAGCTCCACTGCTATTTGCTGCAAATTTTCTTTTTCGCCTTCAAATTCGTCTAAAGCTTTTACTGCCAGCGCCGTTAAATCTCTCACTAATTTTCTTGATTTTTCTAACCCAAGAAGTGAAACATAAGTTGATTTGCTATTATTTAAGTCACTCCCTGGCTTTTTGCCAAGTAATTTTTGTGTCGATGTTACATCTAAAATATCATCCATTATTTGAAAAGCCAAACCCAATTTCTGCCCATATTCCTTTGCAGATGAAACTAAATTTTCTTTTGCCCCCGCTACTATACAACCAGCTTCACAACTTGCACTGATTAATTTCGCTGTTTTATTTAAGTGCATTTTTTCGAGTTCACTTAAAGGAATGTTACAATTTTCGCTTTTTAGATCCATCACCTGTCCCAATATCATGCCTTTCCTTCCTACAGCCTCTGCTATAGTTCTAGAAGCAGCTATTACCTTACTTTCTCCCAAAAGTTTCACGTTTTCTTCCGAAAGCATCACTTCAAACGCTAAGTTTAAAAGTGCATCGCCTGCTAAAAGTGCCATATCTTCGCCGAAAACCTTGTGATTAGATTTCGCTCCTCTTCTCATATCATCGTTGTCCATACATGGCAAATCATCGTGTATCAACGAGTAAGTATGTATCATCTCTATGGCACAGGCAAAAGGCAAAGTTTTTTCTACTTCTCCAGAGCAGGCTTTGCAAAACTCTAAAAGTAAAAGCGGACGCACCCTCTTCCCCTTAAGAGTCAAACTATATTTCATAGCTTTGTTAAGCTCATTTTTATTATCATTGCCATTAAAATACTCAAGCAGTTTTGATTCGATCAGATCTACATACTTTTTATTCAGCATTGTCACCTTCTTCCTTCATAGACTGTGATAAATCTACTATTTTTTGCTCTGCGTTTCTCAATGTTTCGCTGCAGTATTTCGCCAATAATGTCCCTTTTTCAAACAATTTTAAAGATTCTTCAAGTGACTCTTCTCCACCTTCAAGCTTTTTTACTATCTCTTCTAATTCATTTATTGCCGACTCAAAAGTCTGTTTCTTGTTTGGCATTATTTCTCCTCCAATTTTTCTTTGTAAATTTTATCCACTATGCATTCTAAGGTACCATCATACAGTCTAAGTTTTATCTTATCATTTTCTCTTACTTTATTTATAGAATTTACGGTTTTTTTATTCGGCAACATTGCTATGCTGTACCCCGAATTTAAAATTTTTAATGGGCTAAGATTTTCTAAAGCTGAAGATAGTTTTATAAATTTGCTTCTATTGTAATTAAAAATTTCAGAAAATTTATACTCAAGTTTTTTTATTAATAAATCCGCCTTCATATGCTGCATATTCACAAAGTCTCTATGATTTTTTAACGATGCTCTGTCTAATTTGCATTTATAAGAATTTAATTTGTCTACCAACACATTTTGTATTCTCAGAAAAGATGTGTCTATTTTAATAATAGTCTCGTTGATTTCTGGAGAGATAAGTTCTGCTGCAGCTGAAGGTGTTGGCGCTCTTAAATCGGCTACAAAGTCACAAATAGTAAAATCTGTTTCATGCCCAACAGCAGACACTATAGGTATTTCGCTTTCAGATATTTTCCTAGCTAAATTTTCATCATTAAAAGCCCATAGATCTTCAAGAGAGCCGCCTCCTCTCGTAATGAGCAATACATCAACTTTTTCCTTAGTTTTATTAAAAAAATCAATTGCTTTTATGATCTGTTCGGGAGCTTTTTCACCTTGCACCAGCACAGGGTAAAACAAAATTTCAATTAACGGAAACCTTCTTTTTAATATGCTTTGTACGTCCCAAAAAGCAGCTCCCGTTTTCGCCGTTATAAGCCCTATTCTGTGAGGATAGCGAGGTATCGGTTTCTTTCTATTTTTGTCAAACAAACCTTCTGCAGCAAGCTTAACTTTAAGCTGTTCAAAAGCTAAATTTAACTCTCCGAGCCCCGATATTTGCATATCTTCAACATAAATTTGGTAAGTGCCAGTTGCTTCATACAAAGACACACTACCCCTTAAAATAACCTTCATACCATTTTCTGGTTTAAATCTTAACTGCCTTGCGCAAGATGAAAACATTACAGCTTTCACTGCACTTTTATCGTCTTTAAGTGAAAAATAAATGTGCCCTGATTGGTAATGGTTTGTAAGATTTGAAATTTCTCCGCTTAAAAATACCATATTTAGGTTTTCATTTCCGTCAAGTAACGACTTAACAAAAGTGTTCAGCTGTGTCACCGTAAGTACATTTATCCCAAGCATTTTATTTCTCCTCTAATTTTCGCTTTGTTAAAACTGCAATTCCAACTGCGTTGTCACTTGAAAATTCCGGATTTGCAAAAAGTGCACCATATCTTTCATGCAACGCATTCCGAATTATTGAATTTGACGATACTCCTCCAGAAAAAATGATAGGCATTTTCCCATATTTTAAAAGCAAAGTTTTGCACATATTATCAATTCCACTTAGCACATAGTCAATACAGGTTCTCGCAACTTTTCTTTTGCTTTCTCCACTTAAATACATCTTTTTGCAAATATTTTCACCACCAGATAGGCAGATG
The DNA here is from genome assembly GCA_900549775.1 of uncultured Oscillospiraceae bacterium. Lineage (GTDB taxonomy): Bacteria > Bacillota > Clostridia > Oscillospirales > Acutalibacteraceae > UMGS1224. The sequence goes on along the minus strand of URPR01000004.1, from coordinate 50,281 downwards.
TTTTCTCCCTTAACTGCTGCTCTTACTTTTGTTGGCTGAGTGTATTGAACCGCTAATTTTTCAAGTTCTCTTCCTGCCGGAAAAGCTAACCCCAGCATCACCCCAGCCCTGTCAATTAATTGACCCGCATTCAAGTCCAGCGTTTTACCTACTATATCAATTTTCTCTATATCACCGTTTTTCGCAGTAATATGTAACGCCTCGGTGGTTCCGCCGGAAACATGAAAAGCTAAAAAATCATCATTTAAAATTTCATAGCAGCCTTGCGAGTAAATCGATGCCATGATATGCCCTTCTTGGTGAGAAAATTTAAAATTAGGAACATTTAAAAGTAGAGATAAACTTTCACTTAAAGAATTTCCTACATTAAAACAAGGCATGTAAGAACCTTCCCTGTTTCTTGGCCTTGTAGATGCTCCTATGGCAATTATTGTTGGCCTTTCACCTTTAAATTTACTTAACAGCTCATCTAAAACTTTCGGTAAGTCATTCACATGATGGAAAATCGCTTCGTTCTGCCTAAGTCCGATAGAACCTTGTTCTACCGGTAAAGTCTTTTTTACTTGTTCCACTCTGCCGTCCTCTAGAAGCAACGCCACTGAAGTTGTGTAGTTGCTTGTGTCGATCCCAAGGTAACTATTCATTTGGTTTCTCTTTTCTACTTATCGAACCTAAAATTCCATTTATAAACGCTGGTTCTGAGCTCGATCCATATTTTTTTGCTAACTCTACAGCTTCATTAATAGCTACACTGTCAGGCACATCATCCCTAAACAGCATTTCAAAAATAGCTAAATTTAATATTGCCCCGGTAACTTTAGAGATTCTTTTATTTGACCATGATTTAGAATATTTATCAATTAATTCATCTATCACACGTTTGTTTTGCAATGCACCTAAAAAAAGCTCTTTTGTGAAACTAACTGGAACTTTAAAATTTTCTTCACAAGCGCTCTTTATTTCAACTAATTCATCATATTCGTAGTGGTTAAAGTTTCTCTCGAATAAAAATAAAAATGCTTTTTCTCTTGCAAGTTTTCTATTAATTTTTTTGTTTTCCAAGAAATCAACTCCATAAATAAAGCCCTCATATAAAACCATTACAAAGTTTCATAAGAGGACTTAAATATTTCTTAAAAGCTTGTAACGCTTTTGTTTGTAAAGGTTCTACTTTTGAAACTTCATATTTCAATAACGACAATAATTATATCATAGTTTACTTCCATATGCAAAATTTCTTATAAACTGATTGGCGCAGCCCTTGAAAAAATAAATTTTTTCAAATTGCGTTGTGAAACAACGCAATACAAAATCGCAACTTGCGATTTTGGGGCTGCGCCCCAAGTTGTACCTCAAAAATACAATTAGAGTAAAAACATTTCAACTTGACTATTTTGGTTGCAAGTATAGTATAATATTATAAATAAAATGTAGGGAGAAATAAGATGTTATTTACTGAAACCATCAAAGCGTTAATCATCGGAATAATTCAAGGCATAACGGAATGGCTGCCAATAAGCAGTACAGGACACATGATACTTTTTGACCAATTTTTAAAATTAAAAGTTTCTAAAGATTTTCTGGATATGTTTTTGGTTGTTGTACAGCTCGGTTCCATTTTAGCTGTAGTTTACCTTTACTTTAATAAGCTAAACCCTTTTTCCAATAAGAAAAAACTTCCTGAAAAAAAAGAAACCTTATCCTTATGGACAAAAGTAATTATTGGCTGCTTACCAGCTGCAATTGTAGGTTTCCTTTTCGATGACTTTATTCACGATAAATGCTATAATCCTTTTACTGTTGCTGTTACTTTAATAGTATATGGAATAATTTTTATAGCTATAGAAAGCTCTAACAAAGAACCTAAAATTAAAAGTTTTAATTCATTAAGCTACAAAACCGCTTTTTTAATTGGTCTATTCCAAACTTTAGCTTTAATTCCAGGCACGTCACGTTCCGGGGCAACCATAGTAGGTGCTTTGTTGCTTGGTGCGTCACGTTCCATAGCTACCGAATACTCATTTTTCCTTGCTATCCCTGTGATGTTCGGCGCAAGTGCTTACAAAATTTTAAAATACATATTGAAAATGGGAGTAAATTTTTCTAATATAGAATTATCTATACTATTGTGTGGAACAATCGTCGCTTTCTTCGTTTCGATATTTGCAATAAAGTTCTTGATGAGTTACATTCAAAAACATAATTTTAAAGTTTTTGGATATTACAGAATTATATTGGGAATAATAGTAATTTTATATTTTTCATTGTTTTGAAACTTACGCAGCACAATAAGGCTTAAAATGTAATTAAAAGGAATTTTAAAGGGAATAAATTGCAGAAGGTTTATGCATTGTTTCTATTTTTAAAATTTATTTTATATTTTTTTGAAGCTTTGCACGAAAATACGTCCTAGCTCTTGACCACGCGTTCATGTTCATGTTACAATAATCATGTAATGTACATGCGCTAGTAGCTCAGTTGGATAGAGTGTTTGGCTACGAACCAAAAGGTCAGGGGTTCGAATCCCTTCTGGCGCGCCACGTATGTCTAATAAATTTTTTAATTCCTTTTCTTTTTAATTTTAAATTGGTAAAAAGCACTTCAAATGGAGTGCTTTTTACCATTATAAAAGTATTAAATTTCTATTGTATAATTTGAAATTCTTGGTATAATAAAATTAATTTAAAATATTTAGGAGAAAATTGTATTGAAAACGATAGAGGTATTTACAGATGGTGCTTGCCTCGGAAATCCCGGCCCTGGCGGATGGGGAGTTATTTTGAGATATAACGGGAATGAAAAAGAGCTTTCCGGTGGCGAAAAAAGCACTACAAATAATCGCATGGAAATATCTGCCGTAATAGAAGCACTCAAAGCGCTTAAAGAGCCTTGTTCAGTGGAGCTTTACACAGATTCACAATACGTTTGCAACGCTATAAATAAGGGCTGGGCAAATAAATGGAAACAAAATAACTGGAAAAGAAATAAAAACGAACCTGCTTTAAATTCAGATTTATGGGAAATATTATTAACATTGCTAGAAAAGCATAACGTTAAAATGAACTGGGTAAAAGGTCATGCCGGTCACGCCGAAAACGAAAGATGTGACCATTTGGCAAGAAACCAAGCGCAAAAGTTTAAGTAATAATAACTTAAGATTAAATTTGTAATTATTAGGAGGTATTGAATTGAATAAAATTGTATATGTGGATAATGCAGCTACAACCGCCGTCACACCTTCGGTGCTTGAAAGTATGTTGCCTTTTTACAAAGAGATTTATGGTAATCCATCGAGTATATATTCCATGGGAAGAGTTGCGAAAAAAGCCGTTACCGAAGCCAGGGAAAAAATAGCGAAATGCATTGGCGCGGAACCTGATAAAATTTTCTTTACTTCAGGCGGAAGTGAGTCCGATAACTGGGCAATAAAAGGTGTAGCTCGCAAGTTAGCTAAAATCGGTAAAAATCACATTATAACTTCAAAAATAGAGCATCATGCTGTTTTGCACACAGTAGAAGCATTAAAAAAAGAAGGGTTTGAAGTCACTTACCTCGATGTCGATAAAGACGGTTTTGTTAGTCCAAATGACTTGAAAAAAGCCATAAAAGACAATACTGCACTTGTTAGCATCATGTATGCAAACAACGAAATAGGAACTATTCAAGATATAAGTAAGTTATCTTCTGTTTGCAAGGAAAAAAATGTGATATTCCACACCGATGCTGTACAAGCTGCCGGACATGTTCCCATAGATGTTAAAAAACAAGGCATTGATTTATTATCCTTATCTGGCCACAAGTTCCATGGGCCTAAAGGGATAGGTGTGCTGTATATAAAGAAAGGCATTAAGCTTGAAAACCTCATAGAGGGTGGAGCGCAAGAAAATGGACATAGAGCTGGAACCGAAAATGTAGCTGGTATTGTTGGACTCAGTGTAGCGCTGGATGAAGCATGTTCTCACATGGAAGAAAACACCGCTAAATTAGTTGCACTTCGGGAAAAGGTTATATCTGAACTGTCGAAAATAAAGAGGTCTCGACTAAATGGACATCCTTCAAAAAGGCTTCCCGGTAATATAAACATGTGTTTTGAGGGTATTGAAGGCGAATCGATGTTACTCATGTTAGACGCTAAAGGAATTTGCGCATCTTCGGGCTCTGCGTGCACTTCCGGTTCACTTGACCCAAGTCACGTTCTTCTCGCTATAGGCTTGCCTCACGAAATTGCTCACGGATCTTTGAGGATTTCCTTAAGCGAATTCAACACGTTAGAAGAAGTAAATTATATTATTGAAAATGTTACACAAATAGTAAGCAATTTACGCAAGATGTCTCCGTTGTGGGAAAAAATAACGAAAGGCGAAAAAGGAGTGTAATTATGTATAGCGAAAAAGTTATGGATCATTTTTCAAATCCAAGAAATGTTGGAGAAATGCCAGACGCTAACGGCATAGGTGAAGTTGGAAATCCGAAATGCGGCGACATAATGAAAATGTATATAAAAGTTGAGGATGGCAAAATAACAGATGTAAGCTTCAAAACTTTCGGATGCGGTGCCGCAATTGCCACTAGCTCGATGGCAACAGAACTTATAAAGGGAAAAACATTGGAGGAAGCTTTAAAACTTACGAACAAGGCCGTTATGGAAGCTTTGGATGGGTTGCCTCCGGTAAAAGTACATTGTTCTGTTCTGGCCGAACAGGCTATAAAATCAGCTATAGCTGACTATTATAAGCGACAAGGTATTGACCCTGAACCGTTTGTCGGTAAAATTTCAAGTTGTAGCCTCCATCAAGATGATGGCAGTTGCTCATGTGAAAACTGTAAATAAACTTTATGATAAAGATTAATAGATAAGGTCTCAACTTATGTTGAGACCTTATTTTATGCAAAATATTTAATTTACTTTTTTAAATTTTATATCCTTTGCAGTAACTACATCCCTATCTTTAAATTTTACATTCTTTATAGTAATTACATCTCCATCTATGCTATATGACATCTTACTTTCGCCAGCTTTACTTCCCGCATTTTGCAGCAAAGTAATCTCTCCGTCTTGCGTACTGTACTTAAACTTAAATGTTATGTTTTTGTTTTTCAAAATTGCAACAGAGTTATTTTTAAATTCATATTCTAAATCACGTTCATCATTTTTCCATTTTCCCAGCAGGTTCGAATCCAAAGTTTTATTTACAGTTAATTTTCCCTGTTCTTCTTTGTGTTGATTATATTTATCAACATTATTATAACTGTCTTTGAGCTCCAGTTTTCTTCCATTAGCACTAGATACAACAACATAATCATATTCACCAGTAAAAATATCCTGAGAATTTGCTTTTATATCTATATTAATTTTATTATTCCCTTTCTTTTCATAACTACCGGTTACCAACATCATAGAGTTCACTTCATATAAAGCTGTGCCGTCTTGAGTAAACGTTAAAACCGCTTTATAGTCTCCATCACACATCTCCCAGCTGCCAATAATACTACTATCAAAATATATCGCATAAATCAGCCACACCGCAAAAACACTTAGAGCCACAACTGAAACTGTCTTTATTAATACTTTTAACCACTTTCTTTTTTTCATTGAACTTCCAAATTTTTCATTCATTATAATCTACCTCCATAAAATTTATCCTACTACAACCTGACTTTCAGGCAAAATCTTTTCTGAACCTCTTTTTTGTTGCTTTATAGTAACTGCTAAAATAAGAGAAATAGGTCCCACTCTCCCTATAAACATCGCTATCGATAGTAAAATTTTTGAAATGTCGCTAAGACTTGTTGTAATTCCCACAGTTAAACCTGTAGTTGAAAATGCCGATACCACCTCATAAACGATGTCTATAAGAGGAATATTTTCCTCTAAAACATTTATAGCCGAAACTATAGATGTAACAAAAAACAACGATAATCCTACAATCGCAATTGATTTATAAACTGTAGATTTAGCTATTTTATGCCTTAAAACAATGGCGTCTTCCCTACCCTTTAATATACTTATAATCACTATAATAATTATTATAAAAGTGGTTGTTTTAATTCCTCCGCCTGTTGACGCCGGCGATGCACCTATAAACATAAGTACTATAGATAAAATTTTACTTATATCTTTTAGCATGCCTATCGGTATAGAGAAAAATCCTGCCGTTCTTAAACTAGCTGATTGAAAAAATGAAGCATTAATTTTCTCCGCAAAGGTTAAGTCTTTTAACGTATTGTTATATTCAAATAACAAAAACAGTACTGTACCAACTACCAGTAAAATAGATGTCATTATTAGAACTAATATAGAGTGAAGCTTTAAATGTGGGTGACTTTTATTATTTTTCCACTTTTTTGAAATGCAGGAGCCAATATCGCTAATGACGATAAACCCTATCCCTCCAGATATTATAAGCAAAGATATAGTAACACAAACTAATGGATCAGAAACATAATGAGTAAAACTTTCACCTGGCGTTATGAAACCCATAATTTCAAATCCTGCATTACAGTAAGCCGAAATAGCAGTAAAAACTGCCTGCCATATTCCATAGACCCCGTATTCCGGAACAAATCTAATTGCTAAGGCTAAAGCTCCTATGCTTTCACACGCAAACGTCCAAATTAAAATTACTTTTATTAATTTAGAAACATCAAGCACCTTGCCGTTTGTATGTTCCTTGGCTATTTGCAAGTCCCTGATATCCAGCTTGCCACGAAGCAGAAGAGTAGCACCTGTTGTAAATGTTATAATGCCAAGTCCTCCAAGCTGAATAAGCAGAATTATTACTATTTGGCCTACAATTGTCCACTTAGTAAAAGTGTCAAAAACCACCAATCCTGTTACGCACGTGGCCGAAGTAGCTGTAAAAAGTGCATCTATAAAACTTGTGTAACTATACCCTCTGGAACAAAACGGCATATATAGTATACTTGCGCCAAAAATGACTATAAACAAAAAGCTAAAAACTATAAGTCTCACTGCCGATACATCTTTTAGAGACTTTTGTTTTTTACCCAAAATTTCATCTCCTTCTTTTACTTTAACTATTTGAAAATAATTTCAACTTATTTAAAATAATAATTAGCGGTACTCCTAGGATATAGCATACTATAAACTGTCCTATACCCACAGTTGCAAACAAAGGCAAAAACATTTGCCACGAAAATCTTTGAGAAGAAGTAAATATAATCATTAAGCTAACGCTCACGGCACCAAATATAACTGGCGGCAGTGGTGCAAATATTGGTATATTTTTTACTTTTACGTGCCGCAAAAGCCTAGTAAAAATAGCTGCTATGAAAGTTGATATTGTTCCGAAAACCAGATCGACTATTCCCAGTGGACTTGCTAGGTTTGATATAAAGCACCCAATTACAAGTCCCGGTACAGACAGTGGTGAAAATATAGGTAAAACTGTCAATACTTCAGAAAGCCTAAGTTGAATGCCGGTATAAGCCACTCCAAAACATGCAGAAAATGATGTTAATGCCACATAAAATGCAGAAATCATTGAGATAAATGCCATTTTTTTTAATTTTTCAACTTGTGGTATCATTTTTATTTTTCCTTTTACAAAAACTATCCACTAGGATACCTCATTATCGTAAAAAAATCAATATATTTTAAATAAACTCTTGAATTAACGAGTTTTTTGGAACTAATTTTTTGTCTATATATTCAAACCTACTAAGTTTTTCCACAAACTTTTTAACATCCATTTCTCCTGGAAGATCCTGCATTAACTTTAAAGTTTCCTTCGCCATGACACAAGGCTCGTAAGGATGTAGCGTATTAACTTTTATATCTGCATACTGCCTTATGGGTCTTATGTACAATTTTTCACCCCTAATTATATTTTTCCACATCAATATAGTTCTTTCGGCATCTGTGCCTCTATGTATATAATCTCTTAAAACACGTCTTGTCAAGCGTACAAACTTAGTCGGAAAAAATATACTGTCATCGCTTCTGATACCTACTTTTAAGTCCACATATATTCTTACTACGTTTTCAGAGCTAATGCCTTCTGTAAGTACCGGATTTATCGCATGTAACCCTTCTGCAATTATTATTCCTCTTTTAGGGACTTTTAAAAAGAGTCTTTCTTTTTTTGGTGCCATTACCGCAAAATCGTACGTTGGAATCGTACATTCACCATGTTCTATTAGATCAATCAGACTCTTTTTTATTTCAACTGTATCTAGTCCATCTATAGCCTCGAAATCTTTAGATCCATCTTCCAGTTCAGGTACATGATCAAACCCCCTATAGAAGTTATCAAACGAAAAAATGTCGGACCATACACCATTTTCTTTAAGTTTTTCAATTATCATATTTGAAAAAGTTGTTTTTCCGCTAGACGATGGACCAGATATTAAAATTAACTTACAATTTTCCTTCTTGTTTAATATGTAATCTATAATTTTGCCTATTTTTATATGAAAATGGCTTTCCACAGAGTTTATTAAATATTCAGGTTCCACTTTAGCTGCATCATTTATTCTTTCTAACGTCCATCTTCTACTCGAATCTTGTGAGTAAAAATTATTCATAAAATCTATCCTTTCTAGAAAGAACCACAAAACGATTTTTGCTAATATGAAAGATAAATGTTCGTTTAAAATCAAGTTTAATTACTTGATTCAGTTCTCTTAAGTTATCTAATTAAAATATGGGTTATTTTGCTTTTCGGAGAATAAATCTGTAACTTCCCCATGTCCCGGGTAAATTATATATTGGTCTTTTAACATGGCAAGTTTCTTTACAGATTCAATCATATCTTTACTATTGCCGGTTTTAAAGTCCGTTCTACCTATAGAACTTTTCATTATGGTGTCTCCTGAAAAAATCAGTCCATTTGTCATAAAGCACGCACTACCAGCAGTGTGTCCCGGGGTCGATAGCATTTTTATTTCTATATCACCAAGGTAAATGCTGTCATTATTTTTCAAAGCTAAATCAACTTTGAATTCTTCTATTGGTCTAGAACAAAAGTCTTTCGATAAATTTAAATCAGAATCTTTTATTAAATTTATCTCATCCTCATTTGCTACCACTTTGGCCCCAGTTAAATTCTGGTATCTATTTACTTTCCTTATATGATCAAAATGCCCATGCGTCAAAATTATATATTCACATTTTCCACCCTGTGTCAACTTTTCGTCCAGCTTACTCGAGATTCCACCTGGGTCGATTATCGCCATTTTATTTGTTTTTTTGTCAGTTAAAAGATAACAATTAGTTGCCAGAGGTCCTACTTTAAAAATTTCAATTTTTAAAGCATTTTCTTCGTCTTTTTTCGGTTCTAACAATTATATTCACCTCAAATCCTACTTACAGATATAATATTTTCTGAGCTTGACAGTTTGGAAATTATAGAACTTAAATGTTCTCTGTTTTTAACTGTTATTGTAATATTAATATTTACTTTTCCGTCCTTAGTTTTATTGGACGTCATAGAGTGAATTGAAACATTTAACTTTGAAATTTGCAAGGTTATACTCGCCAAAAGCCCTATAGAATCTGACGCAATAATTTTAATGTTCGTTTTGAAATTATCACTCTCATTCTGTCTCCAATGTACATTAATCCATCTTTCTTTTTCATCTGATTCTGTGATATTTTCAGGAACATTTAAACAACTTTTTTTATGAACAGAAACACCGTGTCCCCTCGTTATAAACCCGATAATTTCATCCCCAGGTATTGGGTTACAGCATTTTGAAAAATGAACCAGACAATTATCAATACCTTCGACCACTACACCGTTTTTGATACTTTTATTTTTAGAAATAGCAGTTTCTTTCACCTTTTGAGTATTAACTGTTTTCTTCATTTTAGAGTATTCATTTTTTATCCTAGGTGCGACCCTGCTCATAGGAATACCACTATACCCTATGGCTTCAAAAAGTCTATCAGCTGTTTCGCATTTTAAGCCTTTTGCCAGCTTTTTAGCAAGTTTTTGTATTTCTTCTTGAGAAAGGTCTAAGCCAATCTTCCGACATTCTTTTTCAACCTGCAATTTGCCCTCGGCTATATTTTCCTCATGCTTTTCTTTTTTGAACCACTGTTTTATTTTATTTCTGGCTTCACTGGTTTTTACTATGCTCAACCAGTCTCTAGTTGGACCTTTATTGGTATCTTTAGTTGTAAGTATCTCGACAATCTGCCCTGTTTTAACTTCATAAGATATCGGTACTATCCTTTTATCAACCTTTGCACCTACCATTTTATTTCCAACTTCACTGTGAATAGCATACGCAAAATCTATCACATTAGCTCCGGAAGGCAAGCTTACAACGTCTCCCTTAGGTGTTAGAACAAAAACTTCTTCAGGTATGAGGTCCGACTTTATAGTACCTATAATATCAAGTGCATTTTCTTTATGATTTTCTATCATACCTTTTATCCAGGAAATATGATCTTCTAGTCCACTATTTGGACCATTTAAGCCCAATTTATATTTCCAATGCGCAGCTATTCCGTACTCAGCTGTTCTGTGCATTTCCCAAGTGCGTATTTGCACTTCAAAAGGTATGCCTTCTTTGCCTATGACAGTCGTATGAAGTGATTGATATAAATTTGGTTTTGGTGTAGAAATGTAATCTTTAAATCTATTTGGGATTGGTCTATATATATCGTGAATTATCCCGAGAGCATTATAGCAATCATTTACACTGCTTACTATCACCCGAACAGCATATATATCGTAAATTTCTTCCATCAACTTATGCTTTATGAACATTTTTCTATATATGCCATTTATGCTCTTTACCCTACCCTCCAGATGAACATTTCTTATGTACGGAGACAGTTTTTGTCGTACTTTTCTTTTTATCGATTCAATAAAAGCTTCTCTTTTTTGTTTCTTTAAAGTCAAAGCATCCTGTATTTCCTTGTAAGCTATAGGGTCAAGCTGCCTTAAAGATAAATCTTCTAGCTCTTCTTTTATTGCTCTTATGCCCAATCTGTGAGCTATAGGAGCATAAACTTCCATATTTTCTCTAGCTTTATCGCGTCTTTTTTGCGGTCGCATACACTCTATAGTTCTGGTATTTTGTAATCTATCGGCCAATTTAATTATTATTACTCTTATATCTTCATACATGGCGACAAGCATTTTCCTAACGTTTTCTGCTTGTTGTTCTTCCCTTGTGGAAAATGGAATTTTCCCAAGTTTAGTAACTCCATCTACTAGATTGGCTATGGTATTTCCAAATTCATTTCTTACATCTTCTATGGTCACAGCTGTGTCTTCCACCACATCGTGCAAGAGCGCTGCCGCTATAGATTCTGTGTCCATTCCAAGCTCTGCCAGTATATATGCAACAGAAGTTGGATGTAAAATATAAGGTACCCCAGAAACTCTTTTCTGATCTAAATGCGCTTTAGCTGCCACTTGATACGCTTTATCTATAGTTTCATAGTCAAAGTCCCTATCACTATTTTTTAAGAGCTCCAAGAGTTTATCGTAATCATAATAAAAGGCTTTCATATCTGTTTTCATCTTAAATTACCTGCCTTTTTAGCTCCTTCAAAATCACAGAAGAATTTATATCTATTTTATTTTCCATTTTATTTACGTGTACTTTAAAAAGTAAAAGTTCCCTCTCTATGTTTATTAGCTTCAACTCTTCCATAATGTCAAAAATCAAAAGCAACTTACAAAAATTTATTCCTATTTTTTGAAAGCGAGCTCCAGAAATTTCAATATTTATTGTTTCTTCGTCAACTTTTCTCTGTTTCAAAAGCTTATATACCGTTGCTATATCGTCCCTTGAAGGTACAACTTCGCTTAGTATACCATCTTTTGCTTCACCTCTTTTTATTTTTTCGTATGTTCTTTTTTGAATAAGCAAGTTTTCCGGGATAAGATCTGAAAATTTCATATCATTTATAATAATCGATAAGCTTTCTGACCCATTATAAAGAGATTTACTGACAGTAACTGCTAAATCTAAAATTTCTCCAACTCTGTATGGAAACTCACTTTCCGTCATAAAGAATTTCATGGCTACAATTTTTTTATTATCTCTCGAAAAAGTAAGTCGTAAATGGTTTCCGTTCCCTACCGGAGTGATTTTTTCTAACTTCATTTTGTAAAGTCCAAAAATCGGCTGTGGATTGTCTTTTCCAAACGGTTCTAGTATACCTATTTGTTCAACTACGTCTAAAGATAGCATCTCAGGGTTCAGCTTGCATGTTATATTTAAAGTCTGAAAAGGCATTTCGACATTTGCAGTAAAAGCTCTCATATCATTTCTAAATCTTTCAATATCGCTTATATTTATATCGAACCCAGCAGCCATTGTGTGCCCGCCGAATTTCAATAGATAAGAAGAACAAGAATTTATTACATCGTAAATGGAAAAGCCTTCAATACTCCTAGCTGAAGCCCTAGCCACATTTCCTGTACGAGTTATAACTATAGCAGGTTTTGAGTACCTTTCAACCAGTTTAGATGCAACTATTCCAATAACCCCTGGGTGCCAGTTTTCCCCGTCAACTATAATAACTTTCTCAAACAGCCTCTCAGGCTCTTTTTTAAGTATTACCTCTATTTGATCAAATGCTTCTTTTCCCAAAGCCTTGCGTTCACTGTTTTCTTGCTCTAAGCTTCTTGCAATACATTGTGCTTTTTCTTCATCTTCGCAAGTTAGCAGTTCAACAACCTTATCTGTTGTGCTAAGCCTTCCAGCCGCGTTTATTCTAGGAACTATGCCGAAAGCTACATCAGTTGAGGTTATGTACTTTTCAAAGATTCCGGCTTCCTTTAAAAGCGCTACCAGACCTACTTTGTTCGTCTGGTTAAGAAACTCTAGTCCCACTTTAGCTATAATCCTGTTCTCGCCCTGCAGCGGCACAATATCTCCTATTGTTCCTATTGCAACAAGTTCTGCATATTCTTCCAGCAAAAAACCAATATCTGCATCTTCCTCCAGCGCCACAATAAGCTTAAAAGCAACCCCTACACCCGCTAAGTTTTTATGCTCATTGTTTTCTTCCCTTTGCGGGTCAACTATAGCTACAGCTTCGGGTAATTCTTCCGGCAACCTATGGTGATCTGTAACTACAACGTCTATGCCCAAAGTTTTTGCATAAGATATTTCTTTTACTGCACATATTCCGTTGTCGACAGTAACTATCAAGTTAACGTCTTCACTTTTAAGTTCATCGATTATATTTGTATTTAACCCATATCCATCTTCGTGACGTTTAGGTATATGATAAATAACATTTGCGCCAAGTCCCTCTAGATAAGAATAAAGCAACGCTGTAGCTGTTACTCCATCTGCATCGTAGTCACCGCAAATGCAAATTTTTTCAAAGTTATTAATCGCTTTTTTGATTCTATCCACAGCTTTTTGCATATCTGTAAAGTCTACATACTTAAATTTTTCGCAGTCTAAGTTTATGTAATCTTCTATGTTGCTTACTTTATATATATCTAACAGCATCGCGGTAAAAATCGGTATGTTGTATTTATTCGATATATTTACTGCATTTTGTTTATTTAAATCTAAAACTTTCCATAATTTTAAAGACAAAACTTTCACCTGCTTTTTAAATCTGTACATTTTGCGTATATACTATATTTTATATTATTTACTTCGTTTTTTCAATAAAAATAATCAAATCTAAAAAAAATAAAGCCCATCTCAAACGTCACAGCATCTGTTGACATTCAAGATAGACTAAATTTAATAATTTTTATTTGCAAAGATAATAACCAGCCTCAAACATCTTTATATTACTTACACCTTTTCCATTGCTTACAGCATATTGGCCCTCATCAAGATAGATAACCTTCTGACCTTTATCTATAGCTTTCAGCGCTTGTTCATCTGTTAGTTTAGTGAAATCTGAAGCTACCACCTCTTTTTTTGCAGCACCTCCCGCAACATTCTCTAACATATCTTCGTTTAATTCTTCATCTTGATTAAGAAACGTAAAAGCTTGATGTAGCTCGTTTTTACTTAGTTTTATTCCCTTTTTTTCAGCAAGCTTTTTCAACTCTTCCTCATTTTTGCATTTCTTTGATAATTCCATTAATTCCCCATCAATTTTATTTAAGTCCATTTTCATTTGTATTTCCTCCCTCTCCCACCGGCTGTACAGTTTCATTTTCAGGAACTACAACTTTAGGTTGCGTGGGCGATGTCATAGGTTCTATCTTTTTTATTTTTACAACAACCTCTTTTTTGCGGACTCCTCCTGCAACGTTATTCAAAATGTCATCAGATAGTTCCTCATCCTTTTGCAAAAGTTTATATATTTGCTTCAAATCTGTATTTTCAAAATTTACGTTGTTTTCATTTACTAAGCTTTCAAACTCCTCAAAGCTTTTACACTGTTCTGCCTTTTTTACTATCTGCGGATACTTCTTAGTAAAATCATACACATTCATAATTTTATTTTCCTCCTTGTTTTTAATCAGCATGCCAACTGCAAAATCATTACACCAACTTATACCAAGTGTTTGTTTTTTCTTCCAAAAAAATCTTTGCATTTGGGTCTTGAGCTAAAAGGTCAGAAAGATCTTCGTTTGTCAAAGGGACAGGTGTACCTTTTAAAGAAGATGGATCTAATTTTTCATTTATATTAGCTACAGTTTTGTCCCTACCGCTTCCACCTGCTACGCCTTCTAAAGCGTCATCTTTAAGCTGATTATGTAAATTATTTACATAATCATATATTTCATCTATCTTTAAACCTTTAATAACAATACCTTTTCTTTTCATTAAATCTTGTAGTTCTTCTTTAGACTTACAAGATTTAGCTTCATCTAAAAGGTCATTATTTTCCTTAATAAATTTCAGAAAATCCATTATTTGCACCTCTTTTCGTAATAGTATTCCCCTGTTGAGAGTTTCAGCACTCTATATCCCAACCTCTCTAGTGCTGCTTTTTCATATTCATTATTATCAGTTATTCGTACAAGTTTTCCGCCTGACACATTTTCAAGCATGTCCGGATTAAGATTATTTTCTTTGTCACTCTTATTCAAAAAACCACTCCTTTCATTCGCAAAATATATTATAAATCACAATTAATTAAAAGTCAACTAAAATAATCAACAATTTCTCTTTTGTTTGTATTGTTTTAACTATATTAAATATAATTACAACTTTCGTTTAATATTTTAAGCGCAAGATAAAAACACAATACAAGTAAAGAAAAGTTATATTCTGATGTAAAAAATGTGTAAAAACTTACTGTTGTAAGTAAGTACAAACCAATAACAGAAACTATAAAGGAAACTTTACATACAAATTCCAAGCTGAATTTTTGTAACAACAATAGAAAAAGCAACTGCCCGCCGTCTAGCGAATGAATCGGCAACAAATTGAATACACACAAAAATAAATTTTCAAATGAAAAGTACAAAAGTGCTTTTATTAAAAAAATTTTATATAAAAAGAGAAACAATATAAAAAATATCAAGTTTAAAAAAGGTCCTGAAACTAAAATTAATATGTCATCGGATATCCTTCTGTTTACGCGATTAAGGTCCAATATATTAGCATTGAATAAATTAAACGAAATTTCATTCACGTTATATCCTTTTTTTTTCATGAAAATTAAATGACCAATTTCGTGTATTAACGCCGCTAATACGCCTAGAAATAAAAAATTGCTTTTATCAATAAAAACAATAAAAGCCAAAAATGCCAACATGCCATATTCTATTTTTATTTTTAAATTAAATATTTTGAATATCATAAGCTAAACATTCGCATTTTCTAAAAATTTTTCCGGGTCATGCTTAACATCATTTATTAAAATTTCCAAGTGCAAATGGTTTCCTGTAGCACGTCCCGAATGCCCAACTAAAGCTAGATCTTGTCCTCTGCTAACTTCATTGCCCTCTTCTACCAAAATTTTTTCACAATGAGCATATAATGACTGAATGCAGTTGCCGTGGTTCAGTACCACACAGTTTCCATATGCTCCCATCTTTTCAGCCTTTGCTACTACTCCAGGAAGTATAGCATGTATAGCTTCGCCGTTCACTGCGCCTATGTCTAAGCCGGAATGCATTTTTTCTTTAAACGTAAAAGGATCCTTTCTTTTTCCAAAATGTGAAGTAATGTTACCTGACTTAAGTGGCCTTGATACAGGGACAGATAGCAGCACCGGTGGAACATCTGCTAAAAAGGTATCTTTTTTGTTAAAATATTTATATTTTCCAATCGGCATTTTTTTAAGCTCCTTTGCATCTATTACATAGCTGTGCAGAGTTTCGTTGTACCAACTTTTAATGTCCTCGTACAGGCTGTGGTTTAAATATTTCAGAGTTAAAACAGAAATCAACGCTATCAAGCAAGTTAAAACTTGAAATATGAGCATTTTTTTGTCAGTTATATTCGTTTTCGTACTTAAAGTATTACTTGTCTCAACTTTATTGCCAACGTCATCATTTTCATCATACTCTAAAAAAAATTTTTCTTTATTTAACATAATTTTCGCCAGCATTTATTATACTGACATGCCTCCTTTTATTTTAAATGTGTAGTTAGTTTTTTAAGATAATTATAAGTATGCAGATTAAAACATTTGGTATTACTAAATTGCTTTTTATTTATCTTTGAACTATAATATTATAAATAAAAACTAAGGGGAAAAAATTTGAGTATAATCATTGCTGAAAATGCAGGTTTTTGTTTTGGTGTGGACAGAGCCGTAAAAATCATATACGACTTAGTGAAGCAAAATAAAAAAGTCTGTACACTTGGACCGGTCGTGCACAACTCGCAAGTTATTAATAATATGAAAAAAAGTGGAGTATTAACAGTTGCTTCACCTGAAGAAGTTCCAAAAGGATATACGCTGGTTATTAGGGCTCATGGAGTCTCTGAAAATTTGCTTAAAAGAGTTCAAAAATTAAATATTAATTACGTTGATGCCACCTGTCCTTTCGTAAATAAAATTCACAAAATTGTTCAAAATGATAAATATGACGTCATTCTTATTTTTGGAAATGAAAACCATCCTGAGGTGGATGGAATTGTTGGTAATTGTAACAGTAAGTGCTATGTAATAGCTAACTCTGTGGAGTTGGAGGATTTTATAGAAAGTAATGAATTTAACAAAAATTCAAAGATTTTGGTTGTTGAACAAACTACTTTTAACATTAATGAATGGGAAAAATGTTTATCAATATTAAAAAATAGCTGTACAAATTGCAAAATTTTTGATACAATATGTAACACAACACAAAATAGACAAGTTGAAGCTATGTCCATTACAAAAAAATCCGATTTAGCGGTTGTTATAGGCAGCAAGGAAAGCTCAAATACGATGAAATTGAAAAACATATGTGAAAAATATTGCAGGACTATTTTGGTTGAAGACGCTAAGGAAATATCTGAGGATGTTTTAGAAAAAGCTAAAAAAATTTGTATTATAGCAGGAGCTTCCACACCTGCTTATGTAATATTGGAGGTAAAACGTGTGATGGAGAAAATGTTAGATAAAAACAATGAAGTTGATGTAGAATCGAGCTTTGAGGAGATGCTTGAAGAGTCTTTAAAAAACATGGACACTAGCAGCAGAGTAAAGGGCATAGTTGTTAACATCACGCCCAGCGAAGTTTATGTAGATATTGGGAGAAAACACGCAGGGTTTATTCCTGTTTCAGAGCTTTCAAGTGACCCAAATGCTAGGTGTGAAGACATTGTTAAAATCGGTGATGAGCTAGATCTTCTAATACTGAAAACCAATGATCAAGATGGAACTATGATGTTGTCTAAGAAAAAGGTTGACAATATGAAAGGCCTTGAAGAAATTGTAAATGCAGAGAAAGATAAAGCTATTTTGTCTGGCACAGTTTCTGAAGTGGTGAAAGGCGGAATAATTGTTCTTTGTAAGGGTATAAAAGTTTTCATTCCGGCATCTTTAGCTACACTGAGCAGAAAAGAGCCATTGGAAGAGCTTAAAGGAAAAGCTGTTAACTTTAGAATAATAGAAGTAAATAAGCAAAAAAGACGTATTGTAGGTTCAATTCGTTCTGTTTTAGAAGAAAAAAGGGAAAAACATAGAGCAGAGTTTTTTGAAAAAGTTCAAATTGGCGACAAATTAAAAGGTAAAGTAGTGTCATTTACTCCTTATGGTGCGTTTGTTGACCTTGGCGGAGTTGATGGAATGATACACACTTCTGAACTTGCCTGGACGAAAGTTAAGCACCCTTCAAACGTATTGAGTATAGGTCAAGATGTTGAGGTTATGGTTGTAGATATTGACAAAGAAAAAGGCAAAGTTGCACTTTCATATAAGTACAGCCAAGGAAATCCATGGGACATTTTAAAAAGGGACTACAGCGTAGGTTCCATAATAGATGTTACTATTGTTGGGCTTACAGATTTCGGTGCTTTTGCAAAAATCATTCCCGGTATAGATGGATTGATTCATGTATCTCAAATTTCGAAAGATAGGATAAATCACCCTAAAGATGTACTTTCAATTGGTGAAATTGTTAAAGTTAAAATCACAGATCTAGACTTTGATAATTGCCGTGTAGGGTTGTCGATAAAAGCTTTAGATGAAAACTTTGAAAATGAATAAAACTCTTATTTAAAAAATATGAAAAATGAAGCAGGATCGCTAATATTTAGCGATCCTGCTTTTGTTTTATAAAAGTTTAAAACTACTTTTTATATTTCACTATGTCGACTTTTTTAATTATAATATCTTTTATGGGTCTGTCTGAACCATTGGTTTTCACAGAGGCAATACTATCAACAACATCTTTTCCATCAAAAACCTGCGCAAAAACTGTGTGACCATTTCCTGTAGTACTATAAAATCCATCTAAATGCGGGTTACCACCGTTTTCGTTGTAAAGATCCTTTATACGATCGTTGAATTTAGACATGTCAATAATGGAACCATATTCATTTGTAAAAGCTTCTGGATCTTTCTTATAAGCCTCATAGGCTTTACTGAACCTATCAAAACCTATAAAACTGTCTTTATCGCCTTGATTGATAAAAAATTGACTTTCATTTGTATTTTTACCTCTGTTCGCCATAGCCACAGAATAGGTTATATTAAACAAGTGATCGCTAAATTCATCTTCAAATGGTTTATCCCATATACTTTTACCGCCGGTTCCATCGCCATTTGGGTCACCCGTTTGTATCATGAAATTTTTAATAACTCTATGAAAAATAATTCCGTTATAAAATCCATCTTTAGCTAAAGTCTTAAAGTTCTCGCAAGCCTTAGGTGCTTCTTTTTCAAATAAGCGTAACTTCATAGTGCCCATGTTGGTTTTTATTACGGCTATATCTTCACCCTCTTCCGGCAATTCAAGCTGATATCCAACATCAACAGACCCTGAACCAGTTGCTTTTATGTCGGCATTTGACTGCACGCTGCTAGAAGAGCAACCAGAAAAAAATAAAAATACAGGGGTTGCACTTAAAGCCATAAATTTATGAATTTTTCCCATTCCTAAATTTCTCCTTTTTGTTTATTTAGAAATATTTTATTATATCTCATCAAATATTTCAAGTTAAAATTTTACTGTCAAAGTTATATATAATGAGTAACTTCGCATATAAATACCATATACAAAAATAGGAGGAACTAAAATGTCAGAATTTTTTCCGGAAGGGTATCTTATCGATACAATTGATAATAAAATAGCACTTTCAAGCTACAATAACCTCATGGACGCTTACAATAACGAAAAAATTTTAGAAGCCCGTGCGACTGTTTGCGATGGTCAACATAATTTATTGGTTGACTTAGGTTGCATGAAAGGGGTTATAAACCGAGAGGAAGGCGCCATAGGCATAAAGGAAGGCACAGTAAGGGACATTGCTATTATATCTAAAGTCAACCGTCCGGTATGTTTTGTTGTAGAAGATTTCAAGAAAGATGAAAATGATAAAACTTATGCAGTATTATCTAGGCGCAAAGCCCAAGAAATATGCGTTGAACAGTTTGTAAAAAAGTGCATACCCGGAGACATAATAAACGCTAAAATAACGCACCTTGAACCATTTGGTGCCTTTGCAGACATAGGTTGTGGCATAGCGTCAATGATCCCCATCGATGCAATATCAATTTCCAGGATAGAACACCCTAAAGAAAGATTTTTCGTGGGAATGGAAGTAAAGGCAATAGTTAAGTCTATAGAAAATAATAGAATAACTTTGAGCCATAAGGAACTTTTGGGCACGTGGGAGGAAAATGCAAAATTCTTTTCAATAGGTGAAACTGTTGCCGGAATTGTGCGATCTGTTGAAAATTACGGTGCTTTTATAGAACTAGCTCCTAACCTCGCCGGACTGGCGGAAATCAAAGATGGCGTTATGCCAGGTCAACAGGCGAGCGTCTACATAAAAAACATTATCCCATCTAGAATGAAAATTAAACTCATAATAATAGATACTTTTGACTACGAGTATAAACCAAACGTCCCAAATTACTTCTACAATGGAAACCATATGGACTATTTTTTGTATTCGCCGAAAGACTGTGAGAAAATCGTTTGTTCTACCTTTAATGAAACAAAAAAATTAACCACAATATAATTTGTGGTTAATTTTTATATCACTTTATTAACGCTATTTTATCAAGTTCAATTCAACTTTTGTTGAGACAGAACATTTTATATTATCGTAAGTTTCTTCATCCAACTTCAGCATTTTTCCTTTAATCTCTGAAAGTCTTTTAGAAATACCAATGATATCAGCTTTATATTCGTATATAGTTTTTTCTAAGGCAGTTTTTATCAGGTTTTTCATTCTTGTTTCTATTTTTTCTTTTATTTCGTCAAAGCGATCATCTAACTCTATGTCGATTTCTGATTCGCTGACGTAAGTCTTTGCTTTTGTTGATACCAAGAGTTTAAGCTCCTGATTTTCCTCAAATACCTTTATATCACTTTTAATGTTTGAAGTTACATACGTCACTTTCGAGCCGTCAGATAACTCAACAATGTCCACTATTTTTTTTATTTTTCCTTTAATTAACAAAAATCCCCTGGTTTCCTCTTCGTTCAAAGACCCTATGAATTTATCTTTTTTAAAAACAGCTACTTTATTCGCCATAAGGCAAGAGTCTTCCCCGTCTTTTTTGTCTTCTATATAGTGAACTTTGGCGTCTTCATAACTTTCTATAGAACTTATAAATTTACCTAAGTTAAAGTTTAATTTTCTGTTATCATTTAGTCCCATTTGTAGTACAGACAAAATTTCCTCGGAACTGATCGGTTCTTCGCCTTTTTGAGCACGTAGTATTTCTTCGGCCTCTCCTTTGGAAACAGCAACTTCTATTGATGGGCTTAACCCATGGTGACGTATAAAATAGTCTACAAAAGGTCTTATTCCGCTTTTCGCCATTTCATCTCCTATAACCAAAACTAAAACTTGTGACAAAAGCGCATCTCTGCCGGTTTGTTTCCTTATGTTTTCTATCGCGTCAACTAACGTGTTACCATTTGCTTTTAAAATTTGCACTTCTTTTTGTTCACCAGAGTCTTTATCCGGAGACTGTTTTACATTTAATATTTGAAAAGTAACTTTACACCCAATGTCAGACTTATCTATGCCTATTCCTTGTACCACTAACTTTTGGCTTAATTCAATCACTTCAGTACAGGCTGTTAATGATAATTGCAAGAAGATTATGAGAATTAATGATATTTTTTTTAGCATTCCCGTTGCCTCTTTTCTTTTACTGATTCTTTAATAAAAAATATAATAGGCAGAACCACAACCGTTATTAACATCAAAATCAATAAAACAAACTTATCAAATATAAAATAACTAAAGCTGTTCGAGTCGGGAATGACTCCTCCTAAAACAAAAAATAAAAAGAACCCTACAGATATGCTCCTATATTTCATTTTTTGGCTTTTTATGCTCTTACACACAAACGTGAATAGATATAAAAACGTGGAGATTAAAATATAAATTCCCATTGCAAAAACACCGATATATATAGCATTCATGTGTTTAAAAACTCCTATTTCGGCTAGCTGAGTAACAGCATATGCTGGAAAAACCTGAGTTTCCAGATATTTCCCCAATGACCCGACATTTATCAGTGTTACAACTATAAATAACAGTGCAACAAATATGTTCCACATTGTAAAAGCTCTCTTCTTTTTGCCGTCTATTAAAGGCAGCAAAAGTGTTACTATAGGAACAGGAAAATTTCTAGATAACATATATACAACACCATTTACGGCATCTGTTACACCGTTTTCAAAGAAATTATTATAATTATCAGTGTCTATTCTAGGAATCAATGATAAAAAAATGAAAGCTAATGATATTTCAATTAAAAATAAAATCACCACAGAAGTTCTAGCTATAGCTTGCATGCCTTTTAGCGCGGAATAAATCGCAATCACAATCGTAAAAATCGTCAGTGCCACTATAGGCATCTCGTCTGACATTATATTTTTTATAAATATTTTAAATATTGAGACTGTATAGCACGCCAACCACAAAAAGTAAATAGAATATATATACCGAAAAACTAACCCCATCTTGCCTTCAAAAAGGTTAATGCGTGGGTATTTTTTATATAGTAGAAATGTTGGTATAATTAAAATAAAATTTAAAACAAAATAAACTACTGTAGATATTATAAAGTCCCATACGTCCTTACTGCCGGACAGTTTCGGGCTATATGTCAAAACTATCGTCACATCAATTAAAAATAAGATTGAAAATAATTGGTATGAAGTTATTTTACTTTCTCCTGTCATGATTTTCTCCTTTATTTTAGTTGTCTTTAGTCCTATTATCAACTATATTTTGTATTTTTTCGTATTTCTTCGATAATACCTTCCAATTCGCTCTTATAGCTACATCCCTCATGCCTTTAAAGTTAAACGGCGTAACCGGTGCAAAGAATGGTATTCCGAAATTATTTTTTGCACATATATTAAGGAGTATTACGGAAAACAGCAGTGTAACCCCTAATATACCTAAACTTCCCCCCACTATTATAAAAATGAACCTCAGTATAGCATTGGACTCGTATAAGTTCGGGATAACATACGAAGAGATAGCTGTAAGTGCCACAACCATAAGCGTAGGTGCACTGATAAGCCCAGAATTCACAGCTGTTTCTCCAATTACCAAAGCGCCCACTATACTCACTGCATGTCCTAGTGGTCTTGGCAAACGGAGTCCTGCCTCTCTCATTATCTCGTAAATAAAGTGTATGATTAGCGTTTCAAACAAAAGAGAGAACGGTGTATCTCCTATAGCTATAGCTATTTTATTTATGAGCTTATTTGGAAACACCTCCGGGTTGAAAGTACCAAGTGCCACGTAAATCCCGGGTAAGAGCGTTGCTACAAAAAAGGCAAGGTACTTTAGCCATCTTGTAAGTGTAGCGAAATAAGGCCTAACAGAATAATCGTCCAAGGTTTGAAAGTACTCAACAAATAAATACGGCACAATAATAGCGTTCGGAGTACCATCTATTAATATAGCTACCCGACCTTCTGATATCTTACCGCAAACCGTATCTGGTCTTTCCGAAAATCCTACTGAACTAAAAACTGAAAAATCTTCGCTTTCTTCTAAATAAGATCCCAAATACTCTGCTGCTAATAAATATTTTAAATCTGTGCTTTTTAGTTTCTTTTTTATCTCACTTATAATCGTGTCCGATACCACATCTGTTAAATAGCAAAGGCATACGTTTGTTTTGCTTATTTCTCCGACCGTCATGCTCTCAAACTTTAAGCTGGGATTTTTTACTCTCCGTCTTATCATCGTCATATTTATTTTTATTGCTTCCACAAAACCTTCTCGGCTACCTTTTTGCATAACTTCCGAAACTGGCTCTGAGATAGACCTATACTCAAAGCCCTGAATACCTATTGCTATACTTGATGCTACTCCGTCTAGGAAAAAGACTACAAAGCCAGACATCAAGAGGTTGATGGCTTGACTAAATTTTTCTGTCTGTACCTGTTCACTTGTTGCAAGGACAGTATCTCTTATATAGTCAAACTCTCTTTTAGGAGAAACAGCCTCGTCGCTTTTCAATTTCAAAATAGGCCCCATTACACTTGTGGCTAAAGTTTCCTTGTCTATCATGCCTTCGATCGTTACAATGGCGGCTTTTTTCTCTCTTATATAAAATTCCCTTACCGTTAAATCCGCGCTTTCTTTAAATGTATCTTTCAAATAGTTTAAATTTTCTTCTATAGAACTTTGAATCAAAATTTCGGGTTCTACATCTTTAGAGTACACGTTGTACTTAAGTTTACCTGTAAAAAATTTTCTTATCCATTCAATCAAAACAGTTCACTCCTAACATGAAAATCTTACTTTACGAATTGCTACCCAATTGACTTTTTATTTTGTCAAGAGCATTCTTTTCAAGACGTGAAACTTGTGCTTGGCTTATACCTATTTCGCTAGCTGCTTCCATTTGAGTTTTGCCTTGAAAAAATCTAAGTTTTAAGATATTTTTTTCACGATCGTTTAAATTTTTTATTGATTCTTTTAATATAATTTCGTCAAGCCAATTTATGTCTTCATTTTTATCTCCCACCTGATCCATCACGTAAATTGTATCGGTACCATCTGAGAATATCGGTTCAAACAAAGATATTGGCTCAACGACTGCCTCTAAAGCTAAAACTAAACTTTCCCTAGGAACTTCTATTTTTTTCGCTATTTCGTCTATTGTGGGCTCTTTATTATTTTTAAGCATCATTTCTTCTTTTACCTGCATGGCCTTGTACGCTATGTCACGCATGGATCTGCTAACTCTGATGGAATTATTGTCTCTTAAATGCCTTCGTATTTCCCCTATTATCATTGGGACGCCATATGTTGAGAACCTCACATCTAAGTTTATGTCGAAATTATCTATAGCCTTTATCAGTCCAATGCATCCCACTTGAAACAGATCATCAAGGTTTTCGCCCCTGTTGGTAAATTTTTGAATTACACTAAGTACAAGTCGTAAGTTTCCCTTTATGAGAGCTTCTCTTGCCATTTTTTTTTCTGACTCTGTACCATTCCTTGCTTTTATTAATAATTCGCGTTTTTCCTTTTCATTTAAAACTTTTAACTTAGACGTGTTTATTCCACAAATTTCAACCTTATTGTATCGCATAAAAAATTAACCCCCGTTTCTTCCCAATTTGAGTATTGGTAAAAAAACGAAGATTAATTCATATTTTTACATTAAAAAACTATTTTATTCTTCTACTTCGCGTCAGTCATAACTAAATCTTTTAAGTCTTGATGACCTCCTAATTCTTCTAATGCTCCACGTACAGCTCTAGCTTTGTTTAATTCATTTTCATATTGCTTAACAAATTTGTTAAATGCATCTTGCGTAATACGCGCTCCTTTAAAATCGGATGAATAATTCTCATAAGTAACATCTTTCCATCCATCCTCAAATTTAGCTTGAAGTTTATTTCCCCTATAATATAATTCTTTGTCCATTAACCACGTAAAAGTTTGACCTTGAATAGAAGCAGCATTTACATTAGCACTACCACTCCAAGTCGATTGACGAAAAAGTGAACTTTTATGATGTTTAAAACTAAAACTAGAATTAGAAAAATACCTTCTTATATCACTAACTGCACTTTCACGGATTTTCTCATCTTTCAATATACTTAAAATTTTATTTCTAAGTTCTCCTCCACTACTAGAATTGGAATAATTAAAATTGCCATGCTGCAATAACATTCCTACATCTCTTATACCACTTATGCTTATATCACAGTCTTTCATAACTTTTGTTGCCAGCTCTGTTTCTTTTAGTTCTCTCAATGCACCGCTTAAAGCCCTATCGCGATTTAGGAGGCAATTGACTAATCTTACCGTCTCTTCAAAAACTGCTGCGTTTGCTGAACCATCGCCTTCTATATCTGATTTAAATAATTCATAGTTAATATTTTTAAATGAACCATCTGCACATTGCATTTGGAAATTGCCATAACCATCAAAATATAAATATTTTCCGCTCATCCATCTTAAAATTGATTGAGCCTGCGCTGGTGCAAGACTCAAAATAGAGTTACTAGTAAATATGCTCGGTAACTCAGGGGAATCCAGTTCTATACTCCAGTAATTGTGACTTAAACTGCCAGGATGCCTGTTGAACCTCAAGCCCTTTCTAGACTGACAGACTTCATTGATTACATTTTTACAACCCGCTTTATCTCCTTCAAATGCTAACCTCAGTAATTCTCTTTGCCGACCACTTGTCTGAGATTCTGAACAGTTATAGTTATCAACATCGTTAACCAATTTTCTAAAACTATCAGCTGTAGCACTAATTGCAGGGTTAGCCGCAGCAGTGGGTAACGGAGTGGTCATGTTAATAGTCCCTCCTGCAAAGGTTAACCCTAGCATAGCCAATGCTGCTAGTTTTGCCATTCCACCAGAGCCACCAGATGCTGCTTCTAAATCTTCTGGACTAAGTTCGTTTCTTAATTTGTAAGCCTCCTCTAAGTTCTTCATAAACTCAACAAATTCGTCTTTGCTGTACCCTTTGACTTTTGTTTGTGCAAAAGCATACTGTTCATCTACAGTTTTCTTTTTTGAAAACTCCTCAACAAACTTCTGATCTTGTGCCAAACATTCTGCCAAATTTATTAATTCTTTCTTCACATAAATCCCTCCTTGTTTAGTATTATTTGTATTTTATCACTATTAATTTAAAACGTCAATATATTTTAAAGAAATTTGATTTTTTTATTATATTTTACTTATTAATGAAATTTTTCACAATAAAAAGCAGGCACTGCGTTTTATTTTATTAAACGTGGCGCCTGTTTTTATTTTTCATTTTTCTACAAATCACAATTAATACATAGATCGTTAAAAGCAGTAATATAGCTAAAATTAAGTCAGACATTTTTCCTTCTTTTCCGACTTTTATAACTACCCACAAATCCTCAACTTTTTTATTTAACACATCAGGTAAATTATTAAATACTTGCAAGTTCGTCTCAAAATATTCAATTTGCTTCTGTATTTTAGTTTCTTCAGGCAAAAGCTCGCGTGAGCTTCTAACGGTTTCTTCAGGTGAAAAGTAGCCCGTTTTTTCAGAGTTTGCCTTAGAAACTCGAGGTATACACATAAAGTTTATATATTTCAAAGCTTCATCAAAATGTTCGCAGTTTTTTGGTATACACATAGCATCTACAAATTTAGTAGTTCCGCTTTTTGGGATTGTAAATTTTAAATTTTTATTTTTCTTCACTAAATTCATAGCATCACCGGCGTAATACGGTGCTAAATACGCTTCTTCGTTCCCCATCTTGTCGAAAATTTGGTCCATTACATAGGCTTGTACCAGGGGCTTTTGTTGCTTTAATTTTTCTGCAGCTTTTGCCCAGTTGTCCTCATTTAAACTATTTACAGGAAGATTAAGCGCAAATTGCGATATAGCAAATGAATCCCTCGGATTATCGAACATCAATATTTTATTTTTGTACTTTTCATTCCAAAAAATGTTCCAGTCTATTTCGTGCTCTTTTTCCTTTACGTATTTCTCGTTGTAAATAATGCCAACAGTTCCCCAAACATACGGAACAGAGTATTCATTTTTTGGATCATACACTGGGTTTTCGAAAGTTTTATCTATGTAAACTTTATTACTAATTTTACTAAAGTCTATTTTGGCTAGCATATCATTTTCTATCATTTTAGATATCATATAATCTGACGGTATGATCACATCGTACTTAGTACCGCCATTTTTAATCTTAGCAAATAGAGATTCGTTATTTTGAAAAGTACTGTAATTTACCTTTATCCCTGTCAATTTAGTGAATTCTTTATTGACATCTAAACTTCCATCTGAACCATCAGATATAAATTCTCCCCAGTTGTAAACGTTTAATGTGACCTGATTGTCATTATTTTTACTTTTTGCAACATAGCACGTTATAGAGGATACTACAACTATTGCTAGCAAAATTATACAGACGTTCCTTTTCAACTAAACTTCCCTTCTTCTAATCTTTTATTTTAAAACTTTTGTTTTCCTGTTTTTGACGTATGTTTATCAATATTAAAAGTAAAAATACTACAACAAATAAAATAGATGACAAGGCATTAATTTCAGGACTCACTATTTTTCTCGTCATAGAGTAAATAACTATGGGTAATGTCATAGTAGTACCGCTTGTAAAGTAGCTTATTACGAAATCGTCTAAAGATAAAGTAAATGCCATCACCATTCCTGTAATAATTCCAGGTAGAATCTCAGGTAAAATAACTTTAAAAAAAGCTTTAACCGGCGTACAACCGAGGTCTTGTGCTGCTTCATACATATTAGGGTTCAATTGGTTAAGCTTAGGAAGTATAGATAATATCACGTAAGGTACGCAAAATGTGGTATGAGATAATATTAAAGTTACCATGCCTAAATTCATGATTCCCAAGAACTTAAAAGCGGAAATGAACAGAAGCATTAAAGAAACACCTGTAACTATTTCCGGATTTATCATCGGGAAATTTGTCAAAACCATCAAAGTTTTTTTAGGGACTTTTTTTAGGTTCTTTAAACTTACACCAGCAATTGTTCCTATTATAGTTGCTAAAACAGCCGACACTGCAGCAATTATAACCGTGTTAGCTAAAGATCTTAAAATCTCACCGTTGCTAAATAATTTCATATACCACTTAAATGTAAACCCAGACCATACCACTCGGCTCTTCGAGTCGTTAAATGAAAAAATTACAAGTATAAAAATAGGTAAATATAAAAACAGAAAAATAAGTGACATATATATTTTAGATAATATTTTTACTTTGACCATCTCCAAATATTTTTATTTAGCCTTCTCAACCTTAGACACAATTCACTGTAAATATAGTCGCCCTTTAATTATCTACCTTTAAACTCATAAGTTTTGTTTTCTTCTTTGTCGTACTGTTGCAATATTCCCATACAAATTAAGATCAATACCATCAACACTAAAGATATAGCAGCACCTAAATTGGGGTTATAAGCGTTACCAAGGAATTGCATCTCTATGAGATCCCCAATAAGTATATTTGAACCTCCACCGAGCATTTTCGATATGATAAAAGTACTAACTGCTGGTACGAACACCATGGTTATTCCCGATACTATCCCAGGAACACTTAAAGGAAGTATAATCTTTGAAAAAACGTAAAATCTGTTAGCACCCAAGTCTTGTGCGGCTTCTATAATCTTTTTGTCCAACTTTACAACGACAGAGTATATCGGCAATATCATATACGGCAAAAAATTATATACCATTCCCAAAACCACAGCTCCCCAAGTATTTATAATTTGAATCTTAGGAAAATGTAAATTAGCCAACAAAGAATTTAAAATACCGTTAGTCTCCAAAATGGTCATCCAAGCGTATGTTCTTAAAAGGAAGTTCATCCACATCGGAAGCATTATTAAAATCGTTATTATTCCTTGGCTTTTTGGTGGTAATTTAGAAAGTGCATAAGCAAACGGATACCCTAAAAGTAAACATATCGCTGTGGCAATAGCTCCAAAAATAAGCGATTTTATAAACACCTGCGAATACTTTCCCACATGGAGCACATTTTGTATTGTGAAGTTTCCCGATACGTCAGTAAAAGCGAAAAAAACGACCATGAAAAGCGGAAGAACCACGAATATAAAAAGCCACATAGAGTAGATAACCGATAGTCTTTTCGATTTCATGGAGTTCTCACCTTTTCTTTGTTTTCTTCTTCGTAAGCTTCATACATTTCATCGCTAAAGGCGCTATAGTCGCCGTACTCCCCGGAATGCTCAGATTTTTTCATTATATGTATATCATTCGGCTCCAAAACCAATCCGATATTTTCACCTGGAACTTGAGATTCTGTAGACTGAATCATCCACTTAAACCCGTCTATATCTACTATTATCTCATAATGTACACCTATAAAAGTAACAGAGGTAACTTTTCCTGATATATCCCCCTTTTCCGGCGAGGTTACTTTTATGTCCTCGGGTCTTATTACTACGTCAACCGGTTCGTTTTTAGCAAAACCAGAGTCTAAACATTTAAAACGTTTCCCTGCAAATTTTACCAGCTTGTCTTCAAGCATCACTCCGTCAATTATATTACTTTCCCCTATAAAATCAGCTACAAAGGCGTTTTTAGGTTCATTATAAATATCTTGCGGAGATCCAATCTGTTGAATTTTGCCTTTGTCCATAACCACAACCGTATCTGACATTGAAAGCGCTTCTTCCTGGTCATGCGTAACAAAAACAAAAGTTATACCAGTTTGCTGCTGAATGTTCTTGAGTTCCGTTTGCATGTCCTTGCGCAATTTTAAATCTAGTGCACCAAGCGGCTCGTCCAAAAGCAAAACCTTTGGTCTATTTACTAAAGCTCTAGCTATAGCAACTCTTTGTTGCTGTCCACCGGAAAGCGAAGCAATTTTTCTAGACGAAAATCCTGACAAACTAACAAGCTTAAGCATGTTAGTTACTTCTTTTTCTATATAATCTTCACTTTTTTTAGAGAGTCTCATACCAAATGCTATATTTTCATAAACATTTAAATGTGGAAACAACGCGTAATTTTGAAAAATAGTGTTTATTTCCCTCTTGTGTGCAGGAACATTGTTTATTTTTTTACCGGAAAATAAAATTTCACCACTGTCAGGCTTTTCAAAGCCGGCTATTATTCTAAGTGTCGTGGTTTTCCCACATCCAGATGAACCTAAAAAAGTAACAAATTCTCCATTTTTTATATCCAAACTAAAATTTTCTAATATTTTATGTCCATTAAAAGAAATAGATATATTTTTAAGAGAAATAATTGGGACTTTCTCCAACAGATTAACCTCCATAAATCAATAATTCCTACTTTAAATACTATATTTAAATAAATAAAAAGTCAAGTTATTTGATTTGTATAAAAAAGAAAAGCCTCGTTACAATTAACGAGACTTTTTTATTTCTGTGCATTTTTGATTACATTTTTACGCCCAAGTAAGGAATCTGTCGTAACGTTTAGTACATCCGCAATGGCTGAAAGCTCTTTATCAGTTACAATCCTATGCTGACCTTCTATTTTTGACAAAGCTGATGTACTTATATCTATACCGTTTATCTGCAGTTGTACAATAAATTCCTTTTGCTTTAATCCCATTGCTTTTCTTTTCTTGTTTAAACTTGCCCCTATTAAATTACTGTTTCCTAAATCATGTGTGCGTAATCTCATAAAATCCTTCCCCTTCACAAAAAATAATGTAAAATATAACATTAACTATTGATATTATACATTAAAAGAAAAAAGATTGCAAGAACTTTTCGAAAATTATTCTAAAATAAAATTATTTTTATAAATTTATTTGTCATTATAGTCGATTTAGTACTATTAAATTAATTTTTTTAGAAATTTAATATGCTATTTTCCTTATTCTATTTTAGCAAATTTTTATTCTAATGTATTTACTACAAAAATTCAACCCATTTTCTTGCAATAACTTCAAAATTAATATATAATAAATTTACATAATAAAAATTTAAAATTAGGTGATAAATATGTGGTTTACAAACCCAAATATAAATTTAGAATATGCCATACTTAAGATCCTTGCTTCTTTGATTGTCATATTCTTAATTATGCCTCTCCACGAGTTTGCGCATGGCTTTGTTGCATACAAGCTTGGAGACTATACTGCTAAATACGCTGGAAGACTTTCAATTAATCCACTTCACCACATCGACCCGCTAGGTGCTGTTTTAATACTATTATTGGGAATCGGTTGGGCTAAACCTGTGCCAATCGATCAAAGAAATTTCAAGAATCCAAAAAGAGATACAGCTCTTGTAGCTCTAGCTGGTCCTTTGTCAAACTTATTGGCAGCTGTTTTAGGAGGATTAATTTTAAATGCTACATTAAGCTTTGGATACAATTTAAACTACAACTTTTTATATGTAACAGAAACTTTTTTGAGCTTTTTTATAATGATAAATATAGGTTTGGCTGTGTTCAATTTAATCCCTATTCCGCCACTTGACGGTTCTAGAATATTATCTGCTTTTTTACCAAATAATGTATTAAGTAAATATTTCAAATATGAGAGAGTAGCTTCTATCGTTCTCTTTGTCTTGATATTTATCGGTCTTCTAAACAGACCCCTGTCCACCATTAACATGAATCTTTTTAGATGGATCATAAATATAACAGCACTACCTTTCAAAACCAGCTGGTTCGTATAATATGGAAAGTTTGATATATAAACTCGAAGAGTTTGAAGGGCCTTTAGATTTACTCTTGCAGCTTATTTCTAAAAATAAACTAAATATTTACGATATAAAAATTTCGGAACTACTTGAGCAATACATGATACAGATCAACTTGATGAAAGAAAACAATATGAATGTTGAAAGCGAATTTCTAGAAATGGCGGCTCGGCTTGTGTATATAAAGACAGCTTCTTTATTGCCAAAAAACGAAGAGGCAGAAAAGCTTAAAGAGGAGTTAACTGGGCAGTTATTGGAGTATCAGGAATGTAAAAGAGTAGCAAATTTGCTTTTCGGGAACTTAAATTTAGACTTTATTTCAAGGCAGCCACTAGACATACCAAGCGATTCTTCTTATAAAAGGTTGCACAGTCCTTCAGATATATTTTATTCATATGTAAACGCTATTGGTAAAGATAAAAGAAACCTACCCCCTCCTATCGAATCGTTCTCACAGATTGTATCTAGAAAAATAGTTTCTGTGTTTTCAAAAGCGGTAGCTGTGCTCAGAAAGCTTTATAAAAGCAACGAAACAGAATACAATTCATTCTTTGAAAATACCGCTTCTAAGTCAGATAAAGTTGCAACCTTTCTGGCAATATTGGAATTAATAAAAGGAAAAAAAGTTGTAATTTCAGATGACAATAAAAAGGTTAAACTCTTAAAAAGGCAGTGATGAAATGGAAATAAGAAAAACTCAAGCAGCTATTGAAGCCATTTTGTTTGCAAACGCTGAACCATTGAGCTTAGACCGGTTATCTTCTGTGTTGGAAATAGAAAAAAGCACCTTGGCCAGACTTCTCGAAGGAATCATCGATAAGTTCGACAAAGAAAGCAGCGGAATATGTATAATTAAATTGAACGACCAATATCAGATGTGTGCTAAATCAAATTACGCTGAGTACATCAGAAAAACTATGGATTTAAGGCGCAATGTACCGCTGTCTTCTGCTGCTATGGAAGTGCTAGCAATAGTCGCTTATAACCAGCCCGTTACGAAAGCGTTCATAGAACAAATAAGAGGTGTAGATTGCTCTGGTAGCATATCTAGCCTCATAAATAAAAATTTGCTAGAAGAAAAAGGAAGATTAGAATTGCCAGGTAAGCCACTTTTGTATGGTACAACCTTGAATTTTTTAAAATGTTTTGGTATAACTTCTTTAGACGAATTGCCGCCACTGCCGCAAAAAGATGATGCGTAAAAGCCGCTAAGGAGAAAAAATGAAAATTTTGCTTATTATTGTTTTAATACTATGGATTTTACTTACTGCAAATTTAGAATTTTATATTTACTTTAAAGACAGTTTTGTTATACAATGTAGATACTTGATTTTTAAATTTAACATTGTGGCACCTCAAAAAAAAAATAACGATAACATAAAACCACAAGAGTGTACACAAAATAAAAAAGATGATGAGCAAAATGTTCTTTTATCAAAACTAAAAGAAATTCATAAAGCTGAAGGATTATCTGGATTTTTGAAAATTTTAAAAAATTTTACAATTATTGCGAAGAATTCTATAGCCTATTTGATAAAGCACATTAAAGTTGAAAAATTAGATTTGGATATAAAGGTTTCGCAGGAAGATTCAGCACAAACTGCTATAAAATACGGACAAGCTTGTTCCATCGTTTACCCTGCAATTAGTTTGCTATTTAAGTCGAAGAAATACAAACCTTATAAAATTAAAATATCCCCTGATTTTAATGGAAAAAAATCTTCTGTGCTTTTTCACACCAGATTTAAAATCAGGATTATATATATCTTAAAATGTGGCATTATTGCATTTTTTAAGTTTATAAAAACTTGCATTCCATTGCAGAAAATGAATAACAGGAAGGTGTAAAATATGAGCGAAAGACCAATTGATAATATGTTGGACAAAACTATGCAAAAAATAAAGGAAATGGTGGATATCAATACTATAATCGGAGACCCTATTAAAGTAGATGATACCACTATTATTCCCATATCTAAAGTAACTTATGGCTTTGCTTCCGGAGGTTCTGAATTTTCTCCTAAAAAAGCTGAAGAAAATCCTCTTTTTGGTGGAGGAAGTGGCGCAGGTGTTACTATCTCTCCTGTGGCTTTTCTGAGCGTAACTAACGGTATAGTAAGTATCCTCAGGGTAGAACCTTCAAACAGCTCTGTAGACAGGGTTATAGATATGCTCCCAGGCACTATAGATAAAATTAGCAGTACATTTAAGAAAAAAGATAAATAAATTTTAACTAAAAAACACCTGTATTTCAACAGGTGTTTTTTATATTAGACTTTTTGGCGTCAAATACAATTATTATTACAAGGATTTTACCTTATTGAATTTTTCATTAACTAATTTACTTATTATAGCGTAAATAACCGCGAATACAGGTACTCCAAAAACCATGCCCGGTATGTCCCATATGCCCCCTCCTATTATTACACTAAACATTATAAACATTCCTGATATTCCTATCGAACTTCCTAAAATTTTAGGGCCTATTATATTTCCATCAATCTGCTGTAAGATTAAAATAAATATTGCAAAACAAATTGCTTTCCATGGGTCAATTATCAGTAACATAAATATGCATGGCACAGCACCTAAAAATGGTCCAAAGAAAGGTATTACGTTTGTAACTCCTACTATTACGCTAATTAAAACTGAATAAGGAATATTCAATAAAGATGTACCTATAAAGCATAGCACTCCTATTATCATGCCATCTATTATCTTACCAATTATAAATTTCCCAAATAAATTTCCAGTCAGTTTCATGGTGTATGATAACGCATCGTAAACCTTTTTAGGCAAGCTAACATATGATAATTTATTTATTTGTAAGAATAATTTTTCTTTGTTAAACAAGAAATATATCGATACCACAATGCCTATGATCCAATTGTACATTATAAGAGTAAAGTTTTTTAGAAAATTAACCGTAATATCTAGCACTTTTATCGTTGCATTTTCATTTTTTGCAAAAAACATACCTTTAATGGTATTATAAAGCCAATCTTCATCGAAGTTAAAGTAATCAAGAATTCTTTTAAAGTTTTCTTCAAAAAGAGCTCTGTACTGAGAAAAATTTTCTGCTAAATGATTAAAACTTAAAACTAATTGTGGTATTACTGTTACTATTAAAAATATAATTATTCCAAAAGTTAATACATACGCTAATACCATGGACAGAACTTTGTTTAGTCTTTGCTTTGATTCATTACATTTATCAAATATGTTTTTCTTTATTTTTTCGTAAGGCCAATTTACTAAGTACGCTATTATTAGTCCGTAAAAAAACGGCATCATTGCGTTTATTACTTTGCATAGGCCAGCCCATAAAAATGTTAAATTTTTAAATACAAAAAATGTAGTTATCCCAAAAAGTATTAACAACAGTTTTTCTTTTATATCTTTCTTTGCCATTTTTATTTTATTCCTCTCTATAAATTTACTCGTAATTTTGGACAGGGCGCAGCCCCGTTCAATTATTTTAATAATTGAACCAAGTTTGTTGTTTCACAACAAACTGCAAAAATGCAATTTTTGCGGGGCTGCGCCCCCATTTAC
This sequence comes from uncultured Oscillospiraceae bacterium, assembly GCA_900549775.1. GTDB lineage: Bacteria > Bacillota > Clostridia > Oscillospirales > Acutalibacteraceae > UMGS1224. The sequence continues at coordinate 14,514 of URPR01000004.1, read as the reverse complement.
ATTACCACACTAAAACAACGTAATCTGGCTACTTTTAGGGATACCTTCCAGTGCACCTATTTCATCTAAAGCATCTATCACAGTTTTAGATGCAGCTGCTCTCGTTTGTAGATCGTCAATAGAAATATACTTTCCTTTTTTCCCAGCATCAGCTAATAACTTAGCGGCACTTTCGCCAATTCCCGCCAAAGAAGAAAAAGGCAGCCTAATTTTACCATTTTCCACTGCATATTTATAAGCATCGGATTTATATACATTGATCGGAAGAACCTCGATACCTCTAGCCATCATTTCATTTACTATTTGCAACGTAGCATACAGTGCGTTATCTTTCGCTGTGGCTTCTTTACCTTTATCTTCTATTTCTTTCATTCTTTGCTTTACAGCGGCAAGTCCCTTCATAGCTAAAGCTCCATCAAAATCCTCACCTCTTACGGTAAAATACGCAGCATAATATTCCACTGGTCTGTAGACCTTATACCAGCCCAAGCGCAACGTAGATATCATATACGCTGCTGCATGAGCTTTCGGGAACATATACTTTATTTTCATGCAAGATTCTATGTACCAGTCAGGCACTCCATGTTCTTTCATAGCATCCATATGTTCCTGTGTTAAAAGCTTTTTTGCTTTGCCTTTTCTAACTATCTCCATTATTTTAAATGCCATTTTAGGTTCAAGGCCCTTTTGCAAAAGGTATGTCATTATATTATCTCTCGTACCGATGACCTGCGATATTGTACAAATTTTGTTTTTTATTAAATCTCTTGCATTACCTATCCAAACGTCAGTTCCATGAGACAGCCCCGATATTTGTAGTAAATCCGAAAAATTCTTAGGATTTGCTTCTACCATCATTTGTCTAACAAAGTGAGTTCCAACTTCAGGTAACGAGAACGTTCCTATTTGAGAATTTATATCTTCAGGTTTTACTCCAAGTGCTTCAGTTGAATTAAACAAAGACATAACTTTTGGGTCACTCATCGGCACTTTCATAACAGAAATTCCAGTATAATCTTCCAAATATCTATATATTGACGGAACGTCATGTCCCAGTTCATCAAGCTTACATATCGTATCATGTATAGAATGAAAATCAAAATGCGTTGTAATATTGTCAGACTTTTGGTCATTGGCCGGTCTTTGTACCGGGCAAAAGTCATAAACTTCCATGCCCTTAGGCACTACAACCATTCCCCCAGGGTGCTGACCTGTAGTCCTTTTTATTCCCGTACATCCTATCGCCAAACGTAACTCTTCTGCTTTATGTAAAGTGTAGCCTTTATCTTGTTCATACTTTTTCACAAATCCCATGCCGGTTTTATCCGCAATGGTCGCTATAGTTCCTGCTTTAAAAACGTTATCTTTTCCAAACAGCTTTTCCGTGTACCTGTGAGCATCACTCTGATATTCGCCAGAAAAGTTAAGGTCGATATCCGGAGTTTTATCTCCATCAAATCCAAGGAACGTTTCAAAAGGTATGTCGTGACCATCTCTGTCGTACAATGTGCCACATTCTGGGCATTTTTTTTCCGGCAAATCAAATCCAGATCCATAGCTACCATCAGTTATAAACTCGCTATGGCAGCATTTAGGGCATATATAATGCGGACAAAGCGGATTTACCTCAGATATACCTGACATAGTTGCTACAAACGATGAACCTACAGAACCCCTAGAGCCAACTAAATAGCCATGTGCTTCAGAATCCGCAACAAGTTTCTGGGCCGTCATGTAAAGTACTGAAAATCCATGTTTAGTTATAGATGAAAGCTCCCTGTCAAGGCGGTCGTACACTATTTTAGGCAATGGATCACCATATCTTTTTTTTGCTCTTTCCCAAGTTATATTCACCAGTTGCTCTTCAGCACCATCTATAAATGGTGGATATACACCATCGGGTATGGGCTTTACCTCTTCTACCAAGTCAGCAATTTTATTTGTATTTTCTACAACTACCTCAAAAGCCTTTTCTTTGCCTAAATAAGAAAACTCTTCCAGCATTTCTTCTGTCGTTTTAAGGTACAGTGGCGCCTGGGAATCGGCATCTTCATAGCCCTGACCTGCCATAAGTATCTTTCTGTATTGTGAATCGTGAGGGTCTAAGAAATGCACATCGCAAGTAGCTACAACCGGGATATTCAACTCTTCACCAAGCTTTACTATAGTACGATTTATTTCTTTTAACGCCTCTTCATCTTTAACTATACCGCTCCTTATCATGAAGTTATTGTTGCCAAGAGGCTGTATCTCTAAGTAATCATAAAATTGAGCGATTTTGCAAATTTCATCGTGATTTTTTCCTTCTACTATAGAGCGACACAATTCCCCTGCTTCACAAGCGCTACCAAGCAGCAATCCTTCCCTATGCTTTACTAGTTCACTTTTCGGAATCCTTGGCTTTTTGTAAAAGTACTCAAGATGTGCCTTTGATATTAATTTATAAAGATTTTTTAATCCTACTTTGTTTTTGACCAATATGACTTGGTGAAATGATGGTATCTTTTTATAGTCCTCTTGGATATTATCTGAAGCGTCATCATTTATAAAGTAGCCCTCTACCCCATATATTACTTTTATGTTTCCGCCAGATTTTTTTATTTTATTTACGGCGTTCATAGCATCTGGGAAAGCCTGTGCTACGCCATGATCGGTAATAGCCACTGCCTTATGCCCCCATGAAAATGCCCTTTCTATTAGGGCACTAACCGGTGTTACACCATCCATAGCCGACATGTTGCTATGTAAATGCAGCTCAACTCGTTTTTTTTCTGCTTTATCTTCCACTTTAAGTTTCTCAATAGAGTTTATCGACTTCGGTCTAATTGTTAAGTCGTGGTCATATTTATCGTAACTGACTTCACCTTTAATCAGAAGGGTCGAACCTTTGCTTATACTATCAAAAATTTTCCATTTATCTTTATTTGCAATAATTTTTAAAGTTATAGAGCCGGTATAGTCTGTTATGTTTATGCTGTAAATTTTTTTCTGATTATCCTTTGTAAGCCTATCTTCGAGTGAAAAAACATCTCCCCAAATCGTTACAATTCCGCTTTCCGCATTAACTGATTTTATTGGCATAGGCTCAACTTTAATCAAGTTGCCAGATATTACCCTTGCGCTTTTCAGTATAACAGATGGAACCAAATGTTCACTGTTTCTTATTTCTATCGATTCAAATTTTTCTCTTACTATTTCCTCTTGTTGCTCAACGACTTTAATTATACGTTCTCTTTTAACTTTTTCTTCATTAATTGTATGTCTTTCAATATATGTAGCATTTTCTGAATTTGCTGATAAGTTCCCGGAAAACCCTACATTTAACGATATACCAAACTCTTTTTGTATTATATCTTTTATTTTCTTATCTATTTTTTTTTCAATTAATAAGTTGTACCCACCGTGTAATAAGTTTACTGTTAAACTTTCTCCTGCTAATTTAGCGGTAGAATCTTTTAAAACACTAGCGGCTACAGCATTTTCTTTCACAACAGTTTTTATGAGATCTTTATAACAGTTTTCATTAAAAGTTTCTTTCGGAAACTGCGGTATAATCTTTACTCGGTTTAAATTAAGTGATGAGCTTAATATACAGTTTTTTAAGCTTACCATAGTTTGTTCATTAATAAAACATGCAAATTCAACCGATATAGAAATTTCCCTTTTTTCTAAATCTATATCGATTGAATTGATAATCGTTTCATTTATAGCATTATTTAAATTGTTATCAAAATTTACATATTTTCCTAAAACTGTATTTATGCTTTTCAAAAGTTAATTCTCCTTGATTTTCCACGTAACCACGTAAAACTTCTTATATTTACAGCACAGGGCGCAGCCCCCGCCGGATTTTAAAATCCGGCAAATTTCGTCGCTTTGCGACGAAATACAAAAATGCATTTTGCATTTTTGTGGGGCTGCGCCCCACACTGTAGTTATTCAATTTAATTTTATAATTTTTCTATTTCAAAGATGAGTTCATCCAATAAATCAGTTTCTTTAACCTTTCTTAACACTTTTCCTTTTTTAAATAAAATCCCGCAACCATCGCCCCCAGCGATACCTAAATCAGCTTCCCTTGCTTCTCCTGGTCCATTCACAGCACAGCCCATAATTGCAACCTTTAAATTTTTGTCAAACTTTGAAAGTTCCTTTTCCGCCCTGTTCACAAGGTCTATAATATCTATCCTAGTTCTCCCGCAAGTTGGGCAAGATATTATTTCAATTCCACCTTTATATAAACCACAGGATCGCAATATATTTTTTCCACATTCAACTTCATCCTCTACATCTCCTGTAAGCGAAACACGAAAAGTATCACCTATTCCTTTAAGTAAAAGTGAACCTATTCCGACAGCTGACTTTACAACTCCAAGCTTTTGAGTTCCAGTTTCCGTAACCCCTAAATGCAGCGGATAGCTGCATCTTTCGGCTACCATGGTATAAGCATCCACCATAGTTTTCACATCAGATGATTTCATAGACAATACTATATCATCAAAGTCAAATTTTTCAAGCAACGATGCATGATATAAAGCACTTTCGCACAACGCCTGAGCTGTTGGATGTTCATACTTTTTTAAAATTTCCTTTTCAAGTGACCCCGAATTTACACCTATTCTGATCGGAACATTCTTTAACTTACAAGCTTTAACTACAGCTTTTATTTTGTCTTCATCGCCTATATTTCCGGGGTTAATTCTAATTTTGTCAACACCTGCTTCAATCGACTCTAATGCCAACTTATAATCAAAATGTATATCTGCAACCAAGGGTACGTCTACTTTTTCCTTTATTTTTAAAATTAAGTTTACACTTTCAATGTCCGGTATAGCTACTCGAATGATATCGCAGCCAACTTTTTTTAATTTTAAAGCTTGTTCGACATTCCCTTCAACGTCATAAGATGGAGCATTGAGCATTGATTGAATAGATATTTTCTCATTTCCACCTATTTTTACATTACCTACATTTACAACTTTTGTCATTCGTCTCATCAAGTAGTCCCCAGCCCTTTACCTGTAAATAATTTTAAAATGTCATTAAACGTGATGAACAACATAAATAAAATGAGCAGTATAAAGCCAATCTTATGCACTAACCCTTCATATTTTTGAGGTACAGGCTTTTTCGTTATAGCTTCAATGATCAAGAATATAAACCTTCCACCGTCCAATGCCGGAAGCGGTAACAAGTTCATAACCCCTAAACTTACAGATAAAACCATCATTATCATTATAATATTATTTACACCTTGTAAAAAGTTTTCCTGCAAGCCTGTAGAAGCTGCATCTTTTATTGCAGATGCAATCCCTACCGGGCCGGACACGGAATTTAGTCCATACTGACCTGTTACCATCTTCCACAAACTCACATAAGTAAGCTTAACGTTCGAAACTATTTCGTTAAACGTTTGCCCTAAAAATGTTAAGAAGGTTTTTTCAATTGGATATACATAGAAGTCCCTAACTATTACTTGTTTACCATCTTGCCCTTCTTTCGTCTGGAATTTCACATTTTTAATTTCTACATTTTCGCCATTTCGCTTAACCACAAAGTCTGAATAGTTGTTTTTATTTAATGCCAAAGCAAAAGCTACATCTGTATAAGTTCTTATTCCATAATTGTCAATTTTCTTTATTTCGTCTCCCACTTGTAAGCCATATTGGCTTGTAACTGCATTGTCAGAAAATTTAGAAATTTTAGTTGAAGCAAAGGAATCCTGTTGTGATAAAATCACCATCATAAAAATGAAAGCTAACAAAATATTCATAAGAGCCCCGGCTACCACTATAAGCATCCTTTTGTAAACAGAGGCCTTAGAAAACGCTCCAGCCGTATCACTATCTTCATCCTCGCCTTCCATTGCACAGAACCCACCTATAGGAAAAAGTCTAAATGAATATAAAGTTTCGCCCTTTTGAAACTTAAAAAGCTTCGGCCCCATACCTATAGCAAACTCATTTACTTTAACGCCGGAGATTTTCGCACAAATGAAATGTCCAAACTCATGAAACATAACAAGCAACAGAAACAAAAACACCGCAATAATTGCCAAAAGAAAACCAGCCATAATATTTTCCCCCTTAAGAATTCAATTCGTTTTTTATAAATTCCCTAGCCCATTTGTCCGCTTTTAAAATGTCATCTAAATTTTCTAATTTTTTATTTTCCACACTCTCTTCAAAAACCGTCATTGCTCTCTTTACGAACTTTGTAACATCAAGGAATGCAATTTTATCATTTAAAAATAAATATACCGCTTCTTCATTGGCTCCATTCATAACCGCAGGGAACAAATCTCCCTTTTTTATTGCCTCTGTGCAAATATTTAATGCTTCAAAAGTTTCGTAATCCGGCTTAAAAAAGCTTAAAGTGCCAATATCGCAAAGGTTTGCGCTCTTTACCATAGACGGAAGTCGCTCTGGAAAAGTAAGAGCATATTGTATTGGTATTTTCATGCTTGGAACTCCAAGTTGTGCAATCATAGAATGATCCACGTATTCTATTAATGAATGAATAACGCTCTCCCTGTGTACTACAACCTCTATGTCGTCCGGCGCCATCTCGAACAGCCACGCTGCCTCTATTATTTCAAGCCCCTTGTTCATCATAGTTGCTGAATCTATAGTAATCTTGCTGCCCATGCTCCAGTTCGGATGTTTTAAAGCATCTTCTTTTCTCACTTTTTTAAGTTCACTTTTGCTTTTTCCAAAAAACGGTCCACCTGATGCTGTTAAAATAATTTTTCTCAAAGCTTTTTTAGATGGACAGCCCCTTAGGCATTGAAATATAGCAGAATGTTCACTGTCTACCGGAATTATATTAACATTTTTTTCTTTTGCCCTTTTCATGACCAAAGCTCCGCCGGATACCAGCGTCTCTTTGTTAGCAAGTGCGATATCTATACCACTTTCTATAGCGCAAAGTGTAGGTTCCAGACCAACCATCCCGACGACTGAATTTAATAAAATTTCCGATTCACTGCAAGACGCTACCTCACACAAACCTTCCATGCCGGCAAATATCTTTGTGTCTAAGTCTTTTATTCTATTTTTCAAATCCATCGCCGATTTTTCCGATTCTACAGCAACTATCGATGGTCTAAATTCCCTTATTTGTTTTTCTAAAAGGTTTATATTACTTTTGCAAGACAGTGCACAAACTTTTATTCCTAACTCCCTTGCAACTTCTAAGCTTTGGGTACCAATTGACCCTGTTGAGCCTAAGATCGATATGCTTTTTCTCAAATATAATCCCCCTTCCCTTAAATTAACTTTATCAGTTCCAAGTGCATAGACACGTAATATACAAACGGCGCCACAAAAATAACACTGTCAAATCTATCAAGAAAGCCGCCATGGCCTGGTATAGCTTTTCCAAAATCCTTAACACTATAACTTCTTTTCACCATAGAAAAGCACAAGTCTCCCACTATAGAAATGCCTGCACCTATAAGCACAATTAGAGTTACAGTGAAGTAGTTCACAGCGGCTTTAGGTCTAAACAACCAGTTTTCAAAGATTATACATATAATGTAATTTAAAAATAAAGAAGATATTATTCCTCCAATTGCACCCTCTACAGTTTTTTTGGGGCTAACATCTGGACATAATTTTCTTTTTCCGAAAATTTTACCACAGAAATACGCACCCGTATCAGACCCCCAAGGTATAGCTAAAGCCAGTAGTACGTAAAAGTTGCTGTATATACCCGACCAGTTTCTAAGCTCAATAATTGTGCTAAGCGACAGAGAGATTAGCAACGTCATGCTGTATGCGACCGCAGCATCTTTTACACTTATGGTCTTTCGCGATATTACCATAGCAAAAAATATAATTAAAGTATAAGCATATAGCGATATCTTCCAAATCATTCCGAATCCAAAAACAGGAAGTATCGCCGAAAAAAGTAAGCTAGGTATTAATATTTCAAAAACTTTGTTTATTCTCATAGCTAAATATATCTCATATGTAGTCAATATACAGACGAGTGAAATAAATAAATTTATTATCATTGGGACATTTTGGTTAAAGAAAAGGATGGCTAAAATTAAAGCAGCACCTATAACGCCGGATATCGTTCTTTTTACCATTCTTATACACCTCCAAAACGTCTATTTCTGCTATTATATTCCAAGATTGCTTTATCTAAATCTTTTTCTGTAAAGTCGGGCCACAGTATATCCATAAAAACCAGCTCCGAATACGCCGACTGCCAAGTTAAAAAATTAGATAGCCTATATTCTCCACTTGGTCTTATTATCAAGTCAGGGTCAGCTTGGCCTTTCGTGTACATCTCGTTTGACAATACTTCCTCATCTATATCGTCAAGAGAAAGTTCTGAATTTTTAACTTTAAGTGCTATACTTTTGCACGCTTTAACTATTTCATCTCTGCCACCGTAGTTCATCGCGATGTTTAAAGTCATTCCAGTACAGTCCTTAGAGGATTCCTCTACCTCTTTTATAAGATTCTGCAAATTTTCAGAGAACCCACTTTTATCTCCCAAAAAAAGAACTCTGTTGTTTTCCTCTTTAAAGTCCTCCAATGCTTCTTTAAGGTACTGTTCAAACAATTTCATTAAGTAATTGACTTCATCGGTAGGGCGTTTCCAGTTTTCGGTAGAGAATGCATAAACCGTTAAATATTTTATCCCTATATTGCTACAGTAACGAGCTATTTTTCTAAATGTCTTAGCACCCTCTCTGTGGCCCATCGACCTTACAAGACCTCTTTTTTTCGCCCACCGTCCATTGCCATCCATTATTATTCCTATGTGCTTTGGTAGATTTAAACTGGAAATATCATATTTTTTTCTAAACTTAAACATAAAAAGCTCCAATAAAAATAGATCTAAATTTCCATAATCTCTTTTTGCTTTTTACTGGACAATTCATCTATTTGTACGCAGAATTTATCTGTTAAATCTTGAACTCTTTTTTCTGCCTGAGAAAGGTCATCTTCCGTAATCAAAGAATCTTTTTTCATCTTTTTTAATTTATCAATAGAATCTCTTCTTATCGATCTTATAGCAACTTTAGATTCTTCTGCCATTTTAGCTATATCTTTTACTAAGCTTTTTCTGTGATCTTCAGTTATTTGAGGAAAAATAAGTCTTATAATTTTTCCGTCATTTTGAGGGTTTATGCCTAAAGAAGAGCTTTGTATAGCTTTTTCTATTTCCTTCAAAACAGATACATCCCAAGGCTGAATGACTAACACTCTAGCTTCAGAAACAGAAACTGCCGCTAATTGATTTATAGCTGTAGGCACGCCGTAATAGTCAACCAAGATTTTGTCTAAAACAGCAGGGTTAGCTCTGCCTGCTCTTATAGACAGATATTCAGAATTTAAATTATCGATTGTTTTAGACATGCTTTCTTTTGTTTTTGAAAAAATTTGTTCCATATAAATACCCCTCAAAATTAATTTTTATCTAACAATTGTCCCAACATTTTCGCCGGCAATTGCTTTTACAATATTGCTTGGTTCTGAAATGTCAAACACTAACAATTTAATGTTATTATCTTTGCAAAGGGACGCTGCTGTAGAATCTATAACCTTCAGATTCTTGCTCAAAACTTCGGAAAAAGTTAGCGTATCATATTTTTGTGCTAATTCGTTTTGTTTAGGGTCACAATCATAAACACCATCAACCATGGTGGCTTTGAACACAACTTCTGCATTTATTTCTGCCGCTCTAAGCGCTGCAGCGGTATCTGTAGAAAAAAATGGACTTCCTGTGCCACAGGCAAAAATCACTACTGCTCCCTTTTCAAGATGTTTTACCGCTTTTGACTGTACGTAAGGTTCTGCTATTTTGTTCATATCAATCGCGCTTTGAACCCTTACATTTACTCCTAACGCTTCTAGTGTGTCTGCCACCGCTAACGAATTCATCATAGTAGCAAGCATGCCGATATGATCTGCTCTCACTCTGTTCATTTGCCCATTTGCTCTGCCTCGCCAAAAGTTCCCTCCGCCGATAACCATACCAACCTGCACACCTGCATCAACACATTCTTTTACACTCAAGCAAATAGATTGTACAGTTTCAAAGTCTATGCCGCTTGGAAATCTTCCACTTAAAGCTTCTCCGCTAAGTTTTAACAATACTCTATTATATTTAGGTTTCAAACATCAACAGCTCCCATTAGATATATAACTATTTTACAATATTAAAGATTTTATGTAAAGGGTTTTGCATCCAGTTAAATAATAAAAATTGCTCTATACCGCGCATAAGTACGGTCATAGAGCAACTTTGATAAATTATTTTAATAATATATTTATGATCATTCAAGGTTTTTAACAATCGTTGTACTTTTTAAAAAGATCTTTGAATCAAAACCACCACGTTTTTCTTTTTTATCTAACCGAACTTTTTCAATTTCCTCAAATGGTATTTTAAAAGAATTTGCGATGGCATACATTACTTCCAAAACGTCTGCCAATTCTTCAGCTTTTTCTTCGACATTCTTTGCACAAATTACTTCATTGCATTCTTCCATTAATTTTTCATCTAAGTGGTGTAGATATTCCTGATTATCTAAAATTTCTATTTCCGGTGTGCAACCATTTTTTAATATTATTTCAGGGATTTTGTCTCTCACTAATTTATTAAAAGCTTTTTTCATATTTTATAACCTCAATCTTTACCTAAGTTTTATATCTAGCTTTTCATAAGCCTTCATAACTTTTTTTACAGTAGATTGCACTTGTTCATCCGTCAAAGTGCCATCGTTTGAACGAAGTGTGAGTTTAAGCGCTACACTTTTCTTACCCTCTGGTACTTGGTTACCAGTATATACATCAAAAATACATACTTCCTCCAAAAACTTACCCGCGCTTTGTTTAGCTACATTTTCTAAGTTTATAGCAGGCAAATCTTTATCACAAATAACTGCAATATCTCTCTCAACGCTAGGATACCTTGGTATTTGTTTATACTCAACTTCAAAATTTGAGAACTCAAACAAATCATCTATGCAAAATTCAAAAGCATATGCCCTTTTTTTAATTTCATAATTTTCTAAAACAAGTGGATTAATTTCTCCTACTATTCCTAAAGTTTTTCCGTTAAAGGAAATTTCTGCACATCTACCCGGATGATAATAAGGAACGCTGTCACAAGACCTCACATCGTAGTTTCTTATTTTCAAAACATTCAAAAGTTCCTCAACCACACCTTTTACATAGAAAAAGTCAACATCCTCTCCATAAAGGCCCGCTACTAATTTTTCAGGCTCATTTGCTAAACTGTCTTCATCTCTTTTAAAATACTCCTTTGCTACTTCAAAAAGTTTTACGTTTTGGTTGTTATAATTAAAATTTCTAGATAAAGTCTCAAGCATAGTGCTAATTGCAACTGTTTTCATTACGCTGGTATCTTCGCCCAAAGGATTTTTTATTTCTATATAATCTCTCAGTTTGCTTTCTGGTGCAATTAAAAGCTTATCGTAACTTTTAGGACTCACAAAGCTATATGTCATTATTTCTGAAAGACCCAAAGCCATCATAGTTGACTTTACTTTTTCTTTAAATTTTTGCTTCCTAGAGAGTCCTCCATTCATAGAGCCTTTTAATGGTGTAGATAAAATTTTATTGTACCCATAAAATCTTGCAATTTCTTCTGCAATATCATTTTTTAACTTCAAATCGCTCCTGTAACTTGGAACAACAACTTCATCATTTATAACTTTACAATCTATTTTGCTCAAGATTTCAACCATTTCTTCTTTGCTTAAGTTTATATTTAAAAAGCGATTTATAAATTCGCAATCAAGAGGTATTTTTACTTGTTTTTCGTTTACGGAATCAACAACAAAAATTTTTTCTGTAACTTTACCAGCTCCCAATTCTTCAACAAGTTCACAAGCTCTATCCAACGCTATAGAACATAAATTTGGATCCAATCCCTTTTCAAATCTTGCTGAAGATTCCGAACGCAAATTAAATTTTTTAGAGCTCACTCTTACGTACGGTCCAAAGAAATTTGCTGATTCAAAAACAATCTCTTTGGTATTTTCATTTATACCACTGTTTTCTCCACCCATAACTCCTGCTATGGCTAACGGCTTTTCACTATCCGCTATAATCAGATCGTTTTTCGACAGGTTTCTTTCAACTCCATCTAAAGTAACAATTTTTTCGTCATCAAAAGCTAGTCTAACGTTTATTTCATTTCCTGAAATGGTGGTTAAGTCAAAAGCGTGAAGCGGTTGACCATACTCCAGCATAACGTAATTAGTTATATCCACAATGTTGTTAATCGGTCTTACTCCCATAGCTCTGAGTCGTTCACGCATCCAAGCCGGAGAGGGCTTTAAGTTAACATCTGAAACAATACGAGCACTGTAGTAAGGACATAGTTTTTTATCTTCAACCGAAATTTTTAAATCTAAAGGAAACTTTGCGTCACCTTTCACCTTCGGGGTATGGAGATTTAAGGGCCGCCCTAAAGTAGCACTGGTTTCTCGCACAAGCCCTATAACAGATAAGCAGTCCGGCCTGTTAGGCGTTATTTCAAAATCTATAACTGTGTCGTTAAAACCAATTACATTTTTTACGTCTTGACCAAGTTCACAGGGCGTTTGTATAACAAAAATGCCGTTTTCCACAGCTTCAGGAAAATCATGTTTACTAAGCCCTAATTCACCAAGTGAACACAGCATACCGTTGCTGGTTACTCCTCTAAGTTTTCCTTTTTTTATTTTCGTTCCATTATATAAAGTAGATCCATCAACTGCTACCGGGACGATATCGTTAACTTTTAAATTATGTGCACCTGTTACTATTTGAAGCGGTTCATTCGCTCCTATATCTACACTACAAACCAAAAGCTTATCCGCATTCGGATGCTTTCCTATAGATGTTACCTTTCCTGTGATTATTTTATCTATTTTCCCTCCTTCACTTTTAAATGACTCTACCTTTGAGCCGGATAACGTTAATTTATCGCATAATACTTTAGTATCTACATCATCGACTTTCACAAAATCATTTAACCATTTCTTCGATAAATACATAAGTTTTCACCTTTCATTTTAAATTTTCTGCTACACCTCTGTTGGGCACGGCCCGCAAGCTTTGCTTGCAAAAAGGCTTCGCCTTTTTACGGCAGCCTACAGCTGCCGGGGCCGTGCCCCCTTCTCACATATCACTAAAACTGTTTTAAAAACCTAAAATCGTTTTCATAAAATAACCTCAAATCATCTATCTTGTACCTTCTCATTGCTACTCTTTCTAGCCCTACCCCAAAAGCAAACCCCGAATATTCTTCTGAGTCTACGCCGCAGTTTTCTAAAACTTTCGGATGCACCATTCCACAACCAAGAATTTCTATGAACCCTTCGCCTTTACACAAAGCACAGCCTTTTCCATGGCAAGAAAAGCATTCTATGTCCATTTCGGCAGACGGCTCTGTGTATGGAAAATGATGCGGCCTAAATCTAAGTGCTGTATTGTTGCCATACAATTTCTTTATAAAAGTTTCCAAAGTCCATTTTAAGTCCGAGAAAGATATTCCTTTATCCACAACAAGCCCTTCTATTTGATTAAATATAGGCGAATGAGTTGCATCAACCTCATCAGAACGGTAAACTCTTCCTGGCGAAATTATACGTATAGGTGGCTCCTGCTTTTCCATTGTCCTAATTTGCACAGACGAAGTTTGCGTTCTAAGTAAAGTATTTTCATCAATGTAGAAAGTATCTTGAGTATCTCTCGCCGGGTGATTTTTAGATAAATTTAAAGCTTCAAAATTATAATAATCCGACTCTATTTCCGGACCCTCAACCACATTAAATCCCATTCCTATGAATATATCCTTAACTTCATCTAAAATAATACTCATCGGATGTTTATGTCCTAACCTTATTTTCTTACCGGGCAAAGTGACATCAATTTTTTCCGACTGTAATTTATTTTGAGTTTCAGCAAACCTTAATTTTGCTGTTTTTTCCTCTATGCTCTTAGAAATATAATTCCGCATTTCATTAGATATTTTACCGATAACAGGTCTTTCGTCAGCAGACAGAGTCCCCATTTGCTTTAATATACCCGTAAGAGCCCCTTTCTTGCCTAAATATTTAACTCGGACACTTTCAATGTCTTTTTGCGAATTTGAGCTCATCAAGTCAAAGTCAAATTCTTCCTTTACTTTTTCAAGTTGTCTTTTCATACAATCACCTCAAAATAATATAAAAAAGCCATCATCCCGCCAAAAGGGACGATAGCTTTATAACCACCGCGGTACCACCCTATTTTTTGCAAATCTTGCAAACTCTCTTACAGGACATTACGACTCCTTAACCGGCACTTCCTACTGTAATCGTTCAGAAGTACAGCTCCAAAGGGAACTTCATTTTTCATTTTAATAACACGTTTTCAGCCAAGACGCATCTCTCTTTAATTAAAATTAAAAAACTACTTTCCTTCTTCAACGCCTTTAATGATAATGGTGGACGTTAACGGACTTGAACCGCTGACCCTTCGCACGTCAAGCGAATGC
>URPR01000003.1 GCA_900549775.1 uncultured Oscillospiraceae bacterium | reverse complement strand
TTAACCAATCTACTCTTCAAAAGGAGAACCATAAAAACATTTCATGCCCCTTATGATACTCCACAGTGGTGCCGGTGGTGGGACTCGAACCCACACGGTGTTGCCACCAACGGATTTTGAGTCCGTCTCGTCTGCCAATTCCAACACACCGGCAAAATTATTACAAGTTTATTTTACAACAGATTTTTTGAAATTTCAATAGCTATTTGATTTTTTATAAGATTACTATTCTATGCACAAAGCTTTTTTTATGGCGTCGATAAATTTGTTATTTTTTATATCATTGCCATCTATCATAGAAATTTGCATACTTTTTGCACGCTTGTAAAGGTACGAATTTCCCCTATTTACATTGCTTAAGACAGTTAGAATGGACTTTGAATTTTTGCCACCGAAATAAAAAGGATATACGCTTAACTCTTGCAGTGCATCAGAAGAAGGCTCGGATAACTTGCACGATAAAAAGCATGGTCTTGTTTTATAAAAAAACGTAACGTCAATTTCATTGACTATTTCAATTAGGCTATTTTCCGATTTATTCCAGTCTATTTTTACACTGAGACGAACATCATGAAACAAATCGCACTGTTCGAGCTTTATAAAACAGTACAGCTCAAGCCATACTCCAAAGTCCGTCATATATCTTTTTATGGTGTCGTTTTTAAAATAAAACGATACTTTTTGATTATTTAAATTTAATTGGTGTATAAGGTTTAATTTTTCAGCTTTTCTCAACAGAGCTTCTCCTGAAAAAGTTACGTTACTTTTAGATATGTTAATCCTTTTTGGCGCTTCAAAAAAATTTGGTCTGCCGGCTTGAGGAAACTTTGCCCTTCCTGTTTGTAAGTAATAACAAAGGTCTTTCCATGCAGCTATATCTTTAAAAACCTCATGACAAAAGTTCAATATGCTATTAAATAAATGACGTGGAGGGGTGGGATGGTTGTTTCCGGAAAGAAATGCACCTCTAGCGGCAAAAACAGTGTCTATAGTCAATTTTGGGTATTTAAAATTTTTTTCAAGAGAGTGACAACCGTAAATATTTATCAATTTATTTTCAGGGAGTTGTATTTTAAATATGGGTGTAAAAGTTTTTTTACAAGCCAAATAAGCCCCAATAACTCCTAGTTCACTTGCACCTGTTATATCGAAATAGCAATTTGTATTCCTGTGGATTATCCAGGTACAGGTATTTACTACTTTGTCTATGTTTGAACTATCGAAATTTACGCATTCAAATTCTATATTATGTATTTTAGATTTACAAGCACTTTTTAAGTTCTCCATATTTTTATTATCGGTATAATTTTTATCGTAAAGCAGGATGACTTTTTTTGGCATAAATGAAAATATTACTATTAAATTATACATTTGTTCGTCGTTGTAAAGTGTAATTAAACAGTCCATTTTCATTTCTCCTTTTATTTTTCTTTCAAATTATGATGAGCTGGAAACCATTTTACTTAAAAGCAATAAATCTAAAGTATCAACGACACCATCATTGTTCATATCTGCAGCTTTTGCATTTATTTCGCTAAGTGAAGATTTCCCCAAAATGTGATTATACATACAATCAACATCGCGACTGTTAGCGTTACCTTCACCTGTGACATCGCCTTTTACAATGAAAGTGAACTCTGCAGTTTTGCCATCTTTAGAGAAAATTGCGACACTGCCAGTACCAAGCTTCCCGCTTGTGATAGCTTTTCCTGCATAATTTTTAAATTCTATATTGTAACCACTTAAATTTAAATTGTCCTTTACTTTGCTGATAGTTTCAGACAATGGAATATATACGCGCTCACTTTCACTCAAAGTGTATGCATCGCTTAGCGCTTTAACAACAGGTTCAAAGTCTGAAGGATTTTCTGGCTCAGGGTCTGTATCATTTTTTATCTCTGTTAGATCATCTTTATCTAGTATTTTAGCTTTTGCGTCTGTATCATTTTTCCAAACTAAAATAGTCTTAGTGCCAGAAGTGCAGATAGATATGATTTTATCTTGTGCGTCTAATTCTACTTTATATTTTGCTGTAAGGCCATCATCTATGTCGTAGAAAGTGACGATGTTGTTGCTTGTCAGTGCGGCTATGTAATTTTTACTATCGGCTTTATATACAGCAGAACAAAAGTCCACACTCAAATCTGAAACATCAACACTTAAAATATGCTCTATGGTAGAATTTTCACTGTCCAATTTAAAATATTTTCCTGTGTTTGTTACCAGTATATCATCGCTTAGAAAATGCATAAGGTTGTCAGGTAAATTATCATTGTTGCCATTTTTGGGAGAAACTGTATTGAAAGAAGGAGGTGTAGAACTTAAAATGTTTTCCTTTAAAGTATTGTCAATACTACAATATTTTACACTGTCGTCATCTGTTTGAATATATAGTTTATCTCTAGAGAAGTTTATGGCAAATTGTTTACAATTTGCCATAAGAATGGTTGGATTGTTTTCGTAAGTACCCAACAAATTTTCTCCAGCAGAAAAAAATATCACATCATTTCCAACAGTGAAATTTTCAACGAGATTTTTTCCAAATGAAAAATCCCCGCTACTATCTGGTTTTATAGAGCCATTATCTTTTGTATATTTATGGATAGTAGTTTCATTATTCTCCTTTACCTCGGACATATAAATATTGTTTTTGTCTGAAGCCGCAGAAATATACTTAAAGTTTAAAACAAGAGGTGAGCTTATGGGATTACCATCAAAGTAAGATAATTTCGTATTAGTGGTATCTGCACTAACAATATAAAAACCACCTAAATTATCGGGTAATACTTCAATTTTAGAGTTGTCTGAAGAATAACAGTTACTTAAGTCTATATCACCTGCAGAGCAATCCTGTGTGGTTTTGCCGCTTGCAAATAAGTGAAGACAGAGAGCTACTAAAAGTGCAGCACAGGTTGTTATGACTTTACCTTTTTTAGATCTTCTCATAAACATTCCTTCTTTTTAAATAAACTTACTATATTTTATCATAATTATATTTAAAAATCAAGCAAAATAAATAACCATCAATGTTTAAGATTTTAAATATCGATGGCTATTATTTTGTAATGATCAAAAATTTGTGAAAATAGGTTCCATCTGCTTACCTTTTAAGGCTTGTTCGACTGAAGGCAAAAGCAAATCAAATCTAGCTACTAACGAATTTGGTTTGTTTGATATATCGTCTTGGTGCATCGGAACGAAATAGATGTTTTTTACGTTCAACATGGCTCCTAAATTTTTTGCGCTATTGCTTAGTGCATCGTTCGTGGCAAGTGCAATTAATACAGGTTTTTGGCCCCTTAAATGCGACTTAACTGCCATGGTTACAGGAGTGTCAGTGATAGCTCTTGCAAGTTTACTCAACGTGTTTCCTGTGCATGGGGAAACTACCATTATATCGGTCATGTTTTTAGGACCGATCGGCTCGGCAAGTGTAATTTCGTTTATGATTTTTTTTAAGCAGATACTTTCAACTTCATCTATTATATCTTTGGCTTTGCCGAATTTAGTATCTGTTTCATACAAGTTTTTCGACATTATAGGAATAACTTCATAACCCATATCTATTAAATTTTTCATTTGTTCTATAGACTTTTCGATTGTACAAAATGACCCACACATGGCATACCCAACTCGAACTTTATTCATAATATTCACTCCTTCTCTTCTCTGATGAAATTATAAATTGTATTTTTTATAGCTTCAGCTGCTTTGAGCGGAGCCATTTTACCGGGCAACCCTAAAGCGTGAATTAAATTTATGTTTAATTGCTCTGCTGAAAGTTTATCTACCCCTCCGGGTTTTGAGGCTAAATCTATTAACAGTGCATGTTTTGAAGTTTTTTCCAAAGTATCAAAATCAAATATTAAACTTGGTACAGTGTTGAAAATTATATCGAAGTCTGTGTACTCTTTCAGCTCGGAAGTTAAAATAGGCTGAACCTTCATTTTTTCTAATTTAGAAAAATCATTTTTATTTCTAACACTTACAAATAACTCGGTATTTTCTTTTACTAGAAGCTCTACTAAATATTTCCCAATTCTTCCGTACCCGCACACCAGAACTTTTTTATTACAAAACGAATTTACAAACTTATTTTTTGCAAGTTCAATTGCACAATCGGCAGTTATTTTTGCATTATGTTGTAAAAAGTTTTCATTTGCGGAATAATCGTAAAAATTACAGTTTGAGAACTCAGGACATAGTTTTATTAAACCTTCAGCTCCGTAGCAAAACACAGTTTTATTTTTTATTTTTCTTATAAAAACGTCATTTATTGGGGTTTTAAATTCCGAAAATGGAGTAAAAAAGTACAAGTCATCCCTAGTTGATGGAATGGGAAGTACTACATATTCGCTGCTTTTAAGCATTTGATCTATATTTAAATTTAAAACTTTTACTTTGTCTAAAGCTTTGTCAAAGCCTGTTATAAATACATTTTGGCCATCTTCATGTAGACTGTTAGCCAGTTCAATTTGTCTTTTATCACCGCCCAATATACCTATGTTTATAATGTTATTCATTTTTTGGCCTCCGAATATTTTATTCATACACAATATTATATGGGACTTAAAAAGTACAGGTTACTCTTTAAGATTGCTGTAAAATAAAAAAACTTATTTATTTTGTGTCCAAATAGTAATATACTATAATTATAGGGAAATTTTTACGAGGAGTGCTTATTTTGAATAATGATATATTAAAAAATATAAAGAAAATACATTTCATCGGCATAGGTGGGTCAGGTATGTGTCCGCTTGCAAATATCCTACATAATAAAGGATATATAGTTTCCGGGTCGGACAACTACATGTCGGACACATTGGAGAGGATAATAGATAGAGGCTTTGACGTCCACATAGGTCACGATGAAAAAAATATAGGTGATGCTGAGTTGGTAGTTTACTCAGCAGCCATAAAGCAAGATAATCCGGAAATTTTGGCTGCGAAAAAATTAAACGTACCAATAATGGAACGCTCAGATCTTTTGGGATTAGTTTGCTCTCAATATGAAAATCTAGTAGCGGTAGCGGGAACACACGGCAAAACTACTACAACGGCTATGCTTACGCAAATATTGACTGTAGGTAGGGCAGATCCAACAGCTGTTATAGGCGGGAAATTGCCGTTCATAGGAGGAAATAGCCGTATTGGAAATTCTCAAAATATAGTTTGTGAGGCCTGCGAGTATGTAGATACATTTTTAAAGCTTACACCCAATATTGCTGTAATTTTAAACGTTGAAGCAGATCACTTAGACTATTTTAAGAACTTAGAAGGAGTAGTAAACTCATTTAAAAAGTTTGCTTACAAGACCACTGAGCTTGTCGTTTTAAATGGCGATGACAAAAATAGCGTTGAAGCTGCCAAAAATGCAAATGTACCGGTTATAACTTTTGGTTTGGGTGAAGATAACAACTACCGAGCTGAGAAAATAGTTGAAAAATATGGTGTTTGTGAGGAATTTGCAGTTGTAAAAGATGGGAAATACTTGGGCACATTTTCGCTAAAAGTACCTGGAAAATATAATCTTTACAATGCCATGGCAGCAATAGCTGTAGCAGATTATATGAAAATTGACATAGAAAAAATAAAAGAAGCTATTTCTGAGTTCAGTGGAGTTCATAGAAGGTTTGAAATATTAAGTAAGAAAAACGGCATCACTATAGCTGATGATTTTGCACATCACCCAACGGAAATAGAAAATACTTTAAATGCAGCTAAGAAAATGGGATACAACCGTGTAATTTGCATCTTTCAGCCACATACCTATTCTAGGACATCTCTGTTTTTAGATGACTTTGCAAAGGTTTTATCAATCGCAGATATCGCTATCGTTTCGGAGATTTTAGCCGTAAGAGAAGTGAATACTTACAACATCTACGCAACAGACTTAGTAGAAAAAATAGACGGTGGAGTTTACCGTAAGACTTTTGAAGACATAGTTAATTATATAGAAGAAATCGCCAAACCCGGTGACTTGATCTTGACTATGGGTGGTGGCAACGTGTATGAGTGTGCAAATATGTTAGCACGAAGAAATAACGATAAAAGTGAATAATAGTAAACCGGGATACATCCACTAAAAAGATCTTAGATTAATCTAAGATCTTTTAACATACGTTTTCTTTTGCATAAAAATTAAATATTTTTTCTAGATATAAGTTTAGGAGTGCCGCCCATATAAGGTTGTAAAGCTTTTGGAATGAGTACACTGTAATGCGAGCCGTCAAACCTTAAGTTATTCTCAAGGAATGCGATTAACATACGAGGAGGAGCGACTACTGTGTTGTTGAGAGTGTGTGCTAAATATTTTTTACCATCTTTTCCTTTTACTTTTATATTTAATCTACGAGCTTGAGCATCGCCGAGATTTGAACACGAACAAACTTCAAAATATTTATTTTGCCTAGGGGACCAAGCTTCTACATCGTATGATTTTACTTTAAGATCAGCAAGGTCACCGGTGCAACATTCAAGAGTCCTTACAGGGATATCCATGCTACGGAAAAGCTCAACAGAATAACTCCACATCTTGTTAAACCAATTCATGCTGTCTTCAGGCCTACAAATGACTATCATTTCCTGCTTTTCAAATTGATGAATTCGATATATACCACGTTCTTCTATACCGTGCGCGCCTTTTTCCTTACGAAAACATGGCGAGTAGCTGGTAAGTGTAAGTGGTAAATTTTCTTCAATGGTAACACTGTCGATAAATTTACCTATCATGGAGTGCTCCGATGTACCGATAAGGTAAAGGTCTTCACCTTCGATTTTGTACATCATAGCGTCCATTTCCTCAAAGCTCATAACTCCAGTAACAACTTTGCTTCTTATCATATAAGGAGGTATACAATAAGTAAACCCTTTATTTATCATGAAGTCTCTCGCATATGCCAAAATAGCAGAGTGCAGCCTAGCAATATCGCCCATAAGATAATAGAAACCTTCGCCAGCTACTCTGCCGGCAGCGTCTTTATCAATTCCATCGAACAGCATCATAATGTCTGTATGGTAAGGGATTTCAAAATCAGGAGTAAATTTTTCGCCAAACTGTTCCACTTCGACATTTTCACTGTCATCTTTTCCCACAGGAACGCTGGGATCTACAATATTAGGGATGTTCATCTGAATTTTAGTAATGCGTTGTTGCAAATCAGTTTCTTGTTCCTCTAAACTTTTTAATTCTTCAGCTTGTTCATTTACAAGCTGTTTCATTTTTTCAGCTTCGCTGTTTTTGCCCTGAGCTATTAACGTTCCAATTTGTTTGCTTATTTTATTTCTATTTGCCCTAAGCTCGCTAGCACGACTACTAACGGAACATTTTTCATTATACAAAGAGATAATTTCGTCAACGAGTGGGATCTTATTATCTTTAAATTTCTTCTTTATGTTATTTTTTACGAGGTCTTGGTTGTCACGTATAAATTTAATATCCAACATTTCTAAGTGGTTCCTCCTTAATTTTGCTTCAACTTTTGCTTATAAGTATATAACATATACTTTTTTATGTCAAATTTTATATTGTTTATTTATAATACATAAATATCATAATTTACCAAAAACAAAAATCAGCAGTTATGGAACTGTTGATTTTTGTTTTACTATACGTAGTTTTATTTTTGTTCGGATAAATTTAATAGATGTTCATATTTATCTTTAGCTTGTTTTTCTGCTTCAGTGAAAAGTTTTTCGGCCTTTTCAGGGAATGAGCGAGCTAAAGCATTGTACCGCACTTCGTTCATTAAGAAATCTCTATAGTTTGAACTTGGAGCCTTACTGTCTAAGATAAACGGATTTTTGCCATCTTTTGAGAGTCGAGGATCATATCTAAACAAATTCCAATAGCCTGACTCTACAGCCTTTTTCTCTTCCTGTTGAGCTATACTCAACCCGCCTTTTATTCCGTGATTTATGCAAGGAGCATATGCGATAATAATTGAAGGACCGTTGTAACTCTCAGCTTCTGCGAAGGCTTTTACGCATTGGTTGTAATTAGCTCCCATAGCAATTTGGGCAACATATACGTATCCGTAACTCATAGCAATTGCAGCTAAATCTTTTTTCTTTGTTGCTTTACCACCGGCAGCGAACTGTGCGATTGAACCAGTAGGAGTGGACTTTGAAGCCTGCCCGCCAGTGTTTGAGTAAACTTCAGTGTCGAATACTAAGATGTTTACGTTTTCGCCGGAAGCTATTACATGGTCAAGTCCCCCAAAACCTATGTCGTAAGCCCAACCATCGCCACCGAAAATCCACATGGATTTTTTAGCAAGGTAATCTTTATCTTCAAGTGTTTTCTTTGCTAAAAATCCGATTTGTCCGTCAGTATTTTGAATTTTTTCAAGCTCATTGATAAGCTTGTCGGCGCATTTTGCGTTTTTACCACTGTCTGTAAAAGTACTAATGTAATCTTCACAAGCAGTCTTTAAGTTTTGATCATTCGCAGTGTCTTTAATTTCTTCAATATAACTTTTCAGCCTTCCGCGTATTGCGTCTTGTGCCAGTGCCATACCGAGACCAAATTCTGCGTTATCTTCAAACAGTGAATTTTGCCATGCAGGACCTTTGCCTTTTTCGTTTACAGTATATGGCGTAGCCGGAGCGGAACCTCCCCATATTGATGAACATCCTGTAGCGTTGGCAATGAACATTCTATCGCCAAACAATTGCGTAGCGAGTTTAGCGTAAGGTGTTTCGCCACAACCGGCACAGGCTCCTGAGAACTCAAGCAACGGTTGCTTGAACTGGCTACCTTTAACTGATGCCTCTTTGAACTTTTCAATAACGTCCTCTTTTTTAGGAAGTTTTACAGAGTAATCAAATACTTCCTGTTGATTTCTCTGAGAATCTATCGGCTTCATAGCCAATGCTTTTTCACCTTTTTTGCCTGGGCACACATTTACACAAGCACCACAGCCTGTGCAATCAAGCGGAGACACCGTCATTACAAACTTTTTGCCGTCCATTCCGGTCAATATTTTCGATTTTGTATTTTTAGGAGCTTTATCTAGCTCTTCGTCTGTCATTACTATGGGGCGAATAACCGCATGAGGACATACAAGTGAGCAGAAGTTGCACTCAATGCAATTATCCGGATTCCATTCTGGAACATCCACAGCAATGCCACGCTTTTCAAACGCTGCAGAGCCTTGAGGAACCGTACCATCAACGTGATCGACAAAGGTGGATACAGGCAAATTATTTCCTTTATATTCGTTAACCGGTTTTAATATAGTATCAACGTATTTTAAAAGATCTTTTCTTGGAGAGTTTGAAGAATTTGGAGTGGATATTTGCTCATCTTCAAGGTTTTTCCAACTTTCAGGAACTTCAATCTCTTTTAAGTCTTTCATTCCTCTTTCAATAGCTTCGTGATTCATAGCAACAATCTTCTCACCTTTCTTGCTGTAAGACTTTGTTGCCGCATCTTTCATATATTTTATAGCATCTTCAGGCGGGATAATATTGGCAATCTTGAAGAAAGCAGATTGCAAAATTGTGTTGATTCTTCCGCCCAAACCTATTTCTTTTCCTATTTTTATACCGTCTATCACGAAGAACCTAATTCCATTTTCAGCGATATATCTTTTCATCTTGTTTGGTAAACGGTAGTTCAATTCTTGCAACGTCCAAGGGCAGTTCAGAAGGAACTTTCCGCCTGGTTTTAAGTCTTGAACCATGTCGTACTTATCTACATACGAAGGGTTATGACAAGCAACAAAATCAGCCTTGCTTATATAATAAGTAGATTTTATCGGATTATTCCCAAAACGCAAGTGAGATACCGTAATACCGCCAGATTTTTTAGAGTCATACGCAAAGTACCCTTGAGCGTACATGTCTGTATGATCGCCTATAATTTTAATTGAGTTTTTGTTTGCACCAACAGTTCCGTCAGAACCGAGCCCCCAGAACTTACAAGAACGAGTGCCTTCCGGAGTGGTATCAGGGTTTTCTTTAACCTCGAGCGAAAGATTTGTAACATCATCAACTATGCCGATTGTAAACCTCTTTTTAGGAGCAACATCTTGCATATTTCTGTATACCGCGACAATGTCACCTGGGGTAGTGTCTTTAGAACCAAGACCATATCTTCCGCCGTAAATGGGGATACTAGAAAATTCATTGTCAGCAAGGGCTGCCAAAACATCGAGGAACAGAGGTTCACCTATGGAACCGGGTTCTTTTGTCCTGTCTAGCACAGAAATATATTTTACACTTTTGGGCATGACGTCAACTAGATATTTTGCCACAAAAGGTCTATACAGCCTAACTTTAATAAGCCCTACTTTTTCACCTGCGGCGTTTAAATAGTCTACAACTTCTTCGATAGCTTCGCAAACAGAACCCATAGCTACGATGACGCGTTCAGCATCAGGAGAGCCGTAATAGTTAAATGGTTTATAGTCTGTGCCGATCTTGTCGTTTATTTTGTTCATATAATCAACTACGATTTCCGGTACAGCATCGTAGTATTTATTGCAAGCTTCTCTAGCTTGGAAGAATATATCATCATTTTGAGCAGAACCTCTTAAAACAGGATGTTCTGGGTTTAAAGCTCTTCTTCTAAACTTTTCTACAGCGTCAAAGTCTAGAAGTTCTTTTAAGTCTTCATAATCCCACATTTCGATCTTTTGAATTTCGTGAGAAGTCCTGAAACCGTCAAAGAAATGTAAGAAAGGAACTCTTCCTTTTATAGCGGACAAATGAGCAACAGCGCCTAAATCCATTACTTCTTGAGGGCTGTTTGAGCAAAGCATAGCGTAACCCGTTTGACGGCATGCATAAATGTCAGAGTGATCACCAAAAATAGAAAGAGCGTGGCTGGTTAAAGCACGAGCTGAAACATGTATAACACTAGGAAGAAGTTCACCGGCCATTTTGTACATGTTTGGTATCATAAGCAAAAGACCTTGAGATGCGGTGTAGGTAGTGGTTAAAGCTCCGGCGGCGAGTGAACCGTGTACTGCACCGGCAGCACCAGCTTCAGATTGCATTTCAGTTACTTTAACTTCTCTGCCAAATAAATTTTTTCTGCCCGCAACAGAATATTTATCAGTTTCATCAGCCATAACTGAAGATGGCGTGATAGGGTAAATTGCAGCAACATCTGTAAAGGCGTAAGAAACGTGGGCCGCAGCACTGTTTCCGTCCATAGTTTTCATTTTTCTTGTCATAAAAAATATTCCCCCTCGAAATCACTAAATAATTATCAATTTTACCACCTTTGCGATTATTTGTAAATATATAAATTTTCACAATTTTTATTTAAAGCAACGAAAATGACGGAAAAATCAGAAAAATTAATAAAATAAAATTATTACAAGAAATATTATTGACGTTTATTATAAAATTAATCTATAATACGTATATGCACATTTAATAAAAGGTAGTGATTATTATGCCTCAAAACTTTTTACTTGGAAGAGCGTGTAGATTTTGTGATATAGAACCAAAAATATCAAACTCGAACGTTTTCATACAAGTGGCTATAATTTTTTTGCTGATTTTAGTCAATGCATTTTTTGCTATGTCTGAGATTGCTATAATAACCTTAAATGACAATAAAATAAAAAAAATGGCAAATGAAGGGCACAAACAAGCAAAAAAGATTGCGGGACTTTTAGAAAACTCAAGCAACTTTTTAGCAATAATACAGGTTGGAGTTACGCTGTCTGGTTTTTTGACTTCGGCATCTGCATCTGCAGTTTTTTCTGAGAAATTAGCAAGTCTACTTTCATTTTTACCGTTTTCACAAGATGTATTAAGCGGGATATCTATGGTTATAGTTACGATCATCCTGTCGTATTTTTCATTGGTTTTGGGCGAACTGGTTCCCAAAAAAATAGCAATGCGTTATTCTGAAAAGATTTCATTTAAAGCTGTTGGGATTTTAAAAGTTGTTGAAATTTTATTTAGTCCGTTTATCAAATTCTTATCGTTTTCCACCAACTTTGTTTTAAAGCTGTTGGGATTAGATTCTAGCGACATGGACGAAACGGTAACAGAAGAAGAAATTTTGATGATGGTAGATGAAGGTGAAGAAAAAGGCGTGTTTGAGGGCAACACCAAGGACATGATAAAAAATATATTTGAGTTTGATGACAAAAAGGTGAGCGAAATAATGACTCACAGGACTGATATTTTTGCTGTGGAAGACAATAATACCATTAATGACGCGATAACGGTGTCACTAGAGCAAGGGTGCTCTAGAATACCTGTTTTTCACGAAGACATAGATGACATAATCGGGGTTGTTTATGCAAAAGACTTGTTAAGGTTTACAAAAGAAAATTCATTAGATGTTAATGTCACAAAGGTCATGAGGAAAGCGTTTTATATTCCAGAGTCGAAACTTTGCAGTGAACTTTTCAGTGAGATGATTTCCAGCAAAACCCAAATAGCTATTATTGTAGATGAGTACGGGGGAACTGAAGGTTTAGTTACCATGGAGGACCTGGTAGAGTCGATAGTGGGGGATATTCAAGATGAGTACGATAATGAGGAGGAAGATATCAAAAGAGTGGGAGAGGGGAGCTTTTCTGTGGATGGCACAATCCCACTAGACGAAATAGAAGAGCTTTTGAATATAAACATGCCGGAATCTGATTACGACACGTTAGCAGGCTTCATGGTTGATAAATTGGGCAAAATACCCTCTTCAAGCGAAAAAAACAGTGTAGATTTTGCAGGCTACAATTTTTCAATAGAAAAGGTAAAAGATCGGAGAATATTGAAAGTATTAATCAACAAGATCTAGGATTTATTTAACTTTGAACCTCCAAAGTTTGTTTATGTATTCTTCGGTGGCATAGTTTATCCCGACTCGTTTAAGTCTAGAAAAATCGCATTTAAAGCCATCGTCTTCAAGCCATAACCTATCTGACTTTAAAAGATTTTCTTCATTGAAAGTTCTGTCTATTTGTAATCTTTTAGTGACTTTCCCAGGTCCATCTAAATTTAAAGAATTTTTAGTTTTATATACCTCATAAAAGTTCTTGCCGCTACCTTCAATTACAGCACCTCTTATCAAAACAGCTTCGGGGTGACCATATGTACCGCTTACAACATTTAAAAGGTTATGCATGCCGTAACATAAGTATACGTAGGCGATTCCACCTGCTTCATATAGGACCTTAGTTCTGTTGGTTTTGCCTTTGTGGGCGTGGCAGGCGGTATCTTCCGTGCCGAAGTAGCTCTCAGTTTCGGTTATCCTCGCTTTTATAATTTCGCCGTTTATATTTCTGCATATAAGTTTTCCGAGAAGCAAAGGAGCAAGAGATAATGCGTCTAAACTGTAAATATCGTTGTGTAGTTTCATTTTATTTTTCCTCTTTAAACTTTTCTGTTTTGTAATTTATATTTGCTTTTTCGGCTTGAGAGTGGTGGTATTTTCTTGGAATGTTGTACAGTTTGCCATCTTTGTATAATTTAGAACCGGTCTGATGAAACCAAAATGGGATATCTTTACTTATGCACTGGTCTCGTAAGTTTAAAACCCAGCGATAATCGCAAATTCTAGCAAACTTGCCTGACTCTCCACCAACGACAACTTCCTCTATTTCGCTGTTTAAATAAGGGAGTAGGTTGATCTTTTCAAGTAAAGGGGAGACAGCTATAAACTTATGTTTTATGGGCAACTTAAGAAATATTGGTAACCTAAAATCTGACATCTTTTGATTTTCCACTGTGCAAGATATGTAGACATTTTCATAGCCGCCGCGCCAATCATCTGGCAACGAGATGAAGAATCTATCTGGCCTTTTGGTTATTATAAAGAAGTTTAGGTCAGTTCGCTCTTTTATCATTTTCCACACAACTTCTCTCCAAGCATCGGCTTCCTTTAAGAAAAAGTCAGATGTAAAACAAGTAAAAACCATCTCTCCCGAAGGTATCTTGTAGTTTCCGTTGCGATTTTTCCTTGTAGGTAAATTGAAAGAAGCGTTTTTAGTTACAATGGAACTATCTTTTTCAAATTTAAAATCTTGTCTATACACGTAGCAATTTTGGCATCCGGCACTTATTTTTTTGCACCCGTGCCAAGGGTTCCAAGTAACTGACATGGTTTGCTCCTTTCTAGTTTTCTATTTTGTGTTGTTTTTCATATATTTAAGGAGTTTTTCTAGGGTTTGACGGCTTATTACATGCTCCATCTTGCATGCATCAATTTTAGCAATTTCGTAATCGACTTTTAAGGTATTGCACAAGAAGTCTATTAAAGTCTTGTGGCGAAAGTAAATATCTTTGGCGGCCTTTTCTCCGCTTTTGGTGAGTAAAATCTGTCCGTATTTTTCTTGGCTTAAAAGTTCCTTTTCTTTAAGAAGAGACACAGCTTTATTTACACTGGGTTTTGAGCATTTCAACCGTAGCGCAATGTCCGTGATACGTGCTTCTCCTGTTTCTTTTTTTATTATGTATACCGCTTCGAGGTAGTCCTCGAGGGAATCTGTTAATCTTTGGCGTTCCATTTTTTCTCCATAATTTTACTTTGATTTTTTAAAACTACATCCCGTGTAAGGGCAACTTTGGCATTTCTGGTTGCAGATGCTTTTATTTCCTTTTATTTTTCTGAAACATAAAAATAATACATAAAAAATAGCAAAAAATGCTATTATAAAATCCGTAATCATTCATAAACCTCCTAAACAATTTTTTATAAGTGTGCCGATTTGGAACACAAGCGCACTTACAAACCAGGCTGTTATCAGTTGGTACAATATTGAAATGATGGTCCATTTTGCGCTTTTCATTTCTTTTCTTATGGCTGAAAGAGCGGCAACGCAAGGCGTGTACAACAGCACAAATACCATAAATGAATAAGCAGATAGCATAGAAAAATGTTGAGAAAGCGCATGATGAAGACTCATAGAAGCTTCGGTGTTGTACAGTATTGCAGATGTGCTAACAACGGATTCTTTTGCTATTATTCCAGAAATGAGTGCGACCGAGGCCTTCCAATCGTTAAATCCGCATAAGGTAAAAATGGGTGCGATTTTTGCGCCTAGGTAAGCTAAAATGCTGTCACTGCTATCTTGTACAGTGTGAAGCGAAAAATTGAACGATTGAAGAAACCAAATGACGATAGTTGCGCCAACTAGCACGGTGCCGGCCTTTACTAAAAAGTCCTTTAATCTTTCCCAAACGTGCAAGCTGAGGTTTTTCAATGTTGGTAATTTGTATTCGGGCAGTTCCATTATAAATGGGGCTTCTTTTCCTTTTAAAATCGTATTTTTAAACAAAAATGCTGTAAATATAGCGACTAAAATTCCAAGCAAGTATATTGAAAATATAATGATTGGCTGATGTGACGGGAAAAATGCTGAAATGAACATAGAATAAACAGGCATCTTAGCGCTGCAAGACATAAACGGTATCATTAAAATAGTCAACTTTTTGTCTTTATCGTGTTCTAATATTCGCGTGCCCAAAACAGCTGGTACAGAGCATCCAAACCCCATAAGTAGCGGGACAAAAGCTTTACCGGACAAGCCTATTTTTCTCAGCATTTTATCGGTAATAAAAGCAGCTCTTGCCATATATCCGCTGTCTTCTAGAACTGATAACAAGGTAAATAATATCATAATTTGAGGGAAGAAAGAAATGACGGAACCTACGCCTTTTACAACACCATCGAGAATCAAACTTTTAGCCCAAGATGATGCATTTAGTGAGATTAAAAGTTTTTCTATGGAGTTGCCTATTATGTCGTTTATCAAAAACTCAGCCCAACTTTTAAAATAATTGCCTACAGGACCAAATGTGATATAAAATATCAGCATCATTATGGCTAAAAATATGGGAAGAGCTAAAAATTTATTTGTAACGATTTTATCGATTTTATCAGTGATACTCAATTTATCATTTTTCAAATTTTTATGTACGCACTTCTTACAGACGGAACAAGTGTAATCGTATCGACATTCAGATATTATCATTTGTCTGTCTGTATTTTTGCTTGGACTGACGCTGTTTTTGTAGAAATTAATCTTGCTTAGTTCATCTTCAGTAAGATGCACATTCTTTAGAATATCGTGGTCTTCGCTAAACAGTTTTACAGCTAACCACCTGGGATTGACTTTAAATTTATTATTGCTGTTTTTTAAAATTTTCTCTATGTTGTTTAAAATGCTATCAATTTCAGGAGCATAAATGTTTTGAACATCTTGTATTTTGGAAGAAGCCTTTTGGTTGATAATATCAAGGCAACTATCCATTAAGCTTTCTATTTTATCGTGCTTATTTGCCGACATGGGAATGACAGCAACACTAAGTAGTTTACTTAACAACTGATAATCTATTTTATCGCCTTTTTTCTCTAAAATGTCTATCATATTCAGTACGACGACGATGGGTTTGCCGAGCTCCATTATTTGCGTGGTGAGGTATAGGTTTCTTTCTATATTTGTTGAGTCTATTATGTTTATGATTAAATCTACATCGTCGTGTAAAAGACAGTTTCTTGTTACGATTTCCTCAGAAGAATATGGCGAGAGTGAATATATTCCGGGAAGGTCGATAATTTTAATTTCTTCGTTTTTGTACGATAATTTACCTTCTTTTTTTTCAACTGTAACTCCGGGCCAATTGCCAACATATTGTCTGCTGCCGGTTAACTGGTTAAAGAGGGTAGTTTTTCCGCTATTTGGGTTGCCTATAAGCGCTACGTTCAGGTGCTTTTTCATAACTTTGGTGCGATCTGAACTTAAAGTTGTCATGATAACCTCCTTATTTAATTTTAATTATTTCAATATTTTTGGCTTCGCTTTTTCTGATGCTAAGCTCATATCCTCTTAAATTTATTTGAATGGGGTCTCCGAAAGGAGCAAATCTTTTTATTAATATAGCAGTGCCGGGAATTATTCCCATATCAACAATGCGGTACTTTATTTTTCCGGTTCCGTTTAATTTAACGACCTTACCCATTTGGCCGGGTTTCAGTTCATTTAAAGTCACGTTTGTAAACACACCTACCTTCCATAAAGTTAGCTTAGGCTAACTTTTAAAATTATTATATCATATTTTTAGAAAGAAAGTAAATATGATAATTGAAATTTTTATACAGGCAGTGAAAAATACGGAACAAGCTATGCATGTAGGAATAGAATGAGTATAGGAATCTAAAAAAGATTTACTATTTGGTAGGAAGTGTTTTTATGGATAAAGACAACTGTAGAGAAAGGCAATTATTTAACAGAGAAATCCCATCGTTGCCGGAAAATACAGTAGTAGCAATGGCATATATTCCGTATCAAAACCCTGTGATGATTTATACAGCGGAGCAAGGTTTGAGCAAAGGAACATTATTTCCTTGTCTTGATAAGCCATTTTTATGTGGAGGTTATAGAAGATAATGAATAATAGAGAGAGTTTATTAAAAAAAATTTCTATGCTTGACTTTGCGATGATAGAGTTACATCTGTTTCTAGATACGCACCCAAATGATAGGGGAGCATCTAGCAAATTAAGTGAATATCGTATGGAGTCAGAAGAGTTGACGAGAGAATTTATATCTAAATACGGGCCATTAAGCATGAAAGACAAAAACGGTAGTTCTTGGGAATGGATAGCTAATCCTTGGCCATGGGACAATACATGTATGGAGGGCAAATAAATGTGGGTTTATGAGAAGAAACTTGAGTATCCGATAAATATAAAAAATTCAAATCCGAAACTTGCGAAAATTATTATTAGCCAATATGGTGGTCCAGACGGTGAACTTGGAGCTTCATTGCGCTATTTAAGCCAGAGATATTCAATGCCGTACCCAGAACTGAAAGCTATATTGACAGACATAGGTACAGAAGAGTTAGCTCATTTGGAAATGGTTGGCACGATAGTTTATCAACTAACTAAAAACTTAACGAATGAAGAAATAAAAGCTTGCGGATTTGACGCATACTTTGTAGATCACACCACTGGAATTTATCCAAGTTCCGCTTCAGGAGACCCATTCACAGCTGCTTATATACAGTCCAAGGGGGACGTTATAACAGACTTGCATGAGGACTTAGCTGCAGAGCAAAAAGCTAGAACGACTTATGATAACATATTGAGGTTCTGCGATGACCCTGATGTTATAGATCCTATCCGCTTTTTAAGAGCACGCGAGATAGTTCATTATCAAAGATTTGGTGAAGGGTTAAGAATAGCGACAGATAAGCTAAACAGTAAAAACTTTTATGCGTTTAACCCGTCTTTTGATAAAGGCTGTAAGTGAAAACGAATTTTATTATAAAAAAGAGGCCATTTACAAGGCCTTTTTTATTTAGATGCCAATAACTTAAGTACGTTTTTTAAATATTGAAAATAAACATTTATATCAAAATGGTATTTTATGAAAGTAAGTGTAAGAAACAAAAAAATAATAATTGCGGCATAAATCAAATTCCATATCAATATGGATTTAGCGTAGGCTTTCAAATTTAAATTTGAATTTTTGTTAAACGCCCATGTGAGCAAAAAAGGTAAATTTATTATAGGTAGCTTTGAAATGACCTGTACGAAAAAAAATTCTAAACAGCTTAAAGAAGAGTTCAAGTCTTTTAGTTTGGGCTGTTTAGTAAGGTTATTTTCATCATTGCTGTTTGTAGAAGATTTCTCAAATTTTACTTTATTTTCGCATTCTGTGTGTGACATATGGACCCTCCATAAGTTAATTTTTAAAATTATAAATTAAAAAAGGAAAAAATAAAAAGATTAAAAGGTCGAACTTGTAAAATTATTTAATACGCATTAAAATAATAGTTAAAACTTAAGGAGTTAATTTTTTTGAATGAGAAAATAAAAAATATAGTTAGCGTTAGCTCGATGGCAGCTGTAGTTTTGACTGCGACTTACGTACATATTCCAGTCTTTATAGGCACGAACACAATGGTGCATTTAGGAAATGCAGCCTGTTTGCTAGCAGCTTTTTTACTTGGTCCTGTAAAAGGAGGTTTAGCAGCCGGAATAGGCTCTTTTTTATTTGATATTTTAAACCCATTGTTTATAATGTCATCTCCTTTTACGTTTTTGTTTAAGTTTGTTATGGCATTTGTATGTGGACACTTTAAAAATGCATTTAAATTTTTAAAAAAAGAAACTCTTATAAATTTAATTTCAGGTTTTTTAGCATCTGTTATCTACACTTTGTTGCATCTTTTTAAAGGCTTTGTCGTCAATAGAGTCATATTGGGAATGACTCTAGAGAGCACAATAGTTTTATTGTGTAGAAGTGCCATTATTTCAGGAATAAACACAGCTGTATCGTTAACGGTTGCGACAGTACTGTCTATTGTCCTGAAAAAACTGAAATTTTAATTTATAGAGTTTACTATTTATAGTTCATCAGATATTTTTATACTCTCAGCTAGTTTTGTTAAAAGCTGAGAATTAGTCGGTTTTACGGTTCCTCTGCCGTTACTTTTTGAAAATATTTTGCTGTAATCTTTACTTCTTTTTTCATGAGCACGAGATATAGCGTTTCGGATTGCTCCTTCAACACATTGCTGAGTAGTTTCATAATTTTTAGCAACAGTTTCATAAATATCGGAAATCAAATACCCTTGGCTAGCATTAATCATATTTTTTAAAGCATCAGTGATGTACAAATACCCTAAACTGTTTGTAGGGATGCCAATTCGTATAAGATGTTTTTTAATAATAGAATCGGTTTTAAAGTTACTAGTTGTACTGGTGGTGAATAAAATTTTTTCTTTGAATTGATTTGAATAAATTTTTCTGATACGTTCTTCGAGAGATTTTAAAATAAATGGTTTTAGCATATAGTATTTAACACCTAGCGAATAAGCTTCTTTTAGAACACTTTCGCTTCCAACAGCAGAAATAATGATAAATTGAGGCATAGGTTGTTGGTTTCTTTGCTTTAAAAGTCTTAATACGTCAATACCGTCAGCGTTTGGCATAACGATATCGAGTAAAACGATGTCAGGACTTAAGCTTTTTATTTGTTCGACAGTACTGATACCATCGTGAGTTATAGCACAAACTTTTATATCATTCACATCGTTAAAAAAGTTAGATAAAGTATTACAAACATCATTGTTATCATCAGCGATTAGTAATTTTATAGGAGAATGACTGCATTCCATGGGAAAATATAGAAAATATCTTAGTTTCTAAGGAAATCTGCATTTATTAAGTCGCTGATAATACCACAAGCGGAATTTGGCTTGATTGAATTTTCGTACAGGTAAGTGATAATGTTTATGATTAAACATTTTGATTCGGAAATTTGCTGCAGAGAAGTTGTTTCAGATTTGTTCTTTTTTTTGGATATTATTTCGATGCCATAAGTAGTATAAGACGGGTTTTCAGTTTCGTACAAGTTATAGTATAACTTTTCCGTATCCTGAATGTTTTTGATTTGTGAAAGGTCTTTTTTGAACATGTGTATTACTTTTGTCATTTTTACCTACCTCTATTAAGAATCATAATTTGACATCATTCGTCTTTTTTATTATAATCAATTTGTGAAAATTTTTCAACATAAAATATTCGATTTTTTTCGATGAACGAAAATTTTTTACATTAAGTAAAATTTTACCTTGTTACAGGAATCTTTAAAAGCATTGACAGTCTAGCTTTTTACGCGGTATAATATAAAAATAAGGGGTGAGTTTTGCTGATGGACAAAATTTTACTTGAAAAGGCTATGTTTTTTTGCCAGCCTAACTTTTTCGATAAAAAAATAAATTTGAAAGAAAATTTATCATTTCAAAACTTGTCAAAGAACATTTATCACACAAAGCAAGTAAAATATGAAGCATTAGCACTTTTCTTTGCCAAGGAAATAGAACAGATATCGGACTTTATTTTGCAAAATAAAAATTTAGTTTTTTTTTGTGAAGAAAATTTTTTTCAACAAGCTTGCCAGTTTAAAGAAAGGTTTAAAAAACTTGGTGTAAATGTGCATGTATGTAATTTGCAAAAAAGTACTACAAAGCCATCATTTAAAACTCAAGAGTGCCTTTTGCCCGTATTTTTAGATATTAAAAATATTTTTGAAAAAACAAATGGCTTAGATTTATTTAGCAAAGACTGTGTAGCTGTTAACATAACTAATTATAAGGAAAATTTATCTGGAAATATGTCAGTTAATGTTGACTTAGAAGCAAATATTTTAAAAAATTTTTCAAGAGACGAGAGAATTTTTATTTTTTTAGATTGTGTATATTTCAATGTACAAGCAAAAGTTATGTTAGATAAGCTTTTAGATAATGAAAAACAGCCTATAATTTAGGTTGTTTTTATTTGTGATGAGGTGTGAGAATGTTAAAACTAAAAGAAGTTGTGATAGTAGAAGGCAAATATGATAAAATTAAACTTTCACAAATTTTAGATGCTTTAATTATAGATGTTGGTGGATTTAATATATTCAAGAATAAAGAAAAGATTCAGATGATAAAAAAACTGGCCGATAAAAATGGTGTGCTGATTTTAACGGACAGCGACCACGCCGGGTTTATGATAAGAAATTATTTAAATGGAATTATTCCGCAAGGTAAAATAAAACATGCGTACATACCGGACATAATAGGAAAGGAAAAGAGGAAAAAAACTTATTCAAAGGAGCGAAAACTGGGGGTAGAGGGGGTAGACGATAAAATAATTTTAGATGCTATAAATAAGGTGAGTTTAAAAAAGGAAGAAAAAACAAATAATATAAAAGAAATAACGAAGATGGACTTTTATGAAGACGGGCTTTCCGGGAGGGATAACAGTTCAGATAAAAGAAAAAAACTGTTAAAGAAGCTTAATTTACCGGAAAATCTGTCTCAGAATGCATTAATTAAAGTGCTTAATAAAACGATATCTTACGACGAATATAAACGGGTTGTTGAAGAACTGTAAAAGCGAGGCATAGCTTTAATGAATAGCTTTTTTTGCAAGCTGCACTTTCGAAGAAAAAATAAAAAAAAACAAAAAAATCTAAAGTCGGTACGTAAAAACAATTATTGTATTTTATTTTCGACTATTGTAGTTTTTTTAATATTTATCCTTTCGGTGGTTGCCCTTAAATCTAGTGGTTTTTTTGACTATGACGAAGAAGACAGCAACGATGAAATAAAAGTTTTTAATGTGGATGCTTCTGAAATCGTGGTACCAAATTTGATAGACACAGAGCTTGAAGAAGCTAAAAGAGTATTTTCAGACACTAAAGAGTTGCGAATTTATGTATCGGAGAGGAAAGTAAACGATGATGTAAAAGAGGGGAACATAATATCGCAGTTGCCGGAAAAAGGCACTACTGTATCTAGAGGCAGCCCTGTGGTAGTAAGCGTAAGCATTGGAAAAAGCCAAAGAGTTTTACCCGAAATAAAAGGTTTAACTTTATTTCAAGCAGCGAATCGGTTGAGCAAGGATGGCTTTAAGGTGAAGGTTAAAGAATCTTACAATGAAAATTTTCCTAAAGAAGTAATTATAGGATATGAAGGCTTAAACAGTGGAGAATATTTAACTTATGGTGCAGAAGTTGAAGTACTTATAAATAGAGAGACTGTTTCTAATGACTAATGAAAAAGGCAAGAAAATTTTCTTGCCTTTTTAACTTTGAATAATTAAGGTGTATGAGTGCTTTTGTGTTTCCTATGCAGCAATTTTACAAGCTCTACTGCAGGTATAACGGATACAGATAATAAGATAGCAACGGAATACTCGATGAAATCAATAGACTCAATTTCGAACATACTTGCAAGGAATGGAACATATATGACCAAGTTGGTTAAAACAAATGAAATGATAATGGTAGCCCATAAGTACAAATTGTGGCTTTTAAGTTTAAATATAGACTGCCTTGAAGAGCGCAAATTTAAAGAATGAAATATTTCAGAAAGGGACATAGTCAAAAAAGCCATAGTTGTGCCATGAGAACTGTTGGTTATTGTCCAAGTTTTAGTTTCTAAGTAGTGACCTATAAAATATGAAGCTAATGCTATAATAGAAATCAAAATTCCTTGATAGGTTATATCGAAGCTTAACCCGTTAGCGAAGATACCTTCGTTTGCAGGTCTGGGTTTACTTTTCATTAAATTACTTTCTTCCTTTTCCATGCCAAGTGACAGAGCAGGGAAGGTGTCGGTTATTAAGTTTATCCAAAGTATATGGATGGGGGACAATATAGAAAAATTTAGAACCGTAGCTATAAATATAGACAAAACTTCGCTTATATTAGATGAAATCAGGAATTGTATGGACTTTTGTATATTGCTGTATATGCGTCTTCCTTCTTTAACGGCTGTTACTATGGTAGCAAAATTGTCATCTGCTAAGACCATATCAGCAACGCTTTTCGTGACATCTGTTCCGGTAATACCCATGCCTATGCCGATATCTGCGATTTTGAGCGATGGGGCATCATTTACGCCATCTCCGGTCATGGCGACCACTTTACCTAAACTTTTAAAAGCTTTGACGATTTTTACTTTATGTTCGGGCTGCACCCTTGCGTAAACGGAATATCTTTCTAAAACTTTAGGCAATTCTTTTTCGCTAAATTTATCAAGCTCACATGCTGTGATAACTTCGGAATTATGTTTTATGATGCCTAGTTCTTTTGCGATGGTAGCGGCAGTATCCTTGTAATCTCCTGTTATCATTATGGGTCTAATACCGGCAGATTTACATTCTTTTACGGCATCTATAGCTTCTTCTCGTACGGGGTCTATCATGCCGCAAAGCCCGAGAAATATCAGTTCGTTTTCTATTTCTTTACTTTCGGTAAACGTAGGTGAACTATCATAATATTTACATCCAGCAGCTAAGACTCTAAGCGCATTTGACGCCATAACATTATTTTCATTTAGTATTTCGTTTCTTTTTTGTTCAGTCAAGCTTAAGACTTTACCGTTTTCAATGAACTTTGTGCAATAATTTAAAACAACATCTGGGGCACCTTTAGTGAACTGTACAAATTTATTGTCACTTGAATGTATAGTGGACATCATTTTCCTTTCAGAACTAAAAGGCGCTTCATTTACTCGAGGGAAATCCGTTTTCAATTTATCTATTGAATGA
Source organism: uncultured Oscillospiraceae bacterium (assembly GCA_900549775.1). GTDB lineage: Bacteria > Bacillota > Clostridia > Oscillospirales > Acutalibacteraceae > UMGS1224. The sequence goes on along the minus strand of URPR01000003.1, from coordinate 60,875 downwards.
AAATCTTTAGCGTAATTTAATAAAGCAATTTCGGTAGGGTCACCGCTAGGTTTATCTATATTTTCGATGCTTGCATCGTTACATAGTGCCAGAGCCGAAGAAAATAATTTTTCATTATCGCAAAAAGTTTTTACCACTGTCATTTTGTTTTGAGTGAGGGTTCCGGTTTTATCAGAGCATATTATTTGAGTACACCCTAAAGTTTCCACGGCAGTTAATTTTCTAACAATAGCGTTATGTTTAGCCATTTTTGTCATGCCAATGGCCAGCTGGATAGTGACAACAGTTGCCAAACCCTCAGGTATGGCGGCGACAGCCAGGCTTATTGCTATCATAAATGTATTTATTACACTGGGAAGAGTAAAATCTTTTGTTATTAAAATTCTGAAAGCAAAAATAAATGAGCATATACCTATGACAGCGAAACTCAGGATTTTGCTTAACTGAGTTAATTTTATTTGAAGTGGTGTTTTATTTTCAGAAGCACTGTCTATAAATGTTGCGATTTTTCCCATTTCAGTGGCCATGCCGGTCTTTACGACTACTGCTTTGCCTCGACCGTAAACGACATTGCAACCCATATATGCCATGTTTTTACGCTCGCTTAAAGCAATTTCATTCTCGCTATTGTTGCAAAGTTTTTCTGAAATTTTATCAATTGGCAAAGATTCACCGGTAAGTGCAGATTCCTCAACTTTTAAGTTGTGACTTTCTATTATTCTGACATCAGCTGGAACGGCATCGCCGGCTTCCAATATCACGATGTCTCCAACTACTAGGTTTTCACTTTTTAAAGACATAACTTGGCCATCTCTTACGACTTTAGAAAAAGAAGGTGACATTTCATTTAGGGCGCTTATTGCTTTTTCAGCTTTATTTTCTTGGTACACACCAAGCGCTGCGTTTACCGCTACTACAAACGCTATAATAAAAAAATCAGTAAAAGATTCTTTTGAATAGATTGAGATTCCAGCTGAGATTATGGCAGCAAATATCAACACAATTATCATAGGGTCTGAGAGTTGCTTTAAAAATTTAGCAAGAGTAGAAGTACCTTTTTTTTCAGCTAATTTGTTAGGTCCATTTGAAAAAAGTCTTTTTTTAGCGTTATCTTCAGAAAGTCCATCTTTGCTTGTCCTTAGTGAATTGAGAGTTTCTTCAACAGAACTTAAATAATATTTCACGAAAAAATCATCCTTTCAACATGCGCCAATTGTGTGCAATGCTCGGTCGAAAGGATGATATGTTAAAAAATTGCGCTTAATTTTACTTTTAAGTTATCGCCTTATACTCATAAAATGCCCACAAACTGAAATTATAACCATAAGAGCTATGTTTGCAAGCACTATGCTGGCGCCTGTGGGAATGTTAAAGCAGAAAGATATTACAATTCCGCTGACGAAACAAAATACGGAAATTAAAGCAGACAATATCATTAATGCTTTAAAGCTTTTTACAATTTTTTTTGCGCTGACCGCGGGAAATATAATAAGACTCGAAATTAGTAGGGTACCCATCATGCGCATACCTAAGACTACAGTTATTGCCGTTAAAAATGAGATTAAAAATTGGTAAAATTCAACATGTATACCGCAAGCTTTAGCGAATGACTCATCGCATGTAATTAAAAACAGCCTGTTGTAAAATGTTATAAAGACGGACAAAATTATAATGGAAAGTATGATGCTAGAAATGACGTCCGGCGTAGTCATAGACAAAATGCTGCCAAACATATAGCTGTAAACGTCGGAGTTGAACCCTTTACTCAGTGCTGTAATTGTAACTCCGAGGGCTAGAGACCCGGTTGAGAAGATACCAATTGCAATATCGCCGTTTATGTTTTTGTTTTGTGAAGTGTACATTATTATGAAAGATGTTAATATCATAATTGGTGCCGCTGTCAAGATAGGTGAAGTACCTATTGCCATGGCTAAAGACAAAGCTGCAAAGCCTACATCAGAAAGTCCGTGCCCTATTAGTGAATATTTTTTCAAAGTCAAAATAACGCCCAATAACGAAGCGCAAATAGATACCAATATTCCGACTATCATGGCTTTTATGATGAACGGGTAAGAAAATAAATTTAATATTTCTAGCATTTTCATAAAGTATCCTTATTTCTTTTTTCAAAATATAAATTTGCCGGATTATCCGATACAATTTTTTTGTTAAGCTTAATAATTCTGCTTGCATATTTTTGAATGTTTAAAGTATCGTGAGAAACCATCAATATTGTGACTTTTTGCTCTAAGTTTAACTTTTTCAAAATTTGGTAAAAATTTTCACTGGAACTTTCATCAAGACCAGAACAGGGTTCATCTAAAACAAGTAAATGAGGATGCTTACATAAAGCCCTAGCAAGTAGAATCTTTTGTTGCTGCCCTCCGGAAAGCTCAGACAGATGGTGCTTTTTAAATTTAGCCATATCTACTAATTCAATGGCACTATCAGCATCAATTCTGTCTTTTCTCGAATAAAACGGAAAATGTTTTCTAGACTTTTGAGTTCCGGAAATAACTATTTCTTCAGCAGTAGCAGGGAAATTTGCCGGTATTGAGTTAGCTTGTGGTACATATGAGATTTTGTCTTTGTCGCAGTTCAAGAAAACCTGACCGCTACTGGCTGGAACCAGCCCTAATATGCTTTTTATTAAAGAGCTTTTACCGGTGCCATTGTTTCCGATTATAAATACGTACTCTCCGGATTTAACGGCAAAACTGACGTCATTAAGGGCTAAAGTAGTTTTAGTGCTTGATTTATACTTTACAGTCAGTTTGCGAACTTCTAAGATATTTTTTTCAGTCATTTAATTTAACCCCTGTTTTAAATTTTCAAGGTTTTCGTTCATTAAATCCATGTAAGATACATTGTTTTCAAGCTGCTCCTTTGAAATGTTGTGAATGGTATTGAACCTCAAGGCTGTAGCGTTTGTGTTGTTACATATGGACTGAGCGGTAGCGGGCATGGTAAGTTCTTCATAATATACAGCGGGAATATTATTTTCTTTTATGAAATTTATAACTTTTGTTATTTTTTGTACGCTAGGCTCAGACTGTTCAGAGCAATTTTTTATAAGAGCTTCATACTTAAGGTTATATCGATTTATAAAATATAAATGAGCAAATTTTCCGGCAAAGACAATAGTATCTCGTTTTGCATTTTTTACAGTTTGGGAAATATTTTCATCTAACTTCAAAAGGTCATTTTTTATTTTTTCGGCGTTACTTTCGTAAAATTCGGCATTATCTGGGTCTTTTGCACAAAAACACTCCAATATATTATCAACCATAACACACGCTAAAGTGGGGTCTAGCCAAAAGTGAGGGTCATATTCATGCTCGTGATGATGTTCTAAAGAGTCAGCGTGATCCTCGTCTTCATGTTCACTGTGCGATTCTTTTAGCAGGTTGACATTTGAAGAGACGTCCTTTATAAGTAAAGATGAACTGTCAATACCGCTTAAAAGACGCTCGGCCCAAGGTTCCATATATTTCCCTGTGTATAAAAATATGTCTGAACTGGAAATTTTCAGAATATCGTTTGTACTGGGGTCAAAAGTATGGCTTTCAGACCCTGGGGGAAGCAAAAGGGTAACTTCTGCTTTATCTTTAGCTATTTGTTTAGCGAAATCATACTGCGGAAAGAGTGAAGCTATTACTTTAAGTTTAGCGCTTTGGGGTTTATTTTTAGAAGAGCATGCTGTAAACAGCAACAGTAATGAAAGGAAAAATGGAAAAAGTTTTAAGATTTTTTTCATTCTACAAAGACCTTTCTGATCTTAAAATTCGTATAAAAACGTTAAATTTAATGATAACAGAGCAAAATTTACTTGTCAACTTTTGAATACCATAAAAGAGTGAGGTAAATAGTACTAATAAAAAAGTTGTTGTAAAAATAAAATATAAATGATATTATATTTTTAAATTTAAGAGACATCTGGTAGAAATATAAGAGAGGATTGATTTTCGTAATGTTTAAGTTTTTAAGACCATCACCGGCGATAGATCGCTTACCAGAAGAAAAAATTTCAAGTACATATAAAAGAAGTAGAATGCAGGTATTTATTGCTATTTATTTAGGTTACATGATTTATTATTTTGTGAGGATGAATTTCATTTTTGCAAGACCTTTGCTTACAGAAAATTTTGGATTTAGCAAGACACAAGTGGGACTTATTGGTGCAGCTTTGGGGCCTGCTTATGGGATTAGTAAATTGGTAATGGGCATAGCCTCCGACAAGTCTAACCCTAGATATTTTTTAGCACTAGGTTTAATTTTATCAGGCGTTTGTAATTTGATTTTTCCTTCATTTGCAAACGTTATGTTTATGTGTGTTGTCTGGTTTTTAAACGGATGGTTCCAAGGGATGGGCTGGGGACCATGCGCTAAGATATTGACGCACTGGTTTTCAGATAGCGAAAGAGGAAGAAAAATGTCTAAGTGGAACACGTCACATAATATAGGCTCTGCACTGGCGGCATTTATTGCATTATGGGGAGTAAACATTTTTTCAGATTACAAGGGGGCATTTTATTTTCCTGGAATCTTAGCAATTGTAGGCGGAATAGTTTATATAATTTTAGCTAAGGATACGCCACAGTCTATAGGATTGCCGCCAATAGAAGAGTATAAAAATGATTATCCAGAAACTTTTGGAGATACAGATAATTCAGAAGCTATTTTGAGTGTAAAGGAAATTTTCAAAAAGTATATTTTGAAGAACAAACTTTTGTGGATGATTGCGATTGCTAATATTTTTGTTTACATAATTCGATATGGTTTAGAAAACTGGGTTCCGTTCTTTTTGAAAGAAGAAAGAGGCTTTACATTTGAAAATGCAAAGTTAGCATTTTCTTTGTTTGAATGTGCAGCTATTCCGGGATCTATAATTATTGGTTGGGCAAGTGACAAGATTTTCCATGGAAGAAGAGCTCCTGTTGGAATAATCTGCTTGATTTGCACCACGATTCTTACATTTGTCTATTGGCAATCAACCAATATTTACTTAACATACGTTGTTATAGCGCTCATTGGAGCAATGGTATATGGTCCGGTTATGCTCATTGGCATTAGTGCGGTTGATTCTGTACCGAAAAATGCGGCCGGAACTGCTTCTGGCGTTACGGGTCTTTTTGGTTATTTAGGTGGGCAAGTTATATCAGAATTTGGTATGGGCGCAATAGTAGATAAATGGGGCTGGAACGGCGGCTTTATGCTCATTATAATTTCTTGTCTGCTGTCGATATTTTTCTTGTCATTTACTTGGAATGCACATAATTTAAAAGAAAAAACACAAGCTTAATTTGATTTTAATTTTATTTGAGGTGTAATATGTACGATGTGCTAATTATTGGTGCAGGTGTTATAGGAGGATCAATTTTCCGCGAGTTAACAAAGTACAATTTAAAGGTTTCGGTTTTAGAGAAAGAAAATGATGTATCTATGGGTACTACAAAAGCAAATTCTGCTATAATACATGCAGGATTTGACCCAGATCCGGAAAGTGTAGTTGCAAAATACAACGTGCGCGGAAACGAAATGTATGAAGGTCTATGCAAAGAATTGGATGTTCCATTTAAAAGAAATGGCGCGATGGTTGTGGCTTTTGCTGAAGAAAATATGGCAACGCTTGAAACTCTTTATAAAAAAGGAGTTAAAATGGGCGTAAAGGGTTTGAGGCTTTTAAATAAAGAAGAAACCTTAAAAAAAGAGCCAAACCTTAATGATACGGTAGTGGGAGCGCTTTATGCTCCCACTAGTGGCATAGTTTGCCCGTTCCAGTACACGATAGCTCTGTTCGAGAATGCTGTTTCAAATGGAGGAGAATTGTACCTCGAAAGCGAAGTTGTTTCTATAGAAAAAAATGATGGTATATTTTTTGTGAAAACTAAAGACGGTAAAGAATTTAAAGCACGATATGTTGTTAATGCAGCGGGTGTTTATGCTGATGAAGTTCACAATATGATAGCGAAAGAAAAATTTAGTATACGCCCTAGAACAGGTGAATATATAGTTTTTGATAAGAGCCAAGGCAGATTATTCAACAGTACGATTTTCCCGTGCCCATCAAAAATGGGAAAAGGTATACTTGTCAGTCCGACAGTTCATGGAAATTTATTTATTGGGCCAAATGCTGTTGATATTGATGATAAAGAAAATAAATCTACTACACAGTTGGGGCTTGATGAGATAAAAAAAGCAGCAAACATCACAACTAGTAAGATAAATTATAGGGAATCTATAAGGAACTTTGCAGGGTTAAGGGCTATTTCGTCAACTGGAGACTTTATAATAGAAGAAAATGATGATGTGAAAGGTTTTATAGATGTAGCTGGAATTAAGTCTCCTGGACTTACATGCGCTCCAGCGATAGCTGAGGACGTTGTGAAGATTTTAAAAGAAGCAGGGCTTGACTTAGAAAGGAAAACTAATTTTATATCTAGAAGAAAACAAGTTCGCTTTATGGACCTTAGTGTAGATGAGAGAAACGAGCTCATAAAAGAAAACCCACAGTATGGGAATATAGTGTGCCGCTGTGAAAGCATAACCGAAGGGGAAATAGTGGACGCGATAAATAGATCCTTTGGGCAAATTTCGATAGACGGAGTTAAGAGAAGATGTAGGCCAGGTATGGGCAGATGTCAAGGAGGATTTTGCTCGCCAAAGGTTCTGGACATAATAGCAAGAGAAAAAAATATTTCTAAAGAGGACGTTAATTTAGATAAAAAAGATTCGTTTGTTCTTCTTGAGAAAACTAAGTAAGGAGGCCTTTTATGGAAAAGTTATCATACGATTTAATAGTTATTGGAGCAGGTCCGGCGGGTCTTGCGGCTGCGGCAGAAGCTTACAGCTGTGGTGTGAAAAATATATTAGTCCTTGAAAGAGACTGTGAACCTGGCGGAATATTGAACCAGTGCATCCACTCTGGGTTTGGGCTTCACACTTTTAAAGAGGAACTTACAGGACCTGAATATTCAGCACGATTTATTGATTTAGTTAAACAATGTGGCATTGAAGTGAAGTTAAGCACGATGGTTTTGAGCGTGGATGAAAGTAAAACAGTATGTGCTGTTAATAGCACGGATGGGTTTATGGAAATCAGTGCGAAAGCGATAATTTTGTCAACGGGATGTAGGGAAAGAACTAGGGGCGCAATAAATATACCGGGAGACAGACCTTCGGGAATTTTTACTGCGGGGACGGCTCAAAGATTTGTAAATATAGAAGGCTATATGCCCGGCAAAAAAGTATTGATTTTAGGCTCGGGAGATATTGGTCTTATCATGGCAAGGCGGTTAACATTGGAGGGGGCAGAAGTTAAAGCAGTAGTTGAACTGATGCCGTACTCTAATGGCTTGACGAGAAACATTGTCCAGTGCCTTGAGGATTACAATATACCTCTTTATCTTTCCCACACGGTTGTTAATATTGTTGGCGATAAGCGGTTAGAAAAAGTTGTGATAGCTAAAGTTGATGAAAACAAAAGGCCTATAAAAGGCACTGAGATAGAATTTGACGTGGATACTTTGATATTGTCAGTTGGGCTTATACCGGAAAACGATGTGGCACTAAGTTCAGGTATACAGAAAGACTATAGAACCAACGGACTTGTAGTTAGCGAAAGCATGCAAACTAACGTTCCTGGAATATTCGCGTGTGGAAATGTAGTGCATGTCCATGATTTGGTGGATTTTGCAGTTGAAGAAGCAAAAAGAGCGGGAAGAGCAGTTTACAAATTTTTATCGGGAAAACTTAATAATAAAAACTTTATACAAATAAAAAATGGTAACGGGGTAAGCTATACGGTGCCGCAAAAAGTTGAAGTAGAAGCGGTTGACGACAACCTTAATATATTTTTAAGGGTTAACAATGTGTATAAAAATAAATTTTTAGTAGCGAGATCTGACGGTGAAATCTTGGGAAGATTTAAAAAGGCGCATTTAGTTCCAGCGGAAATGCAGCGAGTTTTGTTAAGTAAGAAGCAGTTAGAGAACGCAAGTGGCGAAATAGAAATAAGTTTGGAGGATGAATAGCTTAATGGATGAAAAAATTAAAAATATAATTTGTACTTCGTGCCCATTGGGCTGTCATTTGAAAGTGGATGTAGAAAACAATACAGTTAGCGGAAACAGCTGCAAGAGGGGAGAAGCGTACGGAATATCTGAAGCGACTAACCCTGTAAGGATGATTACGTCTACGGTAAAAGTTGAAAATGGACGTGAGAAGTTATTGCCGGTAAAAACGAGCAGCCCCATAAGCAAAGGCTTGAATTTTGAATGTATGAAAGTTATCAATAAAACAGTAGTAAAGGCACCTGTAAAAGTGGGAGATATTGTTGTTGAAAATATTTTAAATACAGGTGTAAACTTAGTTGCAACTAAGAATATAGAAAAAACGTAAAGTGTTATTAATTACAGCTGATGTACCATTAAATTTTAGATGAGATAAAGTGAAAGTTTTCAGCATAAAAATTTATTAAGATTTTTATGGAGGCGAGTATTGCTTGACAGGAAAACTTTTAAAAAAAATGATATCGGGTATCGTAATTTTTTCATTTTTATCTCACTTTTACAATTTAACTTTACATGCGATGGAAGCGCCAGAGGTATCAGCTGAATCGAGTGTGCTTATTTGCGCCGAGAATAGCCATATAGTTTTTGAAAAAAATGCTTTTGTAAAAAGACCAATGGCCAGCACCACTAAGATAATGACTGCTCTTTTGACTTTGGAGGCAGCTTCAGCTGATGATAAAGATGTGACGATAACCGACAAGATGGTACCTGTTGAAGGTTCGTCAATGTACTTAAAGGTCGGGAATGTTTTACCACTTTCTGCTCTTGCGAAGGGAATGCTTACGGTTTCAGGGAACGATGCAGCAAACTCAGCGGCAATAGCAGTGGCGGGCTCCACTGAACTTTTTGCGGATATGATGAACGATAAAGCCGCTCAAATAGGCATGAAGGATACACATTTTGTTACACCCTCGGGCTTAGACGATGATGACCATTATTCTACAGCGTATGATATGGCACTTTTAGGTGCTTATGCTATGGAGAATGAGTCGTTTTACAATATTGCTTCTAGCAAAAAATCGGAAGTGTTTTTTAGGGACACTAACGAAAATAGATGCTATTACAATGAAAACAGGATGCTTAAAAGGTACTCAGGATGTTTGGGGATAAAGACGGGTTTTACCAAAAAATCTGGCAGGTGTTTAGTGACTTGTGCGCAGAGAGATAAATTGAGACTCATAGCGGTAACTTTGAACGCAGGGGATGACTGGAACGACCACGAAAAACTTTTAGATTATGGCTTTGCTAAGATGCAAGCGCTTGACTTAGAAGAAAATGAAGATATAAAAGTTCCGGTTACAGGTGGCGATTGTGATAGCTTATCTTTGACGGTAAAAAAACCTTTAAGGGTTGTAATTGAGAGATTTCAAAAAGACAGTATCACAAAAACCATAAGTGTTCCTCAATTTGTTTATGGACCTGTGCAGGAAGGTCAAGTAGTTGGCAAGATTGAATATAGCTTAAACGGCAAAGTGATAGGAACAAATGAACTAGTGGCAAAGAACAGTGTTTCTGCTGTAGGTAAAAAAGAAAACATAGTGAAACGATTTTTTAAGTTTTTAAAGAATGGGTTCAAAAATAATATGAAGGATTAATTGGGATGTCTAATAAAAAAGATATAGAGAAAATTAGAATACAGAAACTATTATCGCAGTGTGGCATTATGTCTAGGAGAAAAGCTGAAGATATGATTGTTGCAAGGAAGGTTACTTTAAACGGGAAAAGGGCAGAGCTGGGGGACAAAGCCTGCAAAGATGATGAGATCAAAATAGACGGTCATAAGGTAAGCTTTAATAAGAATAAGAAATATTATGTTTTGCTTAATAAACCTAGAGGTTTCTTGTCGACCATGAGTGATGAGAGAAACAGAAAATGTGTTGCTGATTTAGTAAAGGATATCGATGTGCGGGTTTACCCTGTAGGGAGACTTGACAAAGACTCGGAGGGTGCATTACTTATGACGAATGACGGAGAGTTTGCAAATGGTGTAATGCATCCATCTAGGCATATTGAAAAAAGATACAGGGTGACGGTTCGGCCTAGAATAAACGAAGAGCAACTAAACAAGTTAAGCGCCTCGATAAATATAGATGGAAAAATGACGTTGCCGGCAAAAGTAGAAGTTTTAGAGCATTTTAAAGATAGATCTGTTTTAGAGATAGTTTTGAAAGAAGGCAAAAACAGACAGATTAGAAGGCTATGCGAAGGCGCTGGCCTGGAAGTTGCAAGATTAAAAAGAGTTTCAATTGGTCAGGTAAAGTTAGGTATGCTAAAAATTGGCAAATGGCGTGAGCTTACAAGCGAAGAAATCAACTCTTTATTTAAAGTATAATATTGGAAAAAATGACTTGAAAAAAGAACTTAAAGCGATTATAATAAGGAGTATTGTGATTTAGCGAAGGAGAGCCGTATGAAACTTTTAAAAAAGAAAGTAAAGTTATTGCCGCTGGTATTTAAGCTATCAGTAGTTGCGATTATATTTTATTTTGTTTTTATGCTGTTTAATCAGCAGTTGCAAATAAACGATAAAAAAAGAAAGCTTGAGCAGTTGACGGAAAAGCTACAAAGCCAAGAGATGGCAAACAGTAAGCTGCGTGATTTTGGAGGCAATAAAGATGATATAGAACGCGTTGCGAGAGAAAATTTAGATTTATCCAAAAAAGGCGAAAGAGTATTCATTAATGTTTCGGGAAATTAATTAAGGGGGATTTTGTTTTTTTATGCAATTTGAGGTAGGAGCTATTGTTGAGGGCAAGGTTAAAGGTATAACAAATTTTGGTGCGTTTGTGGAGCTGGACGAAGGCAAAACCGGGATGGTACATATTTCTGAGGTATCGAGGGACTATGTAAAAGATATAAATGAATATTTAAAAAAAGGACAAGTTGTAAAGGCGAAGGTTGTTAAAATTTCCGACAAAGGAGAGATAGGTCTTTCTATAAGGAAAGCCGAAAATGATAGTGCTAAGAAAGAACCGGATAAATCCTCAAGGAAATTTAGACCGGAAAGTTTTGACAGAAGAACTTTAAAAAAGCCTGTTCAAAAGGCAAGCTTTGAAGATATGTTATCTATGTTTAAAGCAGCGAGTGAAGAAAAAATGTCTGACTTGAAAAGAGCCACGGAATCAAAACGTGGTGGATATTCAAGGAGAAGAGTGTCAAAGTAAAAAATTGCCTAGATTTTAGTCTGGGCATTTTTGCTATAATTTGCTTTTAGGAGAGAAAAAATGCTTATAATAAATGCGAAGATTTTTACTATGGAAAGCCAAAGTGTAGAAAATGGATTTATAGAAATTAAAAATGGAAAAATAGCGTCACTTGGTGAGATGAATGCTTTAAAATTAAAAGATGAAAAAACAATAGATTTGCATGGAAAAAGCGTATACCCTGGTTTTGTAGATGCTCATACACATTTGGGCATGTTTGAAAATGGGCTTACTTTTGAAGGGGACGATGGCAACGAAGAAAATGACCCAATAACGCCTCATTTGCGGGCAATAGACGCTGCAAACCCAATGGATGAATGCTTTAAAGATGCATATAAGTCTGGCGTGACCACGGTTTTAACAGGCCCTGGTAGTGCAAATGCCATAGGAGGCGAGATAATAGCAGTAAAAACTTACGGAAAAAGAATAGATGATATGATAATAAAGTCACCCGTTGCGATGAAGTTTGCGCTGGGCGAAAATCCAAAAGCGGTTTACAGCGACAAGGAACAAATGCCTATGACAAGAATGGCTACAGCTGCGCTTATAAGGGAACAGCTGTATAAAGCGAAGAAATATTATTTATCGAAAATACGAGCCAAAAAGAATAAAAGTATAGATGATGTGCCGGAATTTGACTTAAAGTGTGAAGCGCTGATACCCTTGTTTGAAAAGAAAGCTTCAGCTCATTTTCACGCTCATAGAGCCGATGACATTTTCACTGCTATTAGAATTTGTAAGGAATTTGACTTGGATTATGTGATAGTTCACGCTACAGAAGCTCATTTAATTAAAGAAGAATTAAAAAAAGAAAAAGCAAGAGTTTTGCTGGGACCAAACTTTTCCGATAAATCTAAACCGGAGCTTATAAACTTAAGCATAAAATCGCCTAAAATTTTATCACCGGATATTTTGTTTGGAATAATTACAGATCACCCGGAAACGCCCATACAATACTTACGCTTGTGCGCAGCACTTGCGGTAAAAGGCGGTCTAAGCAGGGAAGAGGCTTTAAAGGCTATTACTATTAATGCTGCAAAAGTGTGCAAGATAGATGAAAGAGTTGGTTCGATAAAAGTGGGAAAAGACGCTGACCTTGCGGTGTTTTCAACTGACCCACTAGATATTTTGTCGGAGCCAGAAATGGTGTTTATAGATGGAAATTTGATTTGTGAAAAATAATTTATCTTAAAATATTCTTTAAAATCTTGATTAGTGATTCGCCTGAGTCTGCATCTAGGATGATGTGAGACTTAGGCTTATTTTTTAGTTTGACGTTTTTGAACTTCATTAAGAGGTCGTCAATGAAAGTCTTATCGATACTTTCTCCAAACAGCGTAATCTTGTTCCCTTGCTGTTTAATTTCAGAGATTTTACACTTTGAGGCTTTACTGCGGATTAAAGCGATATCTATTAAATTTAGGACAGGCCTGGGAGGAGAAGAAAACCTATCGATTAATTCGTCGGTAACGTCGCTTGCGTCTTCCTCTGAGCGAATGTCAGATATTTTTCTATAAATATCTATTCTCTGGTTCACGTTACTTATATATTTTTCGGGGATAAACGCCGGAATTTGAACATCTACAGCACACTCAAAGCTTTCGTTTTCTGTTTTTATTCCTTTTTCTTCATTTATAGCTTCTCCCAGCAACTTTAAATACATATCGTAGCCTACATCAGCTATATGACCGTGCTGTTGGCCCGAAAGTATATTTCCGGCACCTCTTAGTTCAAGATCTCTCATGGCTATTTTGAACCCAGAACCAAATTGAGTGAACTCTCTTATAGCTTCTAAACGCTTTTGAGAGATTTCCGTTAAGACTTTATTTTTCTTAAACGTAAAGTAAGCATAGGCTCTTTTAGTTGATCTTCCCACACGTCCTCTGATCTGATGCAATTGCGAAAGTCCGAACCTATCGGCATTTTCTATTATTAATGTGTTGACATTAAGAATGTCGACGCCAGTTTCTATTATGGTTGTACAAACTAGCACGTCCACTTCATGGTTCATAACTTTTTCCCACACTTCTGAAAGTTCAGCTTGCGTCATTTTTCCGTGCCCTATTGCTATTTTAGCTTCTGGTATCTGCAATTGAAGTTTATTTGCAAATAACGAAATATTTTCGACATTGTTGTATAAGTAATAAACCTGTCCATTCCTTCTTAATTCTCTGCGGATGGCTTCATTTATAACGGCTTGATCGTGCTCTAGTACGTAAGTTTGCACAGGGTGCCGATTTTGTGGAGACTCTTCCAGTGTAGACATGTCTCTGATGCCTGACATAGCCATATTTAAGGTTCTAGGGATAGGTGTTGCAGAAAGGGTTAGAACATCTATATTTTTGGCCAAAGTTTTAAATTTTTCCTTTTGTTTAACTCCAAATCTTTGTTCTTCGTCGATTATAGCAAGACCCAAGTCTCTAAACTTTACATCATCTTGCACAAGTCTGTGTGTTCCAACTATTATGTCTATTTCGCCGTTTTTTAGCTTTTTTAAAATTTCTTTTTGCTGTTTAGGCGTCTTGAATCTAGATAATAAAGAAATTCTAACAGGGAAATTATCGAACCTTTTTACAATGTTTTGATAATGTTGCCAAGCTAAAATGGTAGTAGGTACCAGTATAGCGCATTGTTTAGAATCGGCAACGCACTTAAAGGCTGCTCGTAGGGCGACCTCAGTTTTACCAAAACCTACGTCTCCGCAAAGCAACCTGTCCATAGGATGAGGACTCTGCATATCTTTTTTTACTTCTTCTATGCATTTCAACTGATCCTCAGTTTCCTCATATTCAAAATGTGCATCAAAGTCATGTTGCAGTTCGTTGTCTTCGCTGAAAGCGTAACCTTTTGTGTTCATCCTTTCGGAGTATAGTTTTATAAGCTCTTTAGCAATACTTTTAGCAGCGAGCTTCACCTTATTTTTAGAGTTTTGCCAGTCGTTTGACCCGAGTCGATTTAATTTCACATTAATGTTTTCCTTAGGACCAATATATTTGTCCACCATATCAAGCTGCGTAACGGGGACATACAGCGTATCTTTTTTTGCGTATTCAATTTTGATGTAATCTTTTTCAATATTTTGAACTTTAACTTTATGAATGCCTTTAAAAATACCTATGCCATGCAAAGAATGCACAACGTAATCGCCAATATTTATATCTGCCAAGCTGTAAAGTTTTTTGGTATTTTTCTTTTTTTTAGAAGTTTTACTTTTTTTGAAATCTTGTACACCTAACGTAAAAACAGAAAAATTAATATAAGGGTATTCAAATCCCTTGGTTAAATGGCCCGAAGTGATATAGATTTTGCCGTCTTGTACAGAATCTATATTGACTTTATACTCGCTTGATATGCCTATTTTGTTTAGATCATCGCTTATAGAAACAGCGGTTTTGTCGTTACCTGCTAAGATAACGACAGCCGATTTATTTTCTACTTTTTCTTTTAAGTTTTCCTGAAGGTTTGACAACGTACCTGATAAAGGCGGCAAAGTATTTGCTGATACGCTTAAGGTCTTATGTGGGGCGGTAGGATAACTGTTGTGAGGAAATGCGTCTAAGTAAACAACTTTTTTATTATTTAAACTGTTTTTAAAAAAGCATTCATCTTCGTTAAATGTTCCAAGTTCAGTGCAGAGTATGCCATCTTCGATAAAACTTTTAATATCTTTATTTTGCTGCCACGATGTACCTTTAAGCCTATCTAAAATCTTTATGGATTCATCTATAAATATTGCAGAATCTTTAAAGTAATCAAACAATGTGGTTTTCTCATATAATAAATTTATAAACTTATCAGACATTGGTAACTTGCAGGAAGAAATAAGAAGCTCTTTTTCGTGTTCTAATGTTTCAACTGCTTTTGAAGGGACTTTTCTGGATGCTAATTTTTCTACGATTTTATCAATGTCACAAATAAGCTTTTTGGTGTCTTTAATAATAACTTCTTTAGCTTGAGGGATAAGCACATGCTTTATGGACTTTAAGCGGCGCTGTGAGTAAGGATCAAATTGAGATATAGAATCAATTTCATCACCCCAATATTCAACTCTTACAGGAAATGCGGAACCTACGGGAAAAACATCTAAAATGCAGCCTCTTTGAGAAATTTGTCCAGGGCCTTCTACCTCATGACTTTTTTCATACCCGCAGGAAATTAGACTGTCTACGATATTATCAATGGGAAGGACCTGTGTTTCAGATAAAGTAATTAAATTATCATTTAAAACATTTACAGGAACGGTGTGTTGTAGAGCGGCGTCTATGGGTGCGATAACTATATCCGCTAAACCTTTTTCAATGCTGACAAGTGCGTTTAACCTTTCATGTTCATATTCTGAGGATTTTCCTTCAATGTCATAAAACGCGAAATCTCTGCTAGGATAACAGAATATTCGTCTGCCGAATGGTTTCAAACATTCAAATAAATTTTGCATAGATGCTTCATTTGGAACTAAAATCAAACTAGGGCAACTCAATTTTAAAGATAGTGCATTTATGAAACTTGCTTTATGAATATCAGAAAGACCCGTCAGACTGACGGGTAGAGAGTGATTTTCTATGCTTTGTATAAGTTCTTTAAACTCAGGGAGTTCGCCTATTTTTTTAAGAATAAAATCCATACTTATCTCCTTGTTGGCAAATGGATCAATCAATTAAAGATTTTTCTGTTTGCTAAATTCATAGCTTTTTCTATTTCCCCGTTCAGCATTAACTTCAAAGCGGTGTATGAATTTTCTGCAGCCTTATTTAGCAGTTTTAAATCTTCATCAGAAAATTTTGAAGTTACCCAGTCTGCCAAGTCCCAGTCAGTCGGTTTTGCACCTATTCCTATTTTTATTCTAGGGAAATTGTCCGTCTTAGCTAGTTGTATGATGTTTCTCATGCCGTTGTGGCCGCCATGACTACCGCTTCGTTTTACTCTAAGATTTCCTGGGGCCAGTGATATATCGTCAAAAAGAATAATAACATTTTCACTTGGAATTTTGTAAAACGACATAAATTGAATGACAGATTCGCCACTTAAGTTCATAAAAGTTTGAGGTTTTATGAGTAAAACTCTTTTGCCATCTATAACAGCTTCTGAAAAAAGTGCATCAAATTTAGATTTATTAAAATTTACATCTAACTGATTTGCTATATAATCAAGCGCGATGAACCCGGCATTGTGACGTGTGTTTTCGTATTTAGAGCCAGGGTTACCAAGTCCTACAACTAAATGTTCAATAGGATCATTTTTTCGGTTTACTGTGAGCTTTTTAAATATATCAAACATAATTTTTTCCTTTCTTAAAAGTAGACATTTAACTGAGTACCATAGTGGTGGGTTACCCGTGAATTTTTTCTATAGCTTTGGCGAAAAATGAAGCTGTAGGAAGAACTTTTATTTTGCTTAAAAGTTTTTCTTGAGGCAAAGGAACGGTATCTAGAAGGTATAACTTTTCTATGTAACTATTTTGAAGCTTTACCACAGCATCGCAAGATAAAACAGGATGTGTTGCGCAAGCGATAACTTCAACGGCTTTTCCTCTTTCGATAACAGCTTTAGCGGCGTTACATAAGGTGCCGGCAGTGTCTACCATATCGTCAATTAAAATTACTTTTTTACCTTTTACATCACCAATAATATTTACAACTTCGGAAACGTTTGCTGTAGGTCGTATTTTATCGATTATAGCGAAAGGCACTCCCAAGATTTTTGAAAAATCTCTAGCTCTAGTAACAGAGCCGAGGTCTGGAGAGACAACAATGTAATGATCTTTATGATTTTTTATTTCATCTTTTATGAATGAAGCCAAGATCTGGCATCCTTCTAAGTTATCTATTGGAATATTGAAAAAGCCTTGAATTTGAGGGGAATGTAAATCCATAGTCAAAATACTATTGGCACCTGCAACAGTTAAGAGATCAGCGACAAGTTTTGCAGATATTGGGTCACAGGAATGTGCTTTTCTGTCCTGTCTGGAGTACCCGAAATAAGGGATAACGGCAGTTATTCTGGCAGCGCAGGCCCTTTTCATGGCATCTATCATTACCAAAAGTTCCATTAAATTATCATTAACTGGGTTGCAGATAGATTGTACTATAAAGCAGTCAGAGTTTCTTACAGGTTCACAGAGGGATACGGCAATTTCACCATCGTTAAAAGTTTTAATTTCAGCCTTGCCAAGAGGAAGTCCAAGATGTGAAGCGATGTTTTGAGCGAATATATAATTTGAACTGCCTGAAAAAATTTTGATTTCCGTGCCACGAAAACTCATCTTAAATCTCCTTTACATAAAAGTAAGAGTTAAAATCGAAAAATGATTTTAACTAAACGGTGCAATTTTTAAGGTTTTTGAAGCTTAAGTTTTTATTATCTAGTACACTGCAGCCGTCAAGCAGCACATTTGGTCCAATAGCGCAGTTGTTACCTATTATAGTTTTACCTTGGAGTATTGTATTTGGCAAAATAGTTACATCGGTGCCAATTCTTACTTCATCACATATAACTACGCCATCTGGAAAGGGGATATTGACACCTGATAGCATCAATTTGTTCAAAACTTTTTCTCGTGCTATTTTGTTTAATTGCTGAAGTTGAACTTTGTCGTTTGCCCCAAGAATAATATTTTCGTTTTCCACGACAAATGCATCGACATTTTTCCCATTACTTATGAGTAATTCTATAGCGTCCGGCAAGTAGAACTCACTTTGCGCATTTTTATTTGATATGCTGTAAATTACGCTGAGCAAATCCTTAACGTTGAACCAGTAAATGCTCGAATTTACTTCATTTATATGACTTGTTTTCTCATCTGTATCTTTCTGTTCCACTATTTTTAAAAGTTTATTATATTCATCCCGTACAATCCTGCCGTACCCGAATGGGTTATTAACTTTAGCAGAAAAGACCGTTGCACTGTTGTGGTTTTGTCTGTGAAAGTTAAGGGATGCTATTATAGTTTCAGAGTCTATAAAAGGCGCATCTCCGCATAAAACGAGAACATCTTTTTCTATGTTGTTTTTTAAAAAGTCACTCGCGGTAATCACTGCGTGAGCGGTACCTAGCTGTTCTTTTTGCAAAGCAGTAGAAAAGTTTGCATTTGTGTTTTTAAGATATTCTTCAATCTGTTCGTGCTTATATCCGCATACAACGCAAACGTTGTCGATGCTGGAGCTAGATAAAGAATCTATAACCCACTGCAAAATTGGCTTAAACAGTACTTTAGATAAAACTTTTGGTGAATTTGATTTCATTCTTTTTCCTTCACCGGCTGCTAATATTATTGCGCAAGTATTTTCCATTTGCTACCTCCAGAGAACTAAAACATATTTTCTATTATCTCAATAATTAGTATATTTTTCAAGGGAAAAATGATGACATGTGGGACATAAGCATGAAGAAAAATGCATATAACTGGGGTTATTCTAAAATTTTGTGGGATTTTTCAGTGTAAGTTATGATGCTAGAGGATGCTAAAATTTTTAGCAGTACGTATAACGAGCAAAATAGCCTTTGCACTAGCTATTTTTCTTATGTTGTTCCTTGTACTGTTAAGGTATTTTGTCTTTATGTTTAACTTTATAGCTTTAGAGAATTTTTCAGTGCTTATGCCAATGTAAACAAGACCTACTTTTTCATTTTTTGATGTAGCGGATGGACCTGCATATCCAGTTGTAGATAGACCTATATCGGCATTTGATATTTTTCTGACATTTTCAGCCATTTCAATAGCAACCTGGGAGGACACAGCTGAATATTTTTCTAAAGTAGAGCGGTGAACATTTAAAAGGTTTTTCTTTATCCTGTCTGAATATGAGCAGATGCCACATTCAAAAACATTAGAAGCTCCACTTACATCTGTTATCATTTTAGAGATAAGTCCACCTGTGCAGCTTTCAGCCGTTGCAATTTTTAAATTTTTTTCATGTAATAACTGTACAAGTTTTTCCTCGTAATGAAAATTTAAAGTTTTGATATTTACCATAGTGTGTAAGCCTCGCTTTAACTTTTTCCGTCTTGAATGCGGCTTAAATATGTTGCGTACCCAAGCAAGAGCCAAAAAGTTACGCCCATAAAGTTTATTTCAGATAAGAAGGTTTTTTCAAACAGTGCATAAACAAGATAGGCACAAATGGCAGCAGAGATGCAAGGAAACATGCTGTTTGTATTGCGTTTATTGACTAATTGCTTAATTATATTTTTGAGAGATAAAAATATGAATGTTAAGAACAATAAAAAGCCAATGGCTCCATAGCAAGCCAAAATCGTGAGGTAACCATTGTGAAAATTTGGGAAGGACATCCCCAATATAAAATTAGGAAAAGCGATACCGTCTTCAAAATAAATCTGTCCGTACTTCCAAATATTCGAAATCCCGATTCCGAAAATAGGGTTATGTTGAAAAATAATCATAGCTTGTTCCAGCAAGACTTTCCTGCCGCTGCCATAGCTTAAATCGTAATTTTCTCTGCCGAAGGTTCCTGTATAAGAGGGACAAATTAGCGATATAAATTTAGAAAAGCTTGTTTGCAAGTCACCTTTTAATATCAGCAGTGCAAGAGCAAAACCAACCGCTATTAATAGGAATGATGCGATTTTCACTGTAAGCGTGAAGATACTTCTGGACTTTTTCTCAAAGAAAATTTTATAGATCAAAGTGAAAAGTAAATAGAAGAACAAGAATACTATTGAAGCTATAGAGTCGCTTAGGATCAGTGCTGCTAAATTTATTGCGAAAAAACATATGGCACAAATGAATCTAAAGAGACTGCTATGCTTTCTTAAAAAGTTTTTTGATTCGATCAAAGCATGAATGAAAATGATCGATAAAACGGAGCAAAAAGCTAGTATGTTTGGGTTACTGTAAACTCCTGTAAACCTTTTTATTCCGGGTCTTTGGTATATGCCAATTTCATAGTTTATAGTTCCTAAAAGTTTTGTTTCCTTGTAAATGGTTATTTTTTCATTAAGAAGTAAAATAATAAAACTTATAAAAGTAATGGCAACGGTAGTGTAGGCAACAATTTTGAAAACGGTTAAAATTTCATTTGAAATTTTTTGTTTGCTTGCTTCGACATCAAACGCTAATCCGTACAAAAGCAATAAGCAAATAGCATAGTGGTATATCATGATAAAGTCGAACGCAAGGTAAAGGGGAAACGACATCTTTGCATGCAATAGCGTTGTGAAGAGCGCAGATGCTAAAAAAAGTAAAATGATTTTATTATGATCTATGTTTTTTAAAGAATTATTTTTTATATGCTTTTTAAATATAAACCCGGCCCATATCATCATAATTCCATCGATTCCTATAGCTACAGCGTCAAGCAGCATAAATGACCCTAAGAATAAATTAACAAAAAAGAAAATTCTAAATAAACTGGAATCGTAAAGTACATTTTTAAACGTACTTTTCATTTTAGCCAACTAAAAATCAGCCCTTTCATCCTTTGTTTTACAAGTCCTGTTCAATAAACTTAAGACAGGCAAGTCTTAAGTTTGTCAATTATAAAGTTAACTTGCTCATCTGTAAGCAGAGTGTGTAGCGGCAAGGTAATTTCATTTTTATATGAGTTATAAGCATTAGGAAAATCGCTTATACCAAAACCTAAATTTTTGTAAGCTGTCAACATTGGAAGAGGCTTGTAGTGAACATTTGAAGGAATGCCGAATTCAGCTAATTTTTTTATTAAGTTATTCCTAAAAACTTCATCTTTATTATCTAAAGACAGCATGTAAAGATGCCCACAAGAAGAGTACCTGTTGGTATGATGTTTTAATGGCGTAACCGGCAAATTTTCAAATGCAGTATCGTATTTTTCTATAATTTCTTTTCGCCTTGCTAAAAGCTTATCATACCTTTTAAGCTGAACTAGCCCTAAAGCAGCCATTATGTCGGTCATGTTGCACTTATAGCCTGGAGTTACAATGTCATATTCCCAGCTGCCGATTTTGGATTTAGAGAGGGCATCTTTTGTTTGACCATGAAGAGAAAGAAGCATGACCCGTTTGTATATTTCGTCATCTGAGATGCCATTTATACTTTTCCATGTCAAAGCTCCTCCTTCAGATGTAGTGAGGTTTTTAACGGCATGAAAAGAAAAACTAGTAAAATCCGCAACGCTGCCACAGACTTGTCCCTCTAAGCTAGAACCGAACGCATGAGCAGAATCTGCTAAGACTGCTATTCTTCCTATTCTATCTTGAATATCATTTTTGGGTTTAAAAATGTCTTTTTTACTTTCAACAATTTTAAATATTCTGTCGTAGTCGCACATAACGCCAGCGAGATCAACGGGTATAATTGCTCTAGTTTTAGGGGTTATAGCTTTTTCTAGTTTATCATAATCCATGAAAAATGAACCTTTTTTAGTGTCTACTAGCACTGGCCTGGCGCCCACATGACAAATTACACTTGCTGATGCAGTGTAGGTGTAAGCGCTGGTTATTACTTCGTCTTCTGGTCCAATTTCAAGTAACCTTAAAGCCATTTCCATGCAAGCTGTAGCCGAGTTTAAACATACAGCTCTTTTTGTTTGGCAATAATCAGCTATTTTTTTTTCAAATAATTTTGTTTTAGGCCCTGTGGTTATCCATCCAGATCTTAGCGTATCTACAACTTCTGCAATTTCTTCGTCAGTAATGTCAGGCGGTGAAAGTTTTATATTTTCCATGGTTTTCTCCTATGCGTTATTTTTCGCTACAGCGAAAACTGTTTTAAACATTATTTTAAAATCATAAATCAAATTAAATTTTTCTATGTATTCAAGATTGTATTTCATTTTTTCGGGCAATATTTTATTTATGTAAGTTTCGTCAACGTTCTCAGCATTGTTTAGAAGTTTATCTTCATCTTTAAAGTTTATGCTAGCTAGGGAGGTTACTCCGGCTGGCATGAGCAAAGTGGATTTCATCTGGTCGCTGTATTTATCTACATATTTTGGAACCTCAGGTCTAGCGCCCACAAAGCTCATTTCACCTTTTAGAATGTTAAAAAGTTGTGGTATTTCGTCCAGTCTAGTTTTTCTTAAAAATGCACCAACCTTAGTGATACGTGCATCGTTGTTTACAGTTACAAGCGATCCCATTTTATCGGCGTTTTCTATCATTGTTCTGAACTTTATTATTTTGAAAGTTTTTTTATAAGTTGTCACTCTTTCCTGTAAGTAAAATATGCGTCCTTTCGACGTTAATTTCACCACTATTGAAATTATCAAAAAAAGTGGCAAAAATAAAATGATGAGTAAAAATGAAAGTAGGATATCGAACGTTTTTTTTAATATGAGATTAGTTTTTTTATGTTTGAGTTTATCGTAAAAAATTTTGACATCGTTGTTTTGAAAGTCCTTTGGTAATTTATCAATCGGACATAAAATCATTTATAGGTCTCCTTGTTAATTGTGCAACTGCTGAGATTGAGTGTTTTCTAAAGCTTTTTCAAAGAAACTTTTTTTAGTTTTTCTTTTTTCAGGTTTAACTTTTTTGCCTTTATATTTTTTAGCAGCTTTCCAAGCGTGGTTCAAGTCTTCACTTAGATTTTTCTGCAATTTTTCGATGGCTTTTTCACTACAATCACAAACTGAATTTAATATTACTATAGTTATGCAAGCTCTAGTATCCAAATTCCCATTATCGTAGAGATTGTTAAGGGTTGAACATAACTTTTTATACTTATCGCCGGGTTTACACGTCTCTACAAGGTTTAAGACGAGCGGCAATATTTTTTCTCTTGTAAAATTAATAGCACGAAAAGACTCGAATAAATTTTTTTCAAGTTTTATATCTTCTTTTATTTCTGGGAAAATAGTAGCAAAGCGATTTACCATAAACATTAGGCCAGCTGTGGAGTCTTCATCGCTTTTTTTAGAAGACTTTTTTACTTTCAAATCATTTTTAGAGCCATTAAAGTAATCAGAAAAATCGTTAGCTATAGATTTTGCTTCTTTTTCAGTGTCACTTTCAGGATCAAACAGCCAAACCGAAATAGATTTATAATTATCGCTGTTTTCATCAGCAAAGGACAGTATAAATTTTTTACTATTTT
The DNA here is from genome assembly GCA_900549775.1 of uncultured Oscillospiraceae bacterium. Lineage (GTDB taxonomy): Bacteria > Bacillota > Clostridia > Oscillospirales > Acutalibacteraceae > UMGS1224. The sequence goes on along the minus strand of URPR01000003.1, from coordinate 37,572 downwards.
CGTCATATTCCAGTTTATAGTTTACGTTATTGTCGGAAAATGTAGTAGTTAGGCCGTCATTTTTTTTTGCGGTAAATCCTTTGGATGATAAAGTTTCGCTGAGTTTTTCTTCGATTATACTGAAAGCTTTGTTAAGCAAAAAAATCACTCCATTTTTATTTTTCAAATTTATTAAAGTTTTCTAAACTTAATTATACAACACTATTTTTATTATGTCATTAAAAATTTTCGGAAGGCATTTGGCTTAATATGGATTATTTTTTAAAATTAAATAAAGCGATTATTTTTGGAGAATAGTATTAGAAGGACAACCTGTAAGGAAATTTTTAGATTTCATTCGATCAAATTACTTGTAAATTGACATTGGCAGCTAATCAATTTATAATAAATAAAACTGATAATTTGTTACGGTGAGGAAGTAATGGAAAATAAGGAATTGTATTTGAGTTATTTGAGTGATAGCTATAGAAAGTTAGATGATTATTTGAATTTTAGTAAGTGCCAGAAGGTGTACCTAGTTTTTAAACGCTTTTGCGATATTTTAATTTCGTTTGTTTTACTTGTAGCCTGTTTCCCCATATTTATTTTAGCATCTGTTTTTATAAAACTTACTTCTGCTGGATCGGTTGTGTTTTCTCAGCCGAGAGTAGGTAAAGATGGAAAAATAATAAAAGTTTACAAGTTTAGAACCATGCTTACTCGCGCACCTAAAAATAAAGCCGCGGCGGAACTTTATGACCGTGATGAATATATAACGAAAGTGGGAAAAGTTCTTCGCCTAACAAGTGTGGACGAATTGCCACAGCTATTTAATGTTTTAAAAGGAGATATGAGCCTAATTGGGCCAAGACCTTTGATACCGGAAGAAAGAGAGGCACATGAACTTAGAAATGAAAATGGTGTATATAGAATTAGACCGGGGATAACCGGTTTAGCACAAGTTAATGGCAGAAACCTTTTAGATATAAATAGCAAAGTTCAATTCGATACGGAATATTTGCATTCGTTATCGTTAAAATTAGATTTGTATATCTTTTTTAAATCGATATGGGTTGTTTTTAATATGTCAGGATTTTTTCAAAACAAAAAATAACATGTTTAAATTTGAAAGGAGAGTTAATTTTGGAACATAGATATCGGACGAAAGGAACTTGTTCAAGAGAAATAATAGTGAATGTAGACGGTGATGTGGTCAAAGATGTTAAATTTGTGGGTGGCTGTAGTGGGAACACACAGGGGATAGCGTCTTTGGTTAGCGGTATGAAAGTTAGTGATGTTATTAAAAAATGTAAAGGTATTGATTGTGCCGGAAGGGGGACTTCTTGCCCGGATCAGCTAGCTAAAGCTTTGGAAGAAATTGATGATAAATCATAGCTTCACGTGCTAAAAAGCAGATGTAGTGCTTTGTGCGCCGCGCCGCCGCGGTTACTATGGCAATAGCTTTGCCATAGTAAAAATTTTAATTTTTCGCAAGCGAAGCTTGCAACCGCGGCGGCGCGGCGCACAACAATGAAAAATAATGAAGTTGGTGTAAAAATGGGAAAAAACAATACATCTTTAGTAGTGGAGAATTTAGCTAAAAAAGTAGCGAAAGACCTAGGATATGAAATTTGGGATGTAAGGTTCGTAAAAGAAGGTGCTACTTGGTATCTGAGGATCTTTATAGATTCAGATAAAGGAATAGGGATAGAAGACTGTGAAAGAATGAGCAGAGCCATAGACGGGCCACTTGATGAGCTAGATCCAATAAAAGTGCCTTATTGTTTGGAAGTTTGTTCACCTGGGCTTGAGAGAGAACTTATAAAAGATGAACATTTTCAGAAATACTTAAACGAAGGAGTAAAAGTAAAGCTAATAAGGCCTAACGAAAAAGGCAACAAGGAAATATCAGGAAAACTAGTTTCATTTGTTGACAACGTAATAGAGATAGAAACCAACGGCGAAACTTTAAAGGTAAACAAGAAAGATATATCGTATGTAAAACTGGACGATTTTGAAAATGAATAAGAGGATAAATTAATTTTTAAAAAGAAAAGAATAGAGGAAATTTTATGAGCTACAGCTACGAGATATATGAGTTAGCAAATAGAGCTTTAGAGCAAAGACGAAACAAAAATGCAAGAGAAAATGAAAAGAAAAAAAAATTATTACATATACGATTTAAGCGAATAGCGGAAATAGAGAAGTTGTTGTCACAGACAGCTATCATTGCGGCAAAAGCTGTCTTAAGTGGAGAAAATGCAAAGATTCAGCTTGAAAAGTTGAAGGAAACAAACTTAAAACTACAAAATGAACTAAGTGATATTTTAAAAAGTGCGAATTTGCCGAGTAATTACCTTGACATGCACTACGACTGTGAAAAGTGCAAAGATACAGGCTTTGTGGATGGAAAAATGTGTACTTGTTTAAAGAGTATACTTCGATATGAAACGTATAATCAATTAAACAAATTATCCCCACTGTCGTTATCTACTTTTGAGTCTTTCAGCCTTGACTATTATAGCGATACCTCTGATGCCTCACCTTCAAACAGATCACGAATGGAGCGCATATTGGATTATTGTGTAAACTATGCAAAGAAGTTCAGTCTGAATTCTGAAAACCTTTTTATGAATGGTGCCACGGGGTTAGGAAAGACTCATTTATCATTGGCAATAGCAAACGAAGTGATAAAAAATGGGTTTGGAGTAGTTTACGTTTCCATGCCGAGTATAATTTCTAAATTAGAAAAAGAGAGATTTAGATATTCTGAAAATAACGATGAAACAGAACTACACTTAATAAGCTGTGATTTACTTATATTGGACGACTTGGGAACTGAATTTCAAACAAATTTTTCAAATGCTGCAATTTATAACATTATAAATTCGAGAATACTTTATAATAAGCCAACGATAATAAGCACCAATATACCGCCACAAAAAATACAAACAAATTATTCTGAACGCCTAGTTTCACGACTTTGGGGCCATTATAGATTAATTAATTTTTGTGGACAAGATATAAGATCGAAACTCGGAAAAGAAAAAGCCAGGATGTATAAAGAAAAAAATAAGTAGGATAAATATACACAACAACGCGAAAATAATCATAAAGAATGTGTTGACATATAAGGAATGTTGTGGTAAATTAAAATTAGCACTCATGTGAAGTGAGTGCTAATTTAGCGCAAGACTACTGTAGCACTGTAGTTGGAGGTGATTTCTATAGGACTTTCACAGAGGAAACAAAAAATTTTATCTGCAATAGTTGAAAGCTACATTGAAAATGGAGAACCTGTGAGCTCTAAAAACTTATGCAATACTTTAAACTTAGGTGTTTCTTCGGCAACACTCCGGAATGAAATGGCAGAGCTAACGGAATTTGGATATCTTGAGCAGCCGCACACTTCGGCAGGTAGGGTTCCGTCATATAAGGGGTATAGGTTATATATAAATGAACTGATGAACAAAAAAAGCGTGCCGTCGCAAGCTAGAAAATTTATAGATGATTTTTTAGAGACAAATTCAGGAACGCCTGAAAATCTATTAAGCGCTGCGGCAAACGTTTTGGCAGATATTACAAAATGTGCAGTTGTTACGACTATATGCTCAAATGATGCTAAGATCAACAGCATTAATTTATTGAAAACAGGCGACCATACAGCTATGATTGTAGTTTGTCTTTCAACCGGTATGGTGAAAAGTAAAATATTTAAAATTTCGGCAAGAGTAACAGAAGCAATGTTAAAGCTTTTCAGCTCAATCTTAAATGAAAATTTTCTTACATTACCTGCTTCAAGTGTGACATTATCAGCTGTAAAAGATGTTTTATTGGGCTTTTCGGACTTTTCTGATACCATAAAGGAAATGCTGAAAGCTTTTTGGGAGCTCTGCCAGGATGTTTCTAAAAAAGAGGTTTATCTTGAAGGACAAACGAACCTTCTATTTTTTCCTGATGTAAATTCGTACGAAGCTGTAAACACTATAAACTTATTAAAGGAAGTAAACAGTGTAGATCAAATTTTCTTAAAAGCTCACGAAAACCAAAACGCACTCATAGGGAAGGAAAGTAACTGCGATGAACTTGCAAATTCCAGTGTAATAGTAAATAAATACTGTGTAAATGGCCAAGAGTTTGGTTCTATAGGAGTGGTGGGGCCTATGAGAATGGATTATGGTGCTTTAATGTCATATGTGGATTATTTGACTTTGACGATTGGTAATTTACTTGGTGACATTTTAGAAATTTAGCAATAAGGAGATGTAATTTTGGCGGAAGAAAAAATTTTAGAAAATGTAGAACTTGAGAGTGACTTGGCGCAAGATGAAAAGTTAGACTTAGATAGCGTGGACGTTTCGCAGGTATTGGCTGAAAACGAAAAGCTTAAGAAAGAACTTGAAGTGCAAAAAGATTTATTCTTGAGAGTGGCTGCTGAATATGACAATTATCGGAAACGCACTGAACGTGATAAGGCTTTGATTTATAACGATGCGACAGCGAACGCTATTGAAAATATGTTGTCTGTTGCAGATAGTTTGGAAATGGCGGCAAAATCGGTTGGCGGGACGCAATCGGACTACCAGAAAGGTCTAGAGTTGGTTATCAATCAGCTGAATGCGTCTTTTAAAAAACTTGGTGTGGAATCTTTTGGCAATGTGGGGGATAAATTTGACCCGGATATTCATAATGCCATTGCGCACTGCGAAGATGCAGATGCAGAGGAGAACACTATAGTTGAGGTTTTTCAGCGTGGGTATAAGTTGAACGAAAAGGTTATTCGTCATGCAATGGTGAAGGTAATAAATTGATAGTCACTTTTGTTAAATGACAAAAGTAACCAAAAACATTCCGAGAGGAGTTTCGATCTCCTCTCGGGGTCTCCTGAGCCGACACAAAGGGCTTTGCCCTTTGTTTGGTGAAAAATTTTACCGATGGGAGGCGAAAATTTGGAGTTTAAATACGATACACAGCTGCTTATAGAAGGTGAAAATTTAGATGAAAACGCGATAAACAAGTACTTTAAAGAACACTTTAGCGGAGACTGCCTTCTAGTAGTTGGAGATGAAGACTTGATAAAAATACATTTTCACACTAATGAGCCGTGGCAAATTTTACAGTATTGTGCCTCACTAGGTGAAATCTACGATATCACGATAGAAGACATGTATAGACAATCGCAAGGGTTACAAGGTTAAGTCTACGTTATTGATTTTTAAAGATTTGCAATTGATGGAGTGGTTTTAAACTAGGGTACGAATTAATTTATAGATATATAAATGGTAAAAAGGGTAAAGCTAGGTTTACTGCTTGGCTAGTGTTTTTCCTTAAGAGAACGGTTTTAAGCTAAGATGTAAACTAATTTTATAGTCAAGAAAATAAAAAAATATAGATGATCAGATATGGAAAAACTTAGTTTACTGTTTGGCTAATGATTTTCCTTAGGAGAACGGCTTTAAGTTAAGATGTAAACTAATTTATAGTCAAGAAAATAAAAAATATGTAAATGGTCAAAAAGGGCAAAACGTAGTTTCTTTTGCCAAGCTTTTCTTTTCTTAAAGAAAAGCGGAAAGGGGTAGTTTTTATGTCAAAGACAATAGGAATCGATTTAGGAACAACAAATTCATGTGTAGCGGTTATAGAAGGTGGCGAACCAGTAGTTATAGCCAATGCAGAAGGAGCGAGGACGACTCCATCAATAGTAGCTTTCTCTAAAAACGGAGAGAGATTAGTTGGTCAAGTAGCTAAGCGTCAAGCTATAACTAATCCAGAACGCACTGTAACTTCTATAAAACGCGAAATGGGTTCGAGTTATAAAGTATCTATCGATGGCAAGAATTTCTCACCGGAAGAAATTTCAGCAATGATTTTACAGAAACTGAAAGCAGATGCAGAAAGTTACTTGGGCGATAAAGTAACTCAAGCTGTCATCACTGTACCGGCTTACTTCACGGATGCTCAAAGGCAAGCTACGAAAGATGCTGGTAAAATAGCAGGTCTAGAAGTAAAACGCATCATAAACGAACCCACAGCTGCTGCTTTATCATACGGGATAGATAAAGAAAATGATCAAAAAATCATGGTGTATGATTTAGGTGGTGGAACATTTGACGTATCTATTATAGAAATGGGCGAAGGGGTTCAGGAAGTTTTAGCTACGGCGGGCAACAACCGCTTAGGAGGCGACGACTTTGATCAGAGAGTTATAGACTGGATGGTATCTTCGTTTAAATCTGAAACAGGTATAGATTTGAAAAACGATAAGATGGCTATGCAAAGATTGAAAGAATCTGCGGAAAAAGCAAAGATTGAACTTTCGGGCGTAACTACAACGGCTATAAACCTTCCTTTCATTACAGCAGATGCTACAGGACCTAAACATTTAGATTTAACGCTTACGAGGGCAAAGTTTAATGAACTTACGAAGGACTTAGTTGAAAATACTATGGGACCAGTACGCCAGGCTTTGAAGGACTCAGGATTAGCAATAGGAGAAATCGACAAAGTATTGATGGTTGGCGGGTCATCTAGAATTCCGGCGGTTCAAGAAGCTGTTAAAAATTTGATAGGCAAGGACCCATTTAAAGGAATAAACCCAGATGAATGTGTGGCTATTGGTGCGGCGCTTCAAGCAGGAGTTTTAGGTGGGGAAGTTCAAGGTCTGTTGTTACTTGACGTTACGCCATTGTCACTTGGTGTTGAGACTATGGGCGGAGTTATGACTAAAATAATAGACAGAAATACCACTATACCAACCAAGAAAAGCCAGATATTTTCAACAGCTGCAGATAATCAAACACAAGTTGAAATTAATGTTTTGCAAGGTGAACGTGAATTTGCAAGAGATAATAAGCAATTAGGACTATTTACACTTGCGGGCATAGCTCCTGCCATGAGAGGCATACCACAAATAGAAGTTACTTTTGACATAGACGCAAATGGTATTGTAAATGTTCATGCTAAAGACTTGGGAACAGGAAAAGAACAAAAAATCACGATAACGTCTAGTACGAATATGTCAAAAGAAGATATAGAAAAAGCTGTAAAGAACGCTGAACAATTTGCGGCAGAAGACAAAAAGCGTAGAGAAGAAGTAGATGCAAAAAATGAGGCTGAAAATCTTTGCTATGCTATAGAGAAACTTTTGAACGAAAACGGAGATAAGATAGATCAAGCTGACAAAGATTCACTTAATGAGAAAGTTAAAAAGTTAAAAGAAACAATCACGTCAGGAAACATTGATAGCATTAAGTCAGAGACAGAAAGCTTACAAAAAGCAATGTACGAAGTTTCGGCTAAACTTTACCAGAATGCTCAAGCAGCTCAACAGGCTGCACCGAACGCTGCAACAGGTGCAGAAAGCCAAACTAATGACAGTGCAAATGGAAATGTTTATGATGCAGACTTTAAGGATGTTGACAATAAGTAAATTTTGTTAATATTAACTTGAAGGCTGTTATGAGCCCGCGCGGCATAGTGCGGGCTTTAAAAATGTAAATAATAGATTGCTTAAAGGAGATTTGACGATTTTGGCAGACAAAAGAGATTACTATGAAGTGATGGGTGTAGATAAAACAGCAAGCGAAGATGAAATAAAAAAAGCGTTCCGAAAACTTGCCAAAAAATATCATCCTGATTTAAATCCTGGAGATAAAGAAGCTGAAGCCAAATTTAAAGAAGTCAATGAGGCTTATGAAGTCCTTTCGAATAAAGATTCAAGAGCAAAATATGACCAGTTTGGGCACGCTGGTGTAGACCCGAACTATGGAGCGGGCGGTGCTGGTTGGGGTGGAAGTCCGTTTTCAGGGGATATAGACTTAGGAGACATATTTAGTAGCTTTTTTGGAGGAGGCTTTGGTGGTTTCTCAGGGCAACGCTATAGGAAAAATCCAAATGCTCCTGTGGCAGGCAGCGATATCAGTGCGTCTGTAAGTTTGACGTTTGAGGAGGCTGCTAAAGGTTGTAAGAAGGAAATTTCGTATCGTGTTATTGAAAACTGCAAAGAGTGTGCAGGGACTGGGGCAGAGAAAGGCAGCAGTGCAAAGACTTGCCCGACGTGTCACGGCACAGGTCAAACTATGGTTACGCAAAGAACTGCTTTTGGTGTTGTACAAACTTCAAGGACTTGTGACAGGTGTCATGGGCAAGGCAAAATAATAGAAAAACCATGCAGGAGTTGCTCAGGCACAGGGCATGTTAGCAGAAGTAAGAAAATAGAGATTAATGTGCCGGCTGGGATAGATCAAGGTCAAATTTTGAATGTTTCAGGGCATGGGAATGCTGGGAGAAATGGCGGACCTAGTGGAGATTTGCATGTACTTATAAATATAAAACCTCATGAAGTTTTTAAAAGACAGGGCTTTGACGTGTACTGTGAGTTGCCTATTACTTTTGCTCAAGCGACGTTGGGCTGTGAAGTGACAGTTCCTACGATAGACGGCAAAGTAAGCTACAGTATACACGAAGGGACTCAACCTGGAGATGTTTTTAAATTAAAAGGAAAAGGCATACAAAAATTGCATTCTAGGGGTAGGGGAGACCAATTTGTAAAAGTAGTTATTGAAGTGCCTAGAAATCTTTCTGTAAAACAAAAAACAGCTTTAAAGGAATTTGAATCTTTGGCGAGTGAAGAGAACTATCAGAAAAGAAAAAGCTTTTTTGAAAAAATCAAATCCATGTTTGGAGAATGAAAATATGTGGACAGAAATAAGATTAAAAGTACCTGTTAAGGACATTGAATTAGCTGAAAGTATAGCTAATATGGTGGTGCCGCATGGAATCTATATTGAGGATTATTCAAACCTTGAAAATGAAGCTAAGGAAATTGCACATACTGATTTGATAGATGAGGACTTGTTGAGCAAGAACCGCGACATTGCTATTATTCATGTTTATATAAAACCGGAGGAAAATCCAAATGAATCCATAGCTTTCCTTAGAGAGCGTTTGGCTGCGGCAAAAATAGAAAATGATATTTCTATGAGCTCTTGTGATGTAGATAGTTTTATTAATAATTGGAAAAAATATTTTAAACCAATAAATGTGGGGGAAAGTTTAGTGATTTGCCCCACGTGGGAAAAAATAGATGACAAAATTAAAGGTAAAAAAGTTGTTAAAATTGACCCAGGTCTGGCCTTTGGGACGGGTGCGCATGAAACGACTAAATTATGCCTGGAAATGATGGAAAAAGTTATTAATGAAAATAGCAAGGTCTTAGATATAGGTTGTGGAAGTGGTATATTAGGGGTTGCATCTCTCTTGCTAGGAGCCAAGTCCGTCTTGGGCATAGACATAGATGAACTTGCTGTGAAAACAGCCATAGAAAATGCCAAAATAAATTCTGTACAAGACAAATTTACTGTTGTAGCGGGGAACTTAGTAGATAAAGTTCAAGGAAAATTTGATATAATATTTGCCAATATAGTAGCGGATGTTTTGATTGATCTGAATGAGAAGATAGAAAAGTATATGCACCAGGATACTATTTACATAATGAGCGGGATAATAGACGCTCGTGAAAAGGATGTGTTAGATGCTTTGCCGGAATGTATGAATATTTTACACAGACGAGAAGAAAATGGTTGGGTTGCACTGATGGCAACACTAAAGAAATAATATTTTGTAGATAATATATTCCATTTTAATTGTAAATGTGGTACAATGTAAAAAAATATTCATTAGGTTTGAACTTTTATAGTTTATATTTTTAGAAAGGCAGGAACACGTTTATGATTAGAAGAAATATGAAGATTTGTTTAGTAACGTTAAGCTTTTTTTTCGGAGGGGTTACTAATACTCTGTTTGCTCTTGAAAATGGCAATTTACCTACAAATGAAGAAATAAGTACAGTTACAATAAGTTCTTTAATGGAGTTAGAAACACTTGCAAAAGAGGTAAATTCCGGAAATGATTTCAAAGGGCAGTGTATAAGGCTTGCAGGTGACATAAATTTGACTTCAGATGAAAGTGTTGATGGAAAGGCTACCAGCTGGGAATCGATAGGCTATTGCATATCTAACAATAAATTCATTAAGAACTTTTTTAAAAAGTCTAGAAGCTTTAACGGAACCTTTGACGGCAACGGATACACCATAAACTGCAATGTGAATAATTTTACAAACGATAATAAAAACATTAAAAGTAGTGCTATTTTCGGTTGTATTGGTAAACACGGTGAAGTAAAAAATTTAAACATAGCTGGGAAAATAACTACAAAAGGTGATAGCAAAATAGCATTGTCTGGCCTTTGTGACACAAACTATGGATTGATAGAAAACTGTAATGTTAGAGCCAGTGTAGAGGGGAATACAGGATCAATAGGGATTTGCTTAAACAACTACGGAAAAATAAGAAACTGCAATGTCAGAGGGAAGTTTATATCGCAGGACCTAGTGTGTGCCGGCATAGCGGGATATAATTATTCTATTATTGAAAATTGCGATGTAAAAGCGGCACTTACTAATTGTGCATCAAAAAGTTCAAATATGAGTGATGGTTTCATTAATCCCGAAACAGGTGGAATTAGTTCATTTAACTACGGCAAAATATCGGAATGTAGCGTAGATTCTTATATTAACAATAAAAATATCGATATAAATGTGAAATATGAATTATATATTGAAAATCAGAAAAGTTGCGAATCGAAAAGCAACGATGGATCAGCAGGGGGAATTGTTTCTACAAATAATGGCTTAATTGAAAATTGTACAGTTAAAGGAGCGATAAATGCTTACAAAGTTGGTGGAATAGCTGCCAAAAACTATGAGACGATAAAAAACTGTAAGGTAGAAGGCTGTATATCAGGAGTAATAGTTGGCGGCATAGCGGCCCAAAATGTTTCAGGAGACAACAAGCTTTTTAGTAAGTTTGCTTTGAGTAGTAATGGGGGACTCGTAGAAAACTGTGATGTCAAAGGTGAAATAAAAACGTTATTTTTAGCAGGAACGATTATTTGTAAAGACTACTGGAACGATGCTCGAGGGCAAGTAAGAAACTGTAATGCAGAATGTACAACTATAGAATACAAAAATGCAAAATAAGATCAAATTAAATTAAATTAAATTAAATTAAAAAGAGGTACTTTGTAGGTGCCTCTTTTTGATATTTTAGGTTAGACTTATATAGCTGGGCATGTAGAGTTGTCCTTAATAGGTGAAGTATTGTTTGATAAATTTAAACTAATTTCATTTTCGCTGAAGTTAGAATGTGATTTACTTGAAATATAGTAATAGAGATTACTACATGAATGGGATATATAGCTTCTTGTAGAATTGAAAGCAGAATCGGTAAAATTTCCGATTTTATCGAGCCCAACATGAACTAAAGACAGAACATTTTTTCCAGACTTAGAAATGCTACTGTATAAACTTCCTGCAAAGTTCTTTGTAGTGCTTAAAGCAGAACTGGTATAAATTTCAGCTGCATCGAGTCCAGTCTGAGCCAGGGACAGAACATTTTTTCCAGACTTATAAAGGTTGCTGTATAAATCTCCTGCGAAATTTTTTGTAGTGCTTAAAGCAGAACTGGTATAATTTCCAGCTTTATCAAGCCCACTTTGTGCTAAAGGTAGAACATTGTTATTTATAGCGTCTTGAACAGCAGGAATGAATTTATAAGCTGCATATCCACTGCCGACCGTTAAAGCGATGACTCCGGCACCTATGGCTATTTTCTTCCAGTTAAATTTAGGTGATTTTTCCTCTAGAGGTTTGCTTGTAGACTTTGTTAGTATTGCTGGCAGTTCAAATGCTGAAGAAGGGACTTCTTTTCCTGCTTGAGCGCGCTCAATGTTGTGATCTATATTTTTTATTTTCATTTCTAGTGCTCTTTTTTCTGATCCAGAAATATCATTGTTTAAGCGTGCTTCGCAAGATTCTCTAAGTTCCATTAATTTTTCAAGCACTGTTGAACGAGAACTTGCTTGTGCTGGTGAATTTGTTGATGAAAGAGGGGTTTCTTTCTCTTCTCGAGCGCTCTCAATGTTATGATCTTTTTTTTCTGATTCAGAAATTTCTCTAGATTTGTTTGATTCCTCAACCACTGTTAAACTAGGATTTACAGCTTGGCTAGTGGCACTAGCTATAATGGCTTCTGGAGAATTTTCAGCAAAGCAAGACAAGCTAGCAGCTGATCCACCAATCATTGAACATGTTAAAATACCTGCGATTAATTTTTTGTTTTTCATTTTACATAACTCCCTTTTGTTTTTTTATTATTTTTTGTCTTTGCTTAATGACAAAATTATTATATCATTTCAGAGTTTTGGAGTGGTGAATAAACTATTAAAGGTTTATGAACTTTTTGTTAATTTATAAGGAGATTATGCAGGAGTGTTTATTTATATGGAACGTTTTTTAGAATGCAAGTAATTAAGTTACAAAAATAGCCACGTATTAGATACGTAGCTAGAAGGTCAAGGAAAATTGCGGAGATTTTATTGATATAAAATACAAAAGAGATTAGACAGCTTAAAGGTTGTAAGTGTGACGAGTGATGCTATAAAAATTTGTAGGAAGTTCTAATGAGCGCGGAGTTAAGTATATAATAAAAATTTAAGTTTTTTTAATGTGAGAAAAATCTATTCCTTCTTTATATGGATGAACAACTATTCCAGAAAACTTTGGACTTATGGCAAAGTACTGTATTTGGCTAAACATAGGGTAAACTACAGCGGCACTGTTTAAGGTTTTTTCAGTTTCTGTTAACAGTTTTATACACTCGTTTTTGTTCGATGTAGTTTTTGCAAGGCTTAACAGCTTATCGTAAGCTTGACTTTTGTAGCAAGATATGTTGGACTTACAATCCGACGTAAACTTTTCTAAGAAGCTTAAAGCTGAGTCATTATCACTATATATAGGAGTAAGCGCGATTTGAAAATCTGCGTTATTAACATGATTGGTTAATTCGTTGAACTGCACAGGATTCATGTTGAAATGAAAGTTTAATTTTTCATTTAAATTTTCAAGGATATTGCTAACCATTTTTTTGATTTCCGGACTGTCTAGACAAGTTATTGTTACTTTGGGCAAGGCTTTTATTTTAAGTTCACTCAATCCCTTGTCAAGATAACTTTTCGAATTAGCTTCTTCTTTTAGGCAGTCATTGCTTTGCGCAACATCTCTGAAAAGAATGTCATTTACTTGCATTTTATTTGATATAATATCGTTTTCGATTTGACAGTTTGATGGCAAGCTATTTAGAGCGAACTCTCTGTTTATTGAAGTTAAGATACCTTTTCTGACATTTACATTTGAAAAAACTTCGTTTTCACAATTAAAAGTTAAAACCCACAAAACGTTATTGAATGGGAGTAAATTGAGGTTTTTATCTTTTGCTTTATCTGTTTCGTCTATGGGAAGGGGCGCAGCTGTTAAAGAACCATTTTTTATTTCAGATGCAACGTTTTGTATACTTTTATTTATTGTGAAATTTATACCTTCTGCACATGTGGCATTACTTCCTGAATAGATATCGTTTTTTACAAGCGTTAACGTCTTAAAATGCTCCCAGCCGTACTTATTTTTTATTTTGAATGGTCCATTGCAGATGACGCTAGTGTGAGATAAACCGTATTGTCCGGCGCAAGACTCAAAGAAATCTTTGTTACAAGGCATAGTAGGCGGCGTAGCTAAGAGTTTTGGGAAATTTTCATATGGTGATTCAAGATCAAATTTTATGGTGTATTTGTCAATGACGCTTACACCGAGGGGAAGTTTTGATTTTTCGTTTAAGTGAATGCTTTTAGCGTTTTTTATACAATATAGTGTATGAACCAGGGGAGAATTTGTTTTCGGATCTAAGACTCTTTTAATTGCAAACTCGAAATCGTTTGCAGTTAATGGAGTTTTATTTTTATCTGCCCAGGTTAAACCTTGCTGTAAATTAAAAGTGAAGGAAGTGAAATCTTCGTTATTTGTCCAGGAGGAAGCAACTCCGAGCAAAACTTCATTATTTTCGCCTATTCTAGTTAGTCCCTCAAAAATATTTAATATGACAGTATTAGAAGAAAAATCATTAGCAACTTGAGGGTCTAGAGTTTTGGGTTCAGCATCTAAGTTATACTTTATTGCTTGAATGGAAGGCTTGCTGCTGTGACACGCAGAAAAGGAAAAGCACATAATGAAGATTAAAAGCATAGCAACTATTTTTTTCATTAAAAAGCTCCTTAGAGTTTTATTTTATTTCTATTTTAGCATATTTTATTTTTTTGTATAGAACATTTTAAAAATAATTTGTAGTAAAATGTAAGTTTATTTGTGTAGAAAACTACATTAATTTATACGCTATAATTCTGATTTGTTTAAAAATTATAAAAAATATTTTTACAACTAAATTTTATATTGACTTTTATAAAATCGCATTATATAATTGATTTGTAGCAATATATAAAAAATATGCACATAATATTCAAAAACAGTAGATTATTACTTAAAAAGGAGGAAGGGTAAATTACTTTAAGTATATCATTACGAGGACTTTAATAGCCATCACTAAAAGTCCTCAAGTAAAAAATTACAATGGTGGAGAAATGGAGTGCGAAATGAAAAGAATAATTAGTGTTTTGTTATCTGTTCTGTTATGTACATTGCTACTTACAGGATGTGGCCAATCTGATGTTTGGAACCCACTTAAGAGCAATAAAGAATTAAACATAGCATTTTTGGGTTCAAATGCAGATTTTGAGGAAAGGCAAGATTTTTTAGCGGGTGTAGATTTAGCTATTGCTAAATTGGCACAAGAAGGAATAACTGTAAAATACAAACTTTTTGATGATGGTAGAAGTTATGACAATGGTATTACAAATGCACAGCAAGTAGCTACTGATGAAAAATTCCAAATGGCATTTACTTTCCAATCGTTTGAGATTGTTGATACGATAGCGACGCTGTTTAATGACGCGAAAAAACCTTTATTTATAATAGACGGATGTTATGATAAAACAATGAATGCAGGATATGAATACGTGTTTAATATGACAATATCGGCAGAGGATGCAGGAAATGCGTTGGGACAATATGTAATAAAGAAAGGTTATAAATGGATAGCTGTAGCTCATTCAAACTCAGAGTATTCTTTAAATTTCCAAGAAGGATTTAACGATGCAGTTAGTGGTAATGGCGTTAGCACGATTATAGATTTAGTTTCTGGGCCAAACAAGCAAAGTGAATTTGATGAAGTTTGGAATAGATGGAAAGTTTTAGGAGTACAAGCTGTAGTTTTGAGTTTTGACGATATGGACTGGGCCGTAGAACTGGTTAAGCTTATAAAAGAACGCGACCCGAACATGAAAATATTGGCCGATGCGTATTTTAATGATTTATCTTATATGAATGATTATGGCAAATATTTAGAAGGTATGATAATGCCTAGCTCTTACCCTGTAGATTCTAATGAAAAATTACAGAGATTTTATGATGAAAATGAATCTAAAATTACTTATTTAGACATAACGAGTATAAGTGCACAAGGTTTTGATCTTATTAAAATGATTGCAAGCAATTTAAAAGAAGTTACCACAGCCAAAGAGTTTGTTGAAGCTATGATGAACGAAAAGGGATATAATGGGGTAACTCAGATTAAGTTCAAACAAAGTGGCAAATTGGACAAAACGCCTAAATATTGGGTAATAAAGAACGGCAAGGTATGGCGTGAAGAAAATGAGAATGCAAAATAATGGTTTTTAATAAAAACTAAAGGAGGAAGATTTATGGAAGAAAAAAAACTTTTCAGAGATGAAGCTTTGGAAACAGTTTCAAATCCGGAGCAGTTAGACCAGCATGTAAGGATAACAAGGCCTTATATTTGGGTTATCATTTCTGCAATTGTTGTAATGGCCATTTTGGTTGGAATATGGGCTTTTACTGGAAACATTTCATCTGGAACGGACGCTAAGGGAGTTGTGTTTCCGGCTGACAGTGTTATAATTTCTAATTCAGTTTCTAACGGCGTTGTAACGGACGTCTTGGTAAAAGAAAATAGCATTGTAGAAAAGGGCGACGTTTTAGCCGTTATACCAAATACAGAATTATTACAGCAAATTGCTACATTACAAGCAACTGGAGCAGCAAACAGCGCAAGCTTAGACGCTTTGAAATACCAGTATATTACTAGTTCTTTTGTAGTAGCGGACAAACCTGGTACCATCAATGGGATAACTTCTTTGAGGGCCAATGTGCAAGAAGGAGATCAGGTAGCTATAAATGTATCAGATCAGAGTGCATCAAATACTAAAGAAATTTTAGCTTATGTGCCGTATTCTGCTGCTATGAACTTTAAAGTAGGAATGGCCGCTCAAGTCACTCCGCTGAATGTAAAAAGAGAAGAATACGGGTATATGATAGGCACAGTTAGTAGGATAGGAACTAGTACGATAACAGAGGAAAGTATAGTTAGCGCTATGGGGACGAAAAAATATATTACGGCACTAGACTTAACAGGGGACTGCGTAGAAGTTAGGATCAGGATAAATGTTGATACGAATACGAAGAGTGGGTTTGAGTGGTCAAATAGTAAAGGTGCAAATTTGGCGGTAGATGTCGGAACTGTATGTAATGTAAAATTCGTTACAGAAGCTAAGCACCCGATAGACTTATTAATTTAATTTTATTTAAATCGAATTAAAAAGAAAAGTTTATAAATAAAGGAGAAAGGATGGAAAAAATGAGTAATAAGGTTTGTAAAGTGCCAATAATTCTCCAAATGGAAGCTCTAGAATGCGGTGCAGCTTCACTTGCAATGATATTTGCGTATTACAAAAAGTATATACCGCTTGAGAGATTACGTTACGAGTGCAGTGTATCTAGGGACGGTTGTAACGCTAAAAACATGTTGCTTGCAGCGAGACATAACGGCATGGTTGCAAAGGGCTTTTCATATAACAGTGTTGAAAAGTTGCAAGAAAACGTATCATATCCTGCTATAATACACTGGAATTTTAACCATTTTGTGGTATTATGTGGCTTCAAAAATGACAAAGCTATCATAGCCGACCCGGCTGCAGGTATGACTAAAGTTCCTATGGAAGAATTTAAAAAGTCGTTTACAGGAATAGCTTTAACGTTTACTCCGGGTGAAGATTTTGTTGCAGATGGAGAAAAACAAACTGTAATGAAGTTTTTACTGAAGAGATTGAACGGTGCGATTATTCCGCTTTGTTTTGTATTATTAGCAGGTCTTTTGCTGTCAATTACCGGTTCCATACAATCTGTATTTTCAAAGGTTTTCTCGGATAAAATCTTATATGGAGCGGATAGAAGCATAATGATGCCACTTTTGGGGGCAATGACACTCACACTGATCATAACGTTCACCTTAACGGGTTTGAGGTCGATTTATTTGCTGAAGATAAAAGGGAAAATGAGTGTAAATTCCGGCATGTTGTTTATGTGGCATGTGTTAAGGATGCCGGTTGAATTTTTTTCGCAAAGATATACGGGGGATATCAGTTCCAGGCAAGACAGTAATGATACAGTAGCGCGGACAATTTGCGATAGAGTAGCTCCGATTGTTTTGAATTTAATAATGATAGGGGTTTATTTTGCCGTACTCATCTATTACGACTGGGCTATGGCATTGATAGGCTTAGCAGCAGCGCTCATAAATATACTTATCATAAAACTTGTATCGAGGCAAAATGAAAACGATAATAAAGCATTATCTAGAGATGGCGGACAGCTTCAAGGTAGCACGGTTGCTGGTATTAGTATGATAGAAACTATAAAATCCAGCGGCTGCGAAGCAGGTTTCTTCCAGAAATGGATAGGCTACCAAACTAAATATTCAAACGGTGTCCAAAAAATAAGAGAAAGAAACGCATATGTTTCTATCTTGCCTTCCTTGATAAAAGGGTTTGCGGATATAGTAATATTGCTCTTAGGTGTTTACAACATTTTAATGGGCCGATTTACAGCAGGTACGCTATTGGCATTCCAAAGTTTCTTAAGCCAGTTTTTATCTCCTGTTTCAGACTTAGTTGGAATAGGTCAAGAAATTCAGGCATTAAGCGGAGATACGGCGAAAATAGAAGACGTATTGAGGTACCAGCCGGATGTTAAAATAGACCTCAATGAAACGAATGATCCTGCTTTTAATAAAAAAGATTTTAAGAAATTAAATGGAAAAGTAGAAATAAAAGATGTGACTTTTTCATACAGCCCGCTTTCAGCTCCTGTTTTGAAGGATTTAAACATCAAAGCGGAAAAAGGTCAAATGATAGCTCTGGTTGGGGGAAGCGGCAGTGGTAAATCTACCATTTCAAAACTAATAGCGGGACTTTATCCTGTGGAACATGGCGAGATTTTATTTGATGGAAAGAAAATCTCTGAAATAGATAGACTGGTTTATAGAGGTTCGCTTTCTATGGTGGATCAGGAAGTTACTTTGTTCCAGGATACCATCCGTAATAATATCACCATGTGGGACACTTCCATAGATGAAGAGACGCTGATAAAAGCTTGCAAAGACGCGTGCATACATGATGATATATTGTTGAGGGAAAACGGTTACAATCATGTTTTAGTTGAAAATGGAAAGGACTTTTCAGGAGGACAGAGGCAGAGATTTGAAATCGCTAGAGCATTTGTTGCAAATCCAAGCATTATGATTCTGGACGAAGCGACGTCTGCACTGGACCCGACCACAGAAAAAGCTGTGATGGATGCAGTAAGAAGAAGAGGAATAACTTGCTTTATAGTTGCACATAGACTTTCTACCATCAGGGATGCAGATGAGATAGTTATGTTGGAGCATGGAGAGATAGTAGAAAGAGGTACACACAAAGAGTTAATAGAACTCGATGGGAAATATGCTCGTTTAGTTAAGAGCGAGTAGAAAGGAGGCTAAATAAATGGATTTTTCAGAAAAGGTTAAAAGTAAGAAATTACTTGAAAAAGACATGTTCAAAGAGGCGTGCAATGAGATAACGAAATCTGCTGTTGGGAACAGTTTTGAAGAAGAATTTAAGAACAATTTAAATGAAAATAAAGATGTCCAACTTGCAGCAGCATTAGACAGAGTTACCGATTATTATAACATGGACAGAATTGTCTTGAGCAAATATGATATGCAAGATGATTCGAACTTAGACACGGCTCTTGGCATAACGGGACTTACACGCCGTGAGGTAGCATTAAAGAGAAGCTGGTGGGTTCACGGTGAAGGTCCGATAATAGCGCAAACTAAAGAAGGTAAAATAGTTACGCTTATTCCCAGAAAATTTGGTGGGTACTCATATACAGATCCGGTTACGGAAAAGGTAATAAGAATAAATAAAAGTACCGCTCAAAACATTTCAGCTTTTGGTAAATGTTTTTACAAGCCATTTCCGAATGATAGATCGATGAATGTTAGAGATTTAATTAAATATGTCTTGAGGTCATTTTCAATTTTTGATATATCGTTTTTAGCGGGAATAGCTATAGTTGTAAGCTTAATGGGACTCGTAATGCCAAAGATTACGCAAATTATTTATAACCAGATTATACCTTCCGGGACGATAAAAGATATTTTCCCTATGGGAGCGCTTCTTTTAGGAGTCACATTTGGTTCGACTATATTTAGCTTGTTCCAGTCATTATGGATAGCAAGAATAGGCGACAAAATACAATTTAGCACACAAGGAGCACTGTGGATAAGGCTTTTGAATTTGCCTATTGGTTTTTTCAAAAATTACGGTTCAGGAGACCTTGCGGTAAGGACGTTTAGGCTGAATCAAATATGTAGTTCCATAAGTGGAAATTTAATGCCTACGATGTTAACGGTTGTTTTCTCTTTTGTATATTTGTGGCAAATAACGTCTTTGTCGGCAAGTTTCTTTTTGCCTACAACGTTGATAATTTTTTGCATGTTGGCATCAAACCTTTTAAATGGATATTTTTACACAAGGCTTAACAAAGAGGCTAGTAAAGTATCTCCAGCGTTGAATAGTACGGTTTACCAATTGTTTAGTGGAATTTCAAAAATTAAAGTAGCGGGTGCTGAGGTTAGGGCATTTTCGATATGGGCAAAGCTTTACTCTAAGCTGGCAAAGATACAATTTTCGCCCAACATGTTTATAAAGCTTTCAGGCGCTATAAATGGGGCCATTAGCTTAGGTGGCACAATGCTTATTTATTGGATTGTATATTCTAGTAACATACCACCGGCTGACTATATGGCATTTAATGCGGCATTCGGCGCGTTCTCTGCATCTATATTGCAAATATCCGGAATAGTAACGGAAATAGCTTACTTAAAGCCATCTATAGAGCTGCTAGAGCCTATTTTAAAGGAAGTTCCGGAATCGAATGCCAATAGAATTAAAGTTGATTCTATTTCTGGAAAAATTGATATAAATCATTTGAAGTTTAGATATGATAAGGACAGCCCGCTCATTATTGATGATTTGAATTTATCTATTAAAAAAGGTGAATACTTAGGAATAGTAGGGTCAACAGGTTGTGGGAAATCAACATTATTTAGGCTATTGTTAGGGTTTGAGAAACCTCAATCGGGCGGAGTTTATTTTGATAATCAAAGTTTAAGTAAGTTAGACCTTCATAGTGTAAGGCGTAAGATCGGTATAGTTCTTCAAAACGGCAAGTTATTTGCAGACAGCATTTTTGCAAATATAACTATCACTAACCCAAATGCTACGATGGATGACGCATGGGTTGCGGCGGAAAAAGCCGGTTGTGCAGAAGATATAAAGAGCATGCCTATGGGTATGCACACCATGGTTTCTGAAGATGGTGGAGGTATTTCAGGTGGTCAAAAGCAGAGAATAATGATAGCAAGGGCACTTATATCGAACCCGGAACTTTTGATGTTTGATGAGGCTACATCGGCGCTAGATAATATCACTCAATCTATAGTTGTAGACACATTGGAGAAAATGGATATAACGAGGATAGTAATAGCTCATAGGCTGTCGACGATAAAAAAATGCGATAGGATAGTTTATTTGCATAGAGGGAAAATAGTAGAAGAAGGAACCTACGATGAGCTGATGGCGTTAAATGGGCGCTTTGCAGAGATGGCAAAACGTCAGTTGGTTTAGGGGGTGAGTGAGTTGAGGAAAGAGTTAAGATGTTTTTTTGAAAAACTTTTCACAGAACCTGAATTTCGTCAGATATTTGCAAGCACTAAATCAGCAAGAGAAGGCTATGAATTAGCTAAACCTTATTTAAAAGAGACGACTTTTGAGGAATTTAAAGATGGAATAAGATATGTACATGAGAAACTTTACGATAAGCATTATAAAGAGATGTCTGAGTTTGACCTAGAAAACATTTCTGGGGGAGTAAAGGACGAGTTTGTCAGCATTGTTGGTTTCTTAAACAACTTAAATGATTACATGTGATGGGAGATGCTTATATGGAGAAATTTTTAGATTGCTTAACGGAAAATGAAGATTTGAGATCTTTCTTTTTAATGCAAAACTCTATTGATGGGGCATATGAGGTCGCCAAGCCTTTTCTTGATGAAGATATGACTAAAGATAAATTTTCAAAAGAGATGACAGGACTTGCAAGAAACATTATTGAAAGTGGAGAACTTTCTGATGATAAGCTAAGCAATGTAGCGGGTGGCGTGATGATAGCCCCATGGAAAGTAATAGGAGCTTGCGAAGACCCGAAAAAGTTCAAAGTAAATTAAAGTTTAAACTTGTAAGCTGAGGTTTTGATTTTTATGGAGGTGTGGGAGGGACAGCTTACATTTTTATAAAAAGAGAAAAGGGGGCTGTAGTACAAGTTAAGCATAATTTTAAAATTGCAAAGAAAATTTAAATTTGAGAGGGTGGTTAAAATGAAAGGTATACAAGAATTTTTAAAGGATTTAAAGACAAATGAGGAATTGGCAAAGAAATTTAAAGATGTTGAAAAGGCAGAAGATATAGTGAAATTAGCAAAAGAAAATGGCTATGAGTTTACAGAAGACGATTACATGGATGCGCAAATGGACTCGGTTTCAGGAGGCGGCATCGGCAAGCTTATTCAACGTGTAGTGTCAAGAAATGATAATGAATGGGAAGATATGGGAAATGGAATGTATCGAAATAGGAAGGATAGAACATTTTGGGATAGTTTACATGGAAGTCTTAGGGACGAAAACGGATATTGGACAACAAATTACAGAGATTGATTTAAATTAATTTGCAAAGAGAGGAAGTAATGGCATGAAGGGCATAAATGAATGGGCTAAGGAAGTGAAACATAATAAAGAATTTGCGAAAAAATTTGAAGGTGTGAAGAATGTAGAAGATATACTGAATATCGCAAAAGAAAATGGTTACTCTTTTACGGCGAAAGAACTTGAAAATTGTGATTTAAACAAAGTAGCAGGAGGAGCAGAATTAGGTGGCGGAGGAGTCGGTCACCATATAGATGTTGATGCTGACTTTGATTTTGATTTCGACCAAATTAATGTTAGTGGGACGTCGACTGGTAAGAACTCTAAGACACAGGTTAACCCTAATATAACTGTGAATAAAAAATGACACTGAGAGGTAAAAAAATGAGTAAAAATGTGAGTAAAAAAGGAATACTTGAGTGGGCTAAGGAAGTAAAACATAATAAAGAATTTGCGAAAAAGTTTAAAGGTGTGAAGAATGTAGAAGGCATACTGAATATCGCGAAGGAAAATGGTTATTATTTTACGGCGGAAGAACTTAAAAATTGTGATTTAAAGAGCGTAGCTGGAGGAGCAGAATCTGGGAGTGGCCTTGGTGATTCTATTAGGAGTAGTATGTTTTCAGGTGCTGGCGGAGGAGGACTTGGTTATAATACAAATGTTAACACTAACATTAATGTAGACATAAACCATGGTAGCAATGCAGCGACAGCTACTGGGCAGGGTTCTACAGCACAGGCTAACCCTAATATGAATTTTTCAAATAATAAATAGTATTGACTAGGAGGTAAAAAAATGGGTAAAAAAGGAATACTTGCGTGGGCAAAGGAATTAAAGCACAATGAAAAGTTTGCAAAGAAGTTTGAGGGCGTAGAGACAGTACAAGATATTTTAAATGTAGCTAAGCAAAGTGGATATGAATTTTCTGAACAAGAGCTGGTAGATTTCGATTTAGACTCTGTAGCCGGTGGAGCTCTTGGAGCTGATGTAAGAGCAAATTTAAGAGCTGGAATATTTACAGATGTAAAGAATAAGAAAAATGAACTTAATGTTATCAACGCAAAACAAGTTTCAACAGCTACAGGTCAAGAAGCTATAGCTTACAACCAGGGCAATATAAATATAGGAAAATAGATAATGCTAGAATAAGCTGCAAGTTTATATTTTAAGTAATGTGATCTTGCAGCTGCATTTTAATAAAGGAGGAAATTGAGTTTGAATGATGTAGTTGATTTGATAAAAAAGATACAAAAGAGTGAGAAACTTGCAAAGAAGGAAGGCAATGAAATACCTAAGTCAGATCTTGAAGAAATCTCTGGAGGGAGAGTCAACATAACAGTAAAAGAAGCAAAAACTAATGCGCTGGCTATTGGAGATGGATCTGAGGCAAGCAATAGTTCGAGAATATACATGTAAAAAGTTTTGGGAGGGAATTGAAAATGAGAGATATAGTTAATTGGATAAAGGAAATACAGGAGAATGAGAAATTTGCTCAAAAATATAAAGGTGTAAAAGATGTACAAAAAATAGTAGAACTTGCAAAAAAAGACGGGTACGAAATATCAAAGTCAGATATTGAAGAAGTATCGGGAGGTATATTTAATTTTGATTTTGATGTTAATGTAATAGTAAAAAAAACAAATGTAAGTGCTACAGCTACTGGAAACTACTCCAAAGCGATCAATAATTCGACAATAAATATGTAAAGTTTCAGGTGGTGAGTAAAGATTGAAAAGTTTAAGCGATTTAAAAGAAAAGTTAAGTTATGATGAGGAATTAAGGAAAAAGTTTTCATGTATAAGTAATGAGGAACAAGCACTTAAACTGGCTAATGACTTAGGTTATGACATTACGTCTAATGACTTAGAAAATGATGATGAATTGAGAGATGATATGTTGGAAGCTGTGGCAGGAGGAAAAGGTAAAGCTACCATAGTGAACGTGTCCGACATAGCGGTGGGGAAAGGAAGCGTTATAATAAATAAAGAGGAGATACAAGGAGAGTGAGATCTTGAAGGGAATAAAGGAGTTAAAAGCAAGGTTAAATGAAGATGTAGAATTTAAAAAGAAATTTTGTGGCTTAAAGGATATAGATGAAATGTTAGACGTAGCGAGAAAAGAAGGTTACGAAGTGACTATGGACGAAATAAGTTGTGATCAGGAGCTTACCGATGATATGCTGGAGGCGATAGCGGGAGGAAGCAGAAAAGATGATAAATATAATCAGATTACGAATGTGTATATAGAATAAAAAATTGGAGGGATTTATTTGAGTGACATAGAAAGATTAGAAGTTGAGCTAAAAAGGAATGAAGCGTTAAAGGCTGAGCTTTATAAGGCCGCAAATTTAGATGAGGCTGTGAACATAGCCAGGGGAAAAGGTTTTAACATAAGTACAGAAGATTTAGAGTGTAGCAAGGAACTTCCGGAATCGGTGATGGAATCTGTAGCTGGAGGAAAGGGGCCATATGTTACTAAAGCTAGCACAAGTGCGATAGCCGTAGGTGATGACTCTTCAGTTGTAACAGATGTGAATATTGATTTGAGGAGGAAAAAACATTGAATGGAGTAAGAAAGTTAAAGGAAAAATTAAAAAACGATAAAAATTTTAAAGAGAAATTTAAAAACGTAAAAAGTGAAAAGGAAGCTGTAGAACTGGCAAAAAAGTTAGGGTTTAAAGTGAGTGAAGAAGACATATTGAAAGACGAAGAATTAAATGAAGATATGCTAGAGGCAGTGGCAGGAGGCAAGGGTGACACTAGAAATATAACACAGTTCATGATAGATGACAGTGTAAAAGATTACAATATAGCTATAGATGAGAAGACAGGTAAAATTTTAGAAGCTCGCAAAAAAGAGAGGAGTAAAACTTAATGCATGGAATAAAGGAGTTTAAGGAAAGATTAAAAAATGATAAAGGGTTTAGAGAAAAATTTAAAAATATAAAAAATGAACAAGATGCTGTAAAATTGGCGAAACGTTTGGGTTTTGAAATAAATGAAGAGGAAATTTTAAAAGATGAAGAGCTAAACGAAGACATGCTGGAGGCTGTAGCAGGTGGTAAAGGGGTTACGAGAACGGATTATGAAAATATAGTATTGGCTGATTACAGTAAAATGTATATATCCGGCAAAGAAAATACAGCCATTGAAGGTGGGCAAAAATAGAGAATTGTAGTTATTGAAAATTTTTAAAGGAAAGGAAGCTGTGGTCTATGCGAAAAGGTTTGGAGGAATTTAAAGAAGCATTATTAGGTGGAGAAGAACTAGAACGGAAGCTTAGCTTTGTTAAGTCACTTGAAGATGTTTATGAAATTGCAAAAGAAGAGGGATACGATTTTACTTTAGAAGAGCTGGAAGACAGCGAGGTATCAGATGATATTTTGGATTGTGTGGCAGGGGGTAAAGGTGACACATATAACAAGAAGCAAAGAATAATATCACCGGATGCGAAAAACACTACAGTGATATTTAAACAATAATGAGGAAAAGGTGAGATGAAAGGTGAAAAATGAAAGCTATTTTGAAATAGATAATGAAAATTTAGAAAAAGTTTCTGGTGGAGGGAAAACTAAAATATATAATTTTTTCAGTGTTTCGAAGGCAGAAAAAGGTGAAGAATCGCTTGTGGGAAGAATAGAAGTGAAGGACGGGAAAATAGTGAAAGAATGGGGAATAGTCCCTGATAAATATAGAAAGGCGGCATTAGAGAAATGAAAAGTTTGAACGACATAGTGCGTGATTTAAAAGTTGATGAAAATGTAAAAAGGGAGCTAGAGGTATACCTAGAAAATAAGTTCAATACAGATAATAAAATTCCGGAAACGATAGAAGACGAACCGTTTATAGGAGCCTGGGAAAAGGTAATAGACTATGCTAAAACTAATGGGATAGAAAAGGCTTTAAACGAGAAGGTACCACATGGAGAAGAAGATATAAAGTTTAATTCACCGCAGCAGGTTTCTATTGAAATATATAATTCTGTAGCGGGTAACATACCGGTCATATATGCGAAAGATGAAAACGATTTTTACGAGCTTGTTACTAAAATAATAAATAAAGGCAAATACAATCCGAATGTTACAAAAACGGGAGCTAGCTTTGCTTTTGGTGCTAATAACAGATTTATTATTTTATCAAACAAACCGTATAGTAACGTGCCGGCAGAAAGGTTAGGACTTTCAGATGAGCAGTGGCGTAAATTTTCTGTCATTATCAGACGAGAACACGAATGTACGCATTATTTTACTAAAAGATTTTTAGGTTCTTCTCAAAACAACCTTCATGATGAGTTAGTAGCGGACTTTGCGGGCATTTTTTGTGCTACAGGCACTTTTTATGCGGACTGGTTTTTAATAGGCATGGGAATAGAGGAATACACAGGAGATATAGATAAAGGAAGATTCCCAGTGTACACTACGGGACTTTCAGAAGAAGCTAAAAGAATTTTAAGAAAAATAGTTATAAAAGCGGCTAAAAATGTGGAAACTTGGGTACAAACAGAAAGCGCAAAGAAGCTTACAAGAAATGAAAAAATAATGTTTCTTTGCAAGAATAGCCTAGTGGACTTATATTTTTTATATGAATAAATGGAAAAA
This sequence comes from uncultured Oscillospiraceae bacterium, assembly GCA_900549775.1. Taxonomy (GTDB): domain Bacteria; phylum Bacillota; class Clostridia; order Oscillospirales; family Acutalibacteraceae; genus UMGS1224. Next base: position 10,889 of record URPR01000003.1, on the reverse strand, counting down.
AGACTACATGCTCTGTTTTATAGAGGATATAGTCTTTTTATTTATGTTATTTACGAATTTATTTAAAATTTATTTATACAAACATGCAAAAACATGGAGCTGGAGAAGAGACTTGAACTCTCGACTTCATCATTACGAGTGATGTACTCTACCAACTGAGTTACTCCAGCTTTTGTTAATAGTAAGTATAACAGAAAAATTCTTTTTCGTCAATAAATATAAATTATAAATTTTCTTTTATCTGTTGTCTTTTAACAAACTCAAAAAAACTACCTTTTTTATTTATTAAATCGCTGTAAGTACCATCTTCTGTAATTTTTCCATTTTCTAAAAATAAAATCCTATCGCAATTTTTTATAGTAGACAATCTATGTGCAATTGTGATTCTAGTATTTTTTAAGTTATCTAAGGAGTTAGATATTTTTTGTTGAGTTATATTATCAAGCGAAGATGTTGCTTCATCAAATATTAAAATATTCGGTTTAGACACAACAGCTCTAGCTATCATTATTCTTTGTTTTTGCCCTCCGGATATAGATGTGTTGTCTTCAGTCAAAAGAGTTTTCATTCCCATTGGCATTTCTCTTATATCTTTATCTACGCAAGCAAGTTTAGCCGCTTCCCAAGCGTCCTGCATATTCAACCAAGGCGCAGAAATAGTTATGTTTGTAAATATGTCCTCGTGAAAAAGTTTTCCGTTTTGCATTACAACTCCGATTTTTTGTCGTAAAGATCTCAAGTCAATATTTTCGATGTTAATGCCATCATAAAAAATACTGCCACTTTGTGGTTTTTCAAAACCCAATAATAATCTAACTAAAGTTGATTTTCCACACCCTGTTTTACCGGTTACGGCTATGTATTGTCCCGGCAAAATTTTAAGGTTAAAGTTATCAAGTATTAAGTCTGAATTTTCATTGTATCTGAATGAAACGTTTTTAAACTCGATTTCCCCGTTTAAGTGAGTTATATTTTTTTTATTTTCGTTCAATTCGGGAATTTCATCCATAATAGGTTTTGCTAATTCTGACAGCGATTTAATCTCAGCAATACTACTTGATAAGTTGGAAAGTGACATAATTACGCCACTTAATGAGGAAAAAGCAACATTAAATGAGTAGTAATTTGCTTGTGAGATGTGGTTTTTTCCAGCAATAAAAAATATTGCTAATGTGCCTAACATGGATATGATGCTTGAAAAAATAGGGATTATTTTTATAAACAAAGGCGGGTTAAAAGACAGTTCTGCCTTTGTTTTATATAATTTTTCCCATTTAATAAAAGCTCTTCGTTCAGCACCGGAGAGTTTTATTTTTTGAATTCCGGAAAATAAAGAAACAACTAATCCTTTAAGTTTAGTAGATATCAATGTGCTCTGTCTGGAAAGTTTTAATATAGACATTGTCGAGACTATAGTAAAAATAAGTTGAACCAGAATGAAAATTAACCCTGGTATAACTAAAATTTTAGCATATTTACGCATGGAGAAAATGTAGACGAAAGAACATAGTGATGGTAAGATATTAGAAAATATTATGTTACTTAAAATTTCACAAATTCTTTGAATTCCGGAAACTCTAACGGAGAGTTCACCTGAAGAATATTTTTTGAAAAATGATGCTGGCAATAATAACACTCGTTCCATACAAGCGCTTTCTATACCAAGGCTAATTTTTGCACTGATTTTAGTGCTTATTAACGAACCGGTGATAGAAATAAGTTTTGTAGAAAAGACCATACCTAATAGTAAACTAACGAAAGGTATAATCAGATCTGTATTGCCAGTAGGTATAACTTTTTTTATTAAAATATTATTTACATATGGATTTATTAAGCCTATACATTGCATGATAATACTTATGACTATAACGAATATAAGATCTATGGAGCTTACCATGGACACCACGAACTTAGACAAATTCATCGTATTCAATTTTGCTAAAGGGAAAGGTTTGTAAAAGCAAACGGCATTAGCTTCTAAGTTTTGACTGTTTTTTGAATTAATTTTAACTTTTCTATGTTTTTCATAATCGAAAAAACTATACCCAGAAAATTTATTTGGAATAAGTGCAACAAACTGACCATTTTTTGTCTTTCCCAGAATGGCTCCAGTGGCATCTTTCCACCATTTGTTTTTCAAAATGATAGATCTTTTCATTACCCCAGAGTTTGTAAGATAATACTCTAATTCTTCATTAATACTTTCAAAAGATTTATTATTGGGGCAAAACTTAATCTTATAGTAAGAGAAGATCTCAGATATAGCACCGCTTAGGTCGTTTTTATGTGAATTCGTTAAGTTATTTCTATTTTTTAAGTCGGACACTACAGATGCAATATCTGAGAAGGACTGCTTAAAGTTTTCTCTGTCTAGCTCTATGCGCTTTTTTAATTTATTGTTAAATTTTTCCATACTCGCACCTAAATTTATTCCATAGATATTAGTTTTTTATATTTTCCACTTCTAGCAAAAAGCTCTGAGTGAGTTCCCCTTTCGACAATTTTACCGTTATCAAGCACTATTATTTCATCGCAATTTCTAATAGTGGAAAGTCTGTGGGCTATTATTATACAGGTTATATTTTTTTGCGCTATAGATCGTGTAATTTGAAATTCTGTCTGAGCATCGAGGGAAGAGGTAGCTTCGTCTAAAATTATTATTGATGGATTTGAAGAGAGAGCTCTTGCTATTTCTATTCTTTGCCTTTGTCCACCGGAAAAGTTTTTACCATTTTCATTTACTTGCTGATTATATTCATGTTCAAGCTTGCTGATGTCATCATGTATCCGAGAACATTTTGCAGCATTTATCATTTCTTCATCTGTAATAGAGTCATCCCACATTCTTATATTTTCTGATATACTGCCTTCAAACAGAACTATACTTTGGTCGACGGTGGATAAAGATGATGTGAATACTTCTCTAGGAATTTGATCAATTGGTTTTCCATCAAATAATATTTCACCTGACCATTGTTTATAAAGGCCGGAAATCAGCCGAGCAATAGTTGATTTTCCACACCCAGAAGAACCTACTATTGCTATTTTGTTACCGGGATTTATAGATAAGTTAAAATTTTTAATAAGAGGTTCATCTAACATTTTGTAGCCAAATGAAACGTTTTTTAATTCAATTTTACCTGTGAGTTTTTGACAGTTTTGATCGGACATGATATGAGCACTTTTATCGTAATCTACATCCGGCTTATAGTTTAAAACATCATCTATTCTTTCCATGAGAGTTCTAGTTTCTTGTATTTGCTGTCCGGTTTGCCTCAACTTATCTATAGGTTGAATGACGCGAGAAAGTAAAACTTGAAACTGCATCAATATGCCTAAAGAAAAATGGCTACTTTGCGTCATAATAAGTAATATGCCTGTCGATAACACTATTGCGTCTGAAATGCCACGTAGAATTTCAGGTATGCTCCCTATATAACTATTAATTTTTTGTGCACTAATTTTAGAATTATTTACAGACACTTGTAACCCAGACCAACGTTCAAAAAAGCCATTTTCAGCACCGCTTGATTTTATTGTTTCTATCATATTTATGCCGGAAATAGTAATAGAAGCAAGTTTTCCCATATCTCTCATCATGCATCGCGATATGTTTATTCTTTTTTTAGATATATATCTTGCGATAATAATATTTAATAAAGATGAAGTAAGACCGATTAAAGTTAGAGGTATGCTGATTTTTATTATGATAATTAAATAAAAAATTAAAGTAGCTAAATCTAACAGCACAGGAGCTACAGTTTGTATTAAACTTTCGGTGATATTTTCGTTTGATGCTTGCCTTTCGGCTATGTCTCCGATGTCTCTTTGAAGGAAAAAATCAATAGGAAGCCTCAAAGTATGCCACATAAATATGGAATTTGAAACTATAGCTATTTTACCTCTGATTTTTAACATATAAATTTCTTTAATACTTTTTACTATCAACTGAAAGGCGATTAAAGCGGACATAGTGAGTATAATAGGATAAAGCCAGGTTGGATTTTGTGCTTCTGAGTGTCCAGGTTTAATTAATATTCTGTCTATGAATACTCTAGATAAACCTGGACTTATTATGTTAGACAGAGTTAGGAGAAGCGATGTTAAAAATACAAATAACAGTGGTTGACCTGTGTGTTTAAGCCGCTGTTTTATAAAATTGAAAACGCTTTTTCGTTTACCGGAAACGCAAAAATTTTTCCCTTTTTTTAAGCTTAAAACAATGCCTGTGAAATTAGCGTCAAAGTCTTGCATAGATATGCAGATTTTACCTTTTGCAGGATCATTTAAATAAACTTTATTCTTTTTTATTTTGCACAACACGACAAAATGATTAAACTTCCAATGTATGATAGCCGGGAGTTTTATTTTTTTAAAATCTTCTATGTCGCAACTATAAGCTTCTGCAACAAGTCCGTAGGATTCAGCTGCTCTAGCCATGTCATAAAGATTGCTGCCATCTCTAGAAACTGCACAATCTTTTCTTATTTGTTCAATCGGAATCCATTTGCCATAATACCCTAAAACCATTGCTAGACAGGCAGCACCACATTCTAGAGCTTCCATTTGCATGACTACTGGCACTTTGTGAAAACTTTTGTACATCGTTATGCTCCTTTGTCAAACAAAAAACTTATAGGATGAGTTGATTCTACTACAATTTCAACGCGATAAGGAACGTTTGAAGTTAGAGGATTTTCATTAAAATATATGTCGTTATTACAAACGTATTTTCCATCTGTGCTTTTACACATTTCAATGTGCACTAAAGCTACATTATTTCCAAAGTTATTATCAACATGGTTATTGACGTTTTTGTCAAATGAAATGTAGTCTATGTTTTTGACTTTACCTAAAATAAAAACGTTAGATTTGGTACTTTCGACGTAAATTCTGGTTTCAAGGCCGGTTTTTATTTTGTCAATTTTATCAGGTGATAAGTAACATTCTATGCTATCTTGTTTAGCTCTGTTATTATAAAAGCCGACAGCATCAACTTTAGATATGATACTGCCGTGCATTGACCAAACGAAAAAAGAAATTAGTATTATAAACAGAGCGGAGATTGTAAGCCATATGTTTGGATTGGAAATTTTTATATAATCATTTAATTCATCTGGGGAGGATATTTTCTTGAGACTATTTTCTCGAAATAAATTATTTTCCATTTTTGCCCTCTTAAAATATAAGAATCAATTTTAACTATACTGATTTTACATACAAAATGCTTTTGAGTCAATATTTGATGAAAAATGTCAAAATGCTTTGGAATCGAAAATAAAGTTGAAAGTTAATATAACTTTAAAAATATATTCACAATTTAGAAACATTATTTTGTTAAAATTAATCATAGCTCAAGGAAAAGGAATGATGATTATGAAAACAAAGAAAATTGTGACTATAATAACTTCACTAATAGTTTCAGCCGCTTTAAGCTCTACGTTTGCTGTATTTAACCATTGCAACAATGAAGTACAAAAAGTTTTCGGTATGTGCGACAGTGAACAATCAATAGAAGTAAGAAACGGACTGAAACCTAAAAGACAACTTATAAATGGGCCGTGTTGGGCATTTTCAGCTATAGCCGCACTTGAAGCCTACCTGGTAAAACATAATATGTATACTGGTAGTTTGTCCGAAAAAGCTCTCTTAAATTGGGCACACCGTAGCAACGGTGTGGGTTGGAACGTATCAATAAAAAATGGGGCATCTAGGCAAGTTTCAGATGCATATTTTACAAGTGGAGCTGGCCCAGTTTCAGAAACAGAAGCGCCTTACAATGTAAATGACGCGTTTTATGATCAAAATAGTAAAGCTACTCCCTTGTTTTCTGTTAGAGGGTTAAAAACAGTTGATTCAAATGTAGAAAGCATAAAAGAAGCAGTGTCAAAGTTTGGAGGTGTAACGGTAGGCTACGATGTATCAAAAAACAGTTCACACGGGGTTTGTATTATAGGGTGGGATAATAAGCACGAGCAATGGATTGTAAAGGATAGTTCTGCAGATTCAGGATATTCAAAATTGCCTTACAACACTAAGCTTTTCAGCTGCAGAGCGTTTACAGACGTAAGAAAATTTGATAAAAACGAAACGATATATCAGCATGACACATTCGGCATAGTTGGCTCGTTTGAGAATACACGCAGCATAACTTATGCGAATGCATTTGACTTTAAGTCTGGTGAAACTCTGGACTCAGTGATGATGTACAGTGACTCTGTAGGGGCAGATTACAATATTTACTATGTGCCAGTTTTGGAAGATGGAACTTTAAATAGTTCAAAAAGTTCCTGGACACATTTAAAATCGGGCAAAGTACCATTTAATGGATATTTTACAGCTGAACTTAACAATAAATTGCATGTTGCTGGAAAAGGAGCTATTGTAGTAGAAATAAGCCCGTGCAATGGAAAAAAAGCTTCGCTTGGCTTTTCTAAGTCAAACGACAAAGGGTTAAAAGTACCCGCAGAAAAAGGAAAAAGCTTTTCTTACAGCGGAAGTAAAGGTTTTGTCGACCAGGGACGTGAAGGAATAATGTGTGCAATAAAGGCGATAACTAAAAAGTAAAATTTCAATATTGCAAATTTTCACATTTCCAGTTTTTTAAAATTACATACATTTCTTGCGCATATGCGTTAGCCTTTTCTAAATTATGATCGAGGTAATTTCCACATTCAATAGCACTGTTACCGGGAATTTCACCTTCATAGTTTGCTATAAAGTTTAATGCATCCTGTATTAATTTAATTGCGATTTTAGGAGCAAGATCTTTAAAAAGTAAGTAAAAGCCTGTCCGACAGCCCATAGGACCAACGTAAACGACATTTTCGCTATATTCGCTGTTTCTCAAAAATGTTGCCAATAAATGTTCAAAAGTATGTATCCCATCATTTTCTAAAAATGGTGGGGTATTTGGCTTAACCATACGCAAATCGTAAGTTATGATGTTGTCATCTACCCTGGAAATGTACAACCCTTTCTCAAGTTTCGTGTGATCTATTTCAAAACTTTTTATTTTCTTCATAAGAATTACCTCTTTACTTTAATATCAAGCTATCTGCAGACATGCTTTCTGGCTTTTCGATTTTTAAAATCTCTAGAATGGTTGGAGCAATATTTGATAAACTTCCATCATTTCTAAGCTTACAGTCGTATCCAACTATGCAAAACGGTACTTTGTTTGTCGTGTGAGATGTGAATATATTTCCGTTATCATCGAGCATTTTATCAGCGTTCCCATGGTCAGCTGTGATGATGGAAACACCACCTGTTTTTTTAACTTCACAAATAATTTTGCCGACACATTCATCTACTACTTCGACGGCTTCAACAGTGGCTTTGAAGTTGCCAGTATGGCCAACCATGTCACAGTTTGCGAAGTTTAAAATTACCACATTGTAAGTATTTTTTCTTATACAATCAATGGCCTTTTCAGTGACTTCATACGCACTCATCTCAGGTTTTAAGTCGTAAGTAGCTACTTTTGGGGATGGTACAAGAACCCGGTCCTCTAATGGATATGGCTTTTCCACACCTGCATTGAAAAAGAAAGTAACATGCGCATATTTTTCTGTTTCTGCAATTTTAAGCTGTGAAAGACCATTTTTCGATATTACTTCAGCGAAAGTATCTTTTATAGGTTGTGGCAAAAAGGCAATATTAACATTCTCAAAAGTTTTGTCATATTGTGTGAAGCATACGAAATGGACGTTTAAATTTGGCATTGTGTTAAATTTATCAAAACTTTTATCGGTAAAAGCTCTGGTTAACTCACGTGCTCTATCTGGCCTGAAATTGAAAAATATAACGGAGTCACCGCTTTTGACCGTTCCGCTTTTATCAATGACAATCGGTTGCATAAATTCATCAGTAACGCCCTTTTCATAATAATGTTCAAGTGCACATGAAAAATCAGCAAAATGTTCCCCATTTCCGCAAGTTAAAAGATCATAGGCTTTTTTTACTCGTTCCCAGCGATTATCTCTGTCCATAGCAAAGTATCTTCCGCAAATGGTTGCGATAGACCCTATACCAACTTCTTTTATAACTTCTTGGCATTGCGCTAAAAAGTTTTTGCCAGAAGTAGGGGAAGTATCTCTACCATCTAGGAACGCATGAACATAAACTCTTTGAACATTTTTTTCGGAAGCAAGCTTTAATAATGCATACAGGTGCTCTATATGGCTATGCACACCGCCGTCAGACAAAAGTCCCATAAGATGTAAAGCCGAGTTGTTTGTTATCGCATGATCCATAGCTTTTTTTAAAACTTCATTTTCATAGAAGTCCCCATCGCGAATAGATTTGTCTATTCTGGTTAATTCTTGGTAAACGACTCTACCGGCGCCTATGTTTGTATGTCCCACTTCGCTGTTTCCCATTTGTCCTTCCGGCAACCCAACACTTAACCCAGAAGCTGATAGCTCTGTTGTAGGATTATCCTTAAAAATTTTATCCAAATTCGGTGTTCTTGCAGCTTTAATGGCATTATTTTTATCCTCACCCAGTCCAAACCCATCCATAATCAATAAAACAATAGGTTTCATGTACATACTTCCTTTCTAAAAATAAAATTCTCCATAAGAAGATATAGAGAATTTTTGACTTTTTTAATTTGTAGCATTTACGATTTCTGAAAAATCGGCAGCCTTTAAAGAAGCGCCACCAATCAGTCCACCGTCGATATCATCTTTAAGCAATAGTTCTTTGGCATTTTTAGCATTCATAGATCCGCCGTATAAAATTGTGCTTTTACTTGCGATATCAGCGTCATTGTAAATATTCTTAACTAGATTCCGAATGAAATTACAGACTTCTTCTGCTTCTTCAGATGAAGCAGTTTTTCCTGTCCCTATGGCCCACACAGGTTCGTAAGCTATTATGATATTTTGCAAGTGTTCCTTTTTTATGCCGTTTAAAGCTAAAGTTATTTGAATGGATATAACTTCGTTGGTTATGCCGTGCTGTCTCTGCTCAAGTGTTTCGCCAACGCACAATATAACCTTTAGCCCTTCATGTAAGGCAGCTTTTAATTTTTTATTTACAGTGGCATCCGTTTCAGCGAAATAAGCTCTCCTTTCGCTATGCCCAATTATTACGTATTTCACACCAATGGAAGATAACATTTTAACAGAAACTTCACCTGTAAATGCGCCACTTTCTTCAAAATGGCAATTTTGAGCGCCTATACTTACGTTTGTACCTTTAGTTGCTTTTAACGCACAATGTATATCTGTGAACGGAACGCACAGCACAACATCGCACTTTGCTTCCTGAACTAAAGGAGTAAGCTCAGCTATTATTTTTTTAGCTTCATCTGGAGTTTTATTCATTTTCCAGTTACCGGCTATTACCGGTTTTCTTAAATTTTTATTCATAAGAAAAACTCCTTTTATTTATCTTCAAGGCAAGCTATACCTGGCAATTCTTTACCTTCAAGGAACTTAAGTGATGCCCCACCACCAGTAGATATATGAGTCATCTTGTCAGCCAAACCAAGTTTTTCAATAGCTGCAGCTGAGTCTCCACCGCCTATTATAGAAATGGCACCGCTGTCGGCTACAGCTTTGGCTACCGCCAAAGTACCGCTTGAAAAGTTTTCCCATTCGGAAACGCCCATAGGACCATTCCAAACAACAGTTTTAGCACCTTGTAAAGCATTAGCGAAAAGTGCCTCGGTTTTTGGACCAATATCTAGACCCATCCAGCCTTCAGGAATACTATCAGAATCTACAACTTTATATTCCGTGTCTGGCTTATACTCAAGGCCCACCTTGTTGTCAACCGGTATTAAAAATTTAACATCTTTTTCTTTGACTTTCACCATTATATCTTTGGCGAGGTTTACTTTGTCGGGCTCGCATATGGACTCGCCAATAGAATACCCTAATGCATTCATAAAAGTATATGCCATGCCGCCGCCTATTATTAAAGCGTCAACTTTATCAAAGAGATTGTTTATAACTCCGATTTTATCTGAAACTTTAGATCCGCCTAAAATTGCTACAAAAGGTTTTTGGGGATTATTCAAGGCATTGCCCATGACTTCGAGCTCTTTTTGTATAAGGAATCCACAAACACTAGGTAAGTATGCAGTAACCCCACATGTGGACGCGTGGGCTCTGTGAGCAGTCCCGAAGGCATCGTTTACGTAAATTTCCGCTAATGATGCCAATTTCTTAGAAAAATCTGGATCATTTTTCTCTTCCTCATGATGGAATCTTACATTTTCAAGTAGCATAACCTCGCCCGGTTTCAGTGCCTCAGACAATTTTTTAGCATTTTCACCAACAACGTCTGTAGCCATTTTTACATTCAAATTTAAAGCTTGAGATAAATACTTAGCAACGGGCAATAAAGAAAAATTAAGGTTAAATTCACCCTTTGGACGCCCTAAATGTGAACACAAAATAACTTTTGCTTTGTGAGATATCAAATATTTTATAGTTTTTAGCGACTTATCTATACGGCTTGTATCAGTAATGTTTTTATTTTCATCAAAAGGCACGTTGAAATCGCATCTAACTAGTACTTTTTTATTCTCAACGTTAATATCGGTAATGTCTTTTTTGTTGTAGTTCATAAATTTTCCTCCCAGATACTAAAAATGGAATTTAGCTTTTATTTTATAACATAACTAATTTTTTTTCAATAGAGAAAATAGTTTTATAGTCATTTATTAATAAACGAATACTTCTGTAAAGTTTAGTTTTTGCAAAGTCGCACAGAATATTAAGTGGCAAAAAGTAATGTTCAATGCGATAGTTGCTTTTATTTTAATGAAACTGAGGATTTTAAGTTTCCCACTTGACAAAAAGGAGAGGAAATGATAAAATAAAAAAGCTGAGGAAAACAAAAGTCAGCAAAAAGCGTTGGCTCCAAAGGGGCAG
>URPR01000002.1 GCA_900549775.1 uncultured Oscillospiraceae bacterium | reverse complement strand
GTAATATGCACCTTTTAAAGCCTAACCGACTCGCTTCAGATATCCTTTCTTGAGCAAAAGATACTCCCCTTACTTCTCCTGCCAGACCTATTTCTCCAAAAGCTAAAATATCTTCGCTTATCACTTGGTTTTTTAAGCTCGAAATGAGCGACAACGCCACTGCTAAGTCAGAAGCTGGTTCATCTAATTTAAGACCACCTATTACGTTAACGTATGTGTCTAAGTTCGAGAAGAAGTAACCGCATTTTTTCTCAAGTACTGCCAATATCAAAGATAATCGATTATAGTCAAACCCTGTGGACATCCTTCTTGGATTTCCAAAATTTGATGTAGCTGCAAGACCTTGAACTTCAGCAAAAATAGGACGTGTTCCTTCCATAATGCAAGAAACACACGTTCCAGAGGTATTTTTAGGTCTATCTGAAAGCAACATGACAGATGGATTTTCAACCTCTTCAAGTCCTGCACCTGTCATTCTAAACACTCCTATTTCATTTGTGGAACCATACCTATTTTTTATGCCGCGCAATATGCGGTACGACATTTGTTTGTCTCCTTCAAAATATAAAACTACATCCACAATGTGCTCTAAAACTTTCGGTCCGGCTATTGCTCCATCCTTATTTACGTGCCCTACAATTATAACCGGAATATCTAAAGTCTTGGCTGAGCGCAATAAAGCATTTGTACATTCTTTTACTTGCGATATACTCCCAATGCTTGATGAAATTTCTGAGTTGTTCATAGTTTGAATCGAATCTATTATAACAAGATCAGGCTTTCCCTGTTCCATCTCTTGCGTCACTATTTCAACATCTGTTTCTGCTAAAATATACAAGTTCTCGTTTTTTACATTAAGGCGTGTTGCTCTGAGTTTTAGCTGATGCCGAGATTCTTCCCCTGAAACATATAATATTTTTTTATCCTTATCTACATTATTGCAAACTTGCAACAATATGGTCGATTTGCCTATGCCTGGATCTCCCCCAAGCAACACCACAGAACCTTTGACTATACCACCACCTAAAACTCTATCTAACTCTTTTAATCCGGTTTTGTATCTTTCATCCTCAGAGCTTTGAATATCAGCTAAAAGCGTAGGTTTGCAGTGCTCTGTGTTTGAATATTTAGACCCTGTATTAGATCTTTTAGGTGGTTGCTTTAACGTTTCTTCAAGAGTGTTCCAGCTTCCACAGTTTGAACACTGCCCTGTCCATTTAATAGATTCATGTCCACATTCACTGCATACCCAAACTGATTTTAACTTTGCGCCCATATATAACACTTCCTTTTGTTTGCGACATGGTACTGTATATTTTAAAATATATTATTTTTTCTTGCAAGTATATGAAAATTTTCAGGTAGCACTCGGGCGCAGCCCAGCCTAAATAAAATTTTATTTAGGCTGGGCTGCGCCCCTTCACTTAGCTATTTAATTTTTAAGCAATGAACTGTTAAGTATTCCGCAATAAATAGAAAATGCTACTTTGAGTTTATAATCTTCGTCTAACAATTTGCTCAACTCTTCGTCATTAGAAACAAAGCCACATTCCACAATCACTGCCGGCACTTTAGCATTATGTAAAATATAAATTTCTTTACCAGCCGGTTTAGTTTCCCTTTCGTTATCCGGTTGTATAAGCTGTTTAAATGAATTTCTTATATTTTCAGCTAAATTAAGGCTAGATGAATTATTTTGCGAGTAAAATACCTGCGTTCCATAATATTTTTTATCTGTAAACTTATTTTGATGAATACTAACTAAAATGCTGTTAGGGTTAGAATTTATTATTTCTAATCTATTTTTCATATCCGAAACTTTTTTGCCCCTTAGCGACTCAGTATTTTTTTCATCATAAATTGCACAATCTTCTTGTCTGGTCATTATAACTTTTACTCCGGATGAAACTAACATACTTTTTAGCTTCTGTGCAATATCTAAATTTATATCTTTTTCAAATACACCGCTATCCGATACCGCTCCGCTGTCTTCTCCTCCATGTCCAGGGTCTATCACTACTGTGTCGAACCCTCTTCCTGGCTTAGCGCAAACCCTCCTTGAAACGTTCATATATATATTTCCAAGCAAAACAGAAAAAGTAAGATAACCAGATATTATCAGAAAATAAAATGCAACATCCTTATGAATTTTCTTCATAAAAATTCACCTCTGTAATACTTATGTTATCTTCTTTTAAATATTTACAAAATAGAAAAATTATATTTGCTAAAAGTCCTTCAGTATATCTTCCCATTACAAACAAAAAACCCTAAGTAAAATTCTGTTCAGGGTATGTTAATTTTAAAACTATTTTATGAAATGTATTAATTTATTCATGCGGTGATTTACACCTGACCTTGAAAGCTTTGGCATTAAACTTTCACCTAGCTCTTTTAAAGACGCTTGCGGATTTTTTAACCTTAAAAGTGCCAGTTCTTTTAGTTCACTTGGCAAACTATTAAGCCCGATTTTTTTTTCAATTTCCTTAATAGCTAGAATTTGTTCAGTAGCTGCCACTACAGTTTTATTAATATTTGCCGTTTCAAAGTTATTAGTCCTATTTATTTGGTTTCTAGCTTCTTTTAGCATCTTCACTTGCACTAGCTCCATAACACTTGCAGTAGCTCCTATAAAAGTCAGAAAATCCATTATATTGTCAAACGATTTCATATAAACTACAAACCGATTTCTTTTATACACACAATTTACATGCAATTCTAGGTCCAAGCCCGACAATATTTCTTTCAAATGTTCCGCTTTTTCCTCGTTTAGCACACTAAACTCCAAGTGATAACCTAAACTTGGTTCAGCTAAGTTGCCGCAAACTAAAAATATTCCTCTTAAGAAAAGTGACAGTGCTTTTTGATTAAAAGTTTTGTAATCAAGTTCTTTAAACTTTTTTAAAATTTTGACCCTGTCTTCATTAATAGGCACATTTAAAATGTACAGATCACTGGAAAAGTTTTTTCGGCATATTGTTTCTGTTATTACTCCAAAGCGCTCCGATAAAATTTCTGAAATTTTGTTGCATAATAAGCCATTCTCTGTTTTTAAAATGTTTTCCGAACTTTCGCTAAAAATTTTTGCATAACTTAAGATACCATAAATTTCACATACTTCATTTTCCACTTCGCTTTTTAAATAGCACAGTTCCTCTTTTACCTTGCAAGAAAAAGTCACCTAAACATGCCTCCTCAAGGTTTAGCTTTAATCGGTACATATTTATTTTTTGCTTGTTTCCTTGTTAATGTCTCTATGGTTTGCACATACATTAAATTTCTTTTCTTTCAAATGTTCACACAGTAACTGCGCAATAGCAACCGACCGATGTTTCCCTCCCATGCAGCCTATGGATATAACAAGCTGACTTTTTCCTTCGCTGCAATAAAGCGGTATCATGTAATCTACCAGTGAAAACATCCTTTCTACAAAACCCTTAGTTTTATCCCACTTTAAAACATATTCACTCACTTCATCTTCAAGACCCGTATGTTCCTTTAAACTCTCCACATAAAAAGGATTCGGAAGACATCTTACGTCAAAAACCAAGTCCGACTCTAGCGGTACACCATACTTAAAACCAAACGACAAGCAGTTTATAATCAATGTGGATTGATTTTTATTTAAAAATAAATCAGATATTCTTTCTTTCAACTGCGCAAGTGATAAAATTGAAGTGTCTATCACGTAATCTGCGTGATTTTTTATGGGTTTTAATACCTTTCTCTCAAATTCAATCGCCTTTAATATTGACCCTCTGTAGTTCATTAACAGAGGATGACGCCTTCGAGTTTCTCTAAACCTTTTTATCAATGCTTGGTCACTGGAATCTAAAAATAGAACCTTATATTCGCTGTTATTGCTGTTCAATTTTTCGAAAGGTTCGCTTAAGCTGTTGGATATGGTATCGCTCCTAATATCGGTTACCACAGCAACTTTTTTGTTAAGTTTGTCCTCACTTTTTTTGCATAAATCGTAAAATACACCCACTAACTGAGGTGGAATATTGTCAACACAATAAAACCCTATATCTTCTAAGAAGTGCATGGCGCTGGTTTTACCCGCACCAGACATCCCCGTAACTACTAAAAAGTCCAAAAGTATCCCCCTTTGCAAGGTTAATTATCCACCTATCACTTTTACTTCATTTTCTAAAATAATGCCAGTTTCGGCAAAAACCTTCGCCGTAATTAGATCTATTAAGTTCAAAACGTCCTCACAAGTAGCATTGCCTTTATTAACTATAAAGCCGCAATGTTTTTCGCTCACTGCTGCTCCTCCTATACTTTTTCCACGCAGTCCCGCTTTTTCTATCAAAGCTCCAGCAAAATTCCCCACAGGTCTTTTAAATACACTCCCAGCATTTGGATAATCCAACGGTTGTTTTTCTCTTCTTTTATCCATCAAGTCATCCATCCTGTCTCTGATACAAGCCTTTTCACCTGGTTTTAATTTAAATACAGCTTTTGTAATGATATCATCAGTGCCTGAAAATCTACTATACCTATATGAAAAGTCAAGCTTGTCGTTACTCAAAGTAACTTTTTCTCCATCCTTTGTGACATACGAGCAGCTGGATAGCACATCTTTAATTTCCCCATTATAAGCTCCTGCATTCATAAAAACAGCGCCACCAACAGTCCCGGGAATTCCAAATAAAAACTCTATACCAGAGAGTTCACTGTTTTCCGCATAAAGGCAAAGCCTTGTAAGCGTCACCGCAGAGCCACAGCTTATTTCATTTTTGGAAGATAAATTTATTTTTTTGAAATCTCCATCAAGCTTTATAACTACTCCCCTTATGCCCTCATCGCGCACTAAAACATTTGAGCCATTGCCAAATATATAAAAAGGTATGTTTTCTTTATTTAGCCTATGTAAAAGTTCAATCAGAACCTTTTCTGTATTTACGGTCAAAAAAACGTCCGCATCTCCACCTATCTTGAACGTCGTATGTTTACTCATAGGCTCATTGTACAAAACTGAAATAGACATTTCATCTAAGCCATCAATAATTTCTTTATAATCCATCTAATGGGAATTTCCTTTCCTATGAAATTTTCAGTTATACATTAAGTATCCAATCTAGTTTGAAGTGCATTTAAATTATCTACAGAGTCAAATCCTAAATTAGCTAGCAATTCTTTAGCAGCATTATACCCCATGATTTTTTGACGGTTATTCATCGCCGCTACCTCAATAATAACCGCTAAGTTCCTTCCCGGTTTAACAGGAATCGTAACAACCGGAATGTCTATTCCTAAAATGTTTGTATACTCATTGTCTATGCCCATGCGGTCGTAAACTTTATTGCTATCCCAATTTTCAAGACTGACAACCAAATCTATATCTTTAGTCATCTTAACTGCACCCATGCCGAAAATACTTCTTGCATTTATAATACCTATTCCTCGCAGTTCAATAAAATGCCGTATATTTTTGGGCGCTGACCCTACTATAGATGTTTCACTGACTTTTCTTATCTGAACAGAATCGTCTGCCACCAATCTGTGACCTCTTTTTATCAGTTCTACAGCAGTTTCACTTTTTCCTACTCCGCTGTCTCCTGTGATGAAAATCCCTTGTCCGTATATTTCCATTAGCACACCGTGTCTAAGTACCCTTGGTGCAAGTTGTACGCCTATATAAGAAACCAGCCTTGCTATAAAGCTTGAAGTGACTTCGGATGTACGTAGAACCGGTATATTATTTTTCTTAGCTGTTTCCAGTATGGCCGGACAAGGTTCCCTATTTTTCGTGACGATAATAGCCGGTGGATTTTTAGAGAACAACTTGTCCATTATTTCATATCTTTTATCTTCTGAAAACTTAAGAAGAAATGCAACTTCCGTATCGCCTATTACTAACAGCCTTGTACTATCAAAGTAATCAAAAAAGCCTGTAAGTTCAAGCCCTGGTCTAGTAACTTCCTTTGATGATATTAAAATTTTGCTCGGATCATCCGGCATAAATAAAGTTTGCAAAGATAATTTAGTCATTATGTTTGCTAAAGATACTGTAAATTTCTTGCCCACAGTAAACCACCCATTTTACTTTTTATTTACCTTTTTGAAGCTATCTTTCAAAGATACAGCTCGGTTAAATACTAAATGTCCTTTTTTGCTATCTACATTGTCAACACAGAAATACCCAATTCGCATGAATTGATATCTATCTCCCACTTGCGCTAACTCTAAACTTTTTTCTAATTTACAGTTTTTTAAAACCGTAAGAGAATTTTTGTTTACGTATTCTGTAAAATCATTTTCTGCCCTTTCAGGGTCGGCTACAGTAAACAAATTGTCATAAAGCCTTACCTCTGCATCGACTGAATTGCTTGCATCAACCCAATGAATAGTTCCTTTAACCTTTCTTCCATCGGGCGTGTTGCCACCTTTAGTTTCCTTATCGTACTCTGCGTAGACTTCCTCTACGTCCCCATTTTCACTGAGCTTAAAGCCTGCACATTTTACTACATATGCACTCTTTAGTCTAACTTCATTTCCTGGAAATAACCTAAAATATCCTTTTGTCGGCTCTGCCATAAAGTCATCAGACTCTATAAACACTTCTCTCGAAAACGTAATAATCCTTTCGCCATCCTCAGGCTTGTTAGGGTTATTTTCTATACATATCTCCTCTGTTTGACCGGCAGGATAATTGGTAATAATTAATTTTATCGGTTTCAGAACAGCCATCACACGTTTAGCATTTAAGTTTAAATCTTCCCTTAGGCAATGCTCTAAAAAGCCATAGTCCACAGTGCTATTAACTTTAGATACACCTATTCTGTCGCAAAAATTCCTTATCGATTCTGGAGTGTATCCGCGACGTCTAAGTCCACTGATAGTTGGCATTCTTGGGTCGTCCCACGAAGCTACCATCCCATCGTCAACTAGCAATTTTAATTTTCTTTTACTCATAACGGTATGATTTATGCCAAGCCTTGCAAATTCTATTTGTTTAGGTTTAGAAGGCAAGTCAAGGTTATTTACAACCCAATTGTAAAGCGGTCTGTGATCTTCAAATTCTAATGTACAAAGAGAATGCGTGATTCCTTCAAGTGCGTCCTCTATAGGATGTGCATAGTCATACATTGGGTAAATGCACCATTTGCCTTCAGTACGGTGATGATGCGTATGGCTTATCCTGTAGATTACAGGGTCTCTCATATTAAAGTTTCCAGAAGAAAGATCTATTTTAGCGCGTAGCGTCATAGAGCCATCTGGGAACTCTCCATTTTTCATTTTTTCAAAGAGTTCTAAACTTTCTGCAATAGGCCTATCTCTTTCTGGACTAACCGCTGGATTTGTTAAATCTCCTCTATTTTGTTTCATTTCATCCGCGGTCATTGTGCAAACATACGCAAGCCCTTTTTTTATCAAATCTTTTGCAAAATTGTACATCTGTTCGAAGTAATCTGAGGCGAAGTAGAACCTATCTTCCCAGTCAAAACCCAGCCATTTAACATCTTCTTTTATAGAGTCAACATACTCAACGTCTTCTTTGCACGGATTTGTGTCGTCCATTCTAAGGTTGCAAACGCCACCAAAGTTTTTGGCCATTCCAAAGTCTACACAAATAGCCTTCGCATGGCCGATGTGTAGGTATCCGTTAGGCTCTGGGGGAAATCTCGTGTGAATTTTTTGA
Organism: uncultured Oscillospiraceae bacterium; assembly: GCA_900549775.1. GTDB lineage: Bacteria > Bacillota > Clostridia > Oscillospirales > Acutalibacteraceae > UMGS1224. Next base: position 101,181 of record URPR01000002.1, on the reverse strand, counting down.
CCTTCATATTCCCCACCGGGACCTATATCTTCCTTTATAATGTCTTTTATAAAATTATTGTTGTCATCTTTCTCCTGGACATTTTTCCGCATTTCTTCACTCATAAATAAAACTCCCTTCCGCTTTTCTTTAAAGGAAAAGAAAAGCTTGGCAAAAGAAACTATGTTACGCCCTTAATAAATTTACTTCTAAAATTTTATGATACCTCAGTCTCAAAAGGTTTTCGCTAAAGTAAATTATTCTTTACAAAAAATGTTTGCAAAGTCTCCGCTCTTATTAATTTTACTTTGAAATTTTACACAACGTACCACTTTAAAAGTTTCATATTAAAACAAATTTACTCTAAAAAACGTTTGTAAATTTTTGTTATTAATAACTTCATTTTAAAATTTATAGTGTTTTAGCATTAAAAATTCCATATTAAGTTTTTATTACCTTATAGTTTTCTAAGCCCAATTTCAAGTCTTTTTAAAGATTCACCTTTTCCTAAAATATCAAGAATCTCAATAGCTCCACCAGGTGTCACACTCATCCCAGAAGCTGCTATTCTAACTGGCCACATAACCGTCCCGTTTTTTAAGTTCAACTTTTCCGCAAGACCTATCAAAGCATCGTGTATGGTATCGTGATTCCAACTTTCAAGCTCTTGCAAAGTTTCAATAGCTTTACTTAAAATACCTGGAACATTTTCTAGATTTGTTTTGCTTTTTTTGTTCACAAATAAGTCTTTATCATACTCCGGCAATTTAGCAAAAAATTTAACCATATCCGGTATTTGAGTGAGTTTTGTGACCCTTTGTTGCAAAATCGATGCCACTTTGTTGAAGTCAAACTTTTCTGCATCCAACACAGTTTTGAAATATGGTCTTGACACTTCCACAAATTTTTTTAAGGATAAATGTCTTATATATTCTCCGTTGAACCAAGTTAATTTATCATAATCGAAAATAGAAGGCGATTTAACTATCCCATCAACAGAAAAAACTTTTTCTAAGTCTTCAAGCGAAAATATTTCTCTGTTATCCTTAGGGCACCAGCCTAAAAGAGCAATATAGTTTATAACCGCTTGTGGTAAATATCCGTCATTTACCAAATCATTAAAGCTAGTGGCACCGTGCCTTTTTGAAAGTTTGGAAGTAGTTCCATCAGGATTTTTGCCCATTATAAGGGGTAGATGAACGTAAACAGGCGGAGTCCAGTCAAATGCTTCGTACAGTAAATTATATTTGGGTGTAGAAGAAAGATATTCACTACCCCTAACAACATGCGTTATGTTCATAAGATGATCATCTATCACATTTGCAAAGTTGTAAGTTGGATAACTATCAGTTTTAATCAATATCTGATCTTCAATTTCCTCGTTGTTTACGTTTATTTCCCCATAAACAGAGTCTGAAAAACTCGTTTTCCCAGAAGTAGGTACTTTCTGCCTTATAACATAAGGTGTGCCGGCATTTAATAAGTCTTCTATTTCAGCTTTTGTAAGGTTTCTACAATGCCTATCATAACCAGAAAATTCATTCCCATTCTCGTGAAGAGATTCTAGCCTCTCTTTCGTACAAAAGCAATAATATGCTTTATCATTGTCGATAAGTTTTTTCGCGTAGTCTAAATAACAATTTTTTCTCTCACTTTGAATGTAAGGTCCATAATCTCCACCAACATCCGGACCTTCATCATGCTCAATGCCAACTTGTTTCAACGTATCATAAATTACATCAATAGCGCCGGGAACAAATCTTTCTTTGTCCGTATCTTCTATTCGTAGTACAAATGTCCCGTTGTTAGCTTTAGCTATTAAATATTCAAAAAGTGCTGTTCTCAAATTTCCTATATGCATAAATCCCGTAGGGCTTGGTGCAAACCGTGTCCTGACTGTTTTGTTTTTCATAATGCTTTCCTTTCTTTTATTTTTAAGCTTTAAAACTTTATAAAGCATCTCATGTAAATTATACATTATCATAGGAAAAAATCAAGTTGGCACAAAACTATTTTTAAAGTAAAAGCACCTAGCTTATGCGCTAAGTGCTCTCTTTTTCTCTATCTTTTTATACTTAGAAAATTCCTCTAAGCACATGTTCAATATCTTCATTTTTTCGGCGTTTTCTCTACCCACATATCTGTACATTGTAGCGTCAAATGTTAGCCCGGTTTTTCCTTCTTTGTTTTGAGGAGTCCTAGGTACAAAGCCAAAACTATAGCAGTTTTTAGCTAACCAATGGTGTTCATCTGTTTTAAAAAAATCATCAGAATCCAACTGATCTTTCGTTATTTTCACGGTTAAGCCAGACTCACAGTCTCTAAGGGTTGCTATTTCCTTTTTAGCGATGTCTTCTGCACAAACCATCGTTAAGCCTTTATTTTTCATCAAGTCTGAAACAGTCTTCTCGTATAGTTTATCGGTTTCGTCCTTTGAAATGTAACCATTTATTAAATTTAAATTAATTTTATCTTTTTTCGCACAAGACAGCATGTCAGATAAATCCTTCACCATCCTGTCATCACAAGCTACTCCATGAAAATTTGTAAGTTTAGGAACATTTTCAACTTTTAACAGGCTAAGTTCATTTTCATCATCTGAATTTAAATTTATTATTTCTCGGTTATTGCTTTTCAAAAATGAAAATGAATTTTCATTTTTCTTTGCCGATAAAAAAATCCCTATAAGTAGAACGCATATTGCTAAAATAGGTGTACAAGCTAATATAATTAACTTCCTTTTTCCGCGAGGGTCTTTTCTCTTTATTTTAAAATAAAGTAAAAATTTCCTGTTAAACATTTTTTTGAAAAAGTTTTTATCTTTTTCGCATAAAAATAAAGGTTCCGGAACAGTTTCTTTGAAACTATCAATTCGAATTGTTTCGTCATTTTTTAAATCTAATATTGACATTTTTATTTAGCTCCATACAAAAAATATAATTTTATTTTATAACAATTCGACCTTTTTTTCAAGTAATAAAATTTAAATTTCCATTTTTACAAAATAATTTAATTATGCTATACTAAATGTCAATTGATATTAATTTTGGAGGTAATGAATGAGAAAAACAAAAATAGTTTGTACGTTGGGGCCGGCAACGGATAATGAGAAAGTACTAAAAAAATTGATGCTGGCCGGCATGGATGTTGCTAGGTTAAACATGTCGCATCAGGAAAGAGAAGAACAAAAGGTCAGAGCTGATGCGGTAAAGAAAATACGCAAAGAACTTTCCTTACCTATAGCTTTGCTCCTGGATACTAAAGGACCTGAAATTCGCATCGGAAAATTTTCTACCTCTAAAATAGATCTGAAATTAAATCAAAAATTTTGCTTACTTATGGACGATGTAATCGGTGATGAGACAAAGGTTAGTGTAAGCTATAAAGACTTGTACAAAGATGTTAAGCCCGGCGTAAAAATATTAATCGATGATGGACTAGTTGAACTTGAAGTAAAAAATTGTTCTGAAAAAGTCATAGAATGTACAGTTTTAAATCCTGGAACGCTTTCAGCCAACAAAAGTATAAATATTCCAGAAATAAGTTTATCTCTTCCTTTTATAAATCCAAAAGATAAAAAAGATATAAAATTTGCTGTGCAAGAAGATTTTGATTTCATAGCAGCTTCTTTTACACGTTCAGCCGATGATATCAGACTCTTAAAAAAAGAGCTTTGTAAAAATAACGGCGATCATATAAAAATAATTGCTAAAATTGAAAATTCTGAAGGCATTAAAAACATAGATGAAATATTGACCGTGTCCGATGGAATTATGGTTGCGCGAGGAGATTTGGGAGTCGAGGTTCCAATTGAAGATATTCCGATTATCCAAAAAAAGCTTGTGAAAAAAGCTTGCGCTACTGGAAAGTATGTTATCATCGCCACACAAATGCTGGACTCTATGGTAAGCCACCCTCGCCCAACTAGAGCCGAATGCACAGATGTCGCCAACGCCATATACGATGGCACTGGTGCCATCATGCTTTCTGCTGAAACAGCAGCCGGCAAGTATCCTGTACAAGCTGTAAAAACTATGGCAACCATAGCGGAACGAACCGAGCAAGATGTAGATTACAAGAAAAAGTTCTCAGAGATGGATTTACCTGTTAAAGCTACTGTCACGTCTGCTATTTCGCATTCTACATGTGCTACGGCTCATGAGCTAGATGCTACTTGCATTATAACAGTTAGTAAGTCAGGTCGAACTGCCGAAGTTATTTCAAAATATAAGCCAGCTTGTCCTATCTTAGCTGGTACCACCAGTAAAACTGTCATGAGGCAAATGAATTTACTTTTTGGTGTCACTCCGCTGTTGATGAAAGAAAAAAAAGGTATAGACGAATTGTTTGATCATATAGTAAGTGCTGTTTATGACAAAGGTTATGTAAAAAAAGGCGATTTGGCAATTTTAACAGCCGGCATTCCTTTTGGAGTTTCCGGTACTACAAATCTCCTTAAAGTACAACTTATAGGAAATGTTTTAGTTTCCGGCACAGGCATAAATAAGTACCATGCTTGCGCGAATCTTTGTGTGTGCCAAAATGAACAAGAAGCAAAGAAAAATTTTGTCCCGGGCGACATTTTGGTAATACCTGAAACTTCAGATAAAATCAGCAAGTTATTGAAAGAAGCAGCGGGGATCATTACTGAGTCTGACGGACTAGACTCACATGCCGCAATAGCTGCCAATAATCTTTGCAAACCGACTATCGTAGGTGCTAAAAATGCCACAAAACTTTTAAAAAGCGGAACAACCGTTACGTTGGATGCAGCTAAAGGGATAGTTTTTAGCAACGTAGGATTTGCTTGAGCTAACAAATTTAATTTTCTTGATAATTAATTCGTACCAGTGGGACAAGTTTATGAGAAAAAAATTAACACACAACATAATTCTAGGGACTTTATTAGAATTAAAAACCAGCCATTGTGACATGGCTGGTTTTTAATTTTACATTATATCATTTTCATATCTAATATTTTTGTACAATTGAAAAATATATTAATTTTTTTTGCTGTTCTTGTGAGAAGTACTTTTATTCTCTTTTCCGTCGCAGTTACATGAGCCATCTTCGTTTTTTTCGCCGTCTTCACAGTTACATTCTTTTCCAACTTGAGTATTTCCTTCACACTCACACTTATCTTTACTGGTTTTGTCATCTTCATCACAATGGCAAAATTCACCTAAAGATTCCTCCGTACAGCTACACTCTGTTGGTTCAAAAAAGTCTAAATCATCTTCAACAAAGTTCCTGTAATCAGAATAGTTTCCTTGCATATTTACTTGAATCAATCTCTCTTTCAATTTTGAGATTTCTTTTTTAGACTCATCTATAGAATCACAAATCTTCTTCATAGCATTGTCCGGTACGTCCCTTAAGTCCTCATAATAATGCTTACCAAGAGTAATATAGGATCTAATAATTGAATCTGACTCCTTCTTAATAAGACGTTTAATTTTCGCTGTTTTGGTAAATTTGCGGTTCTTTTCTACCACAAAATCAATCGCACTGTTAACAGTTTCTCCAACGTTTCTCAAAAATTCCATACAACAACCCCCACATTATTTTATACCTATTTTTATATTATACACCAGCATTTGAAAGTTTCAATATAAAAAATTAATTTATTTTTCTAAATTAGTTTTATCCATAAATTCACTTTTATAAGGTCAATCGTTAATTATTTTAGAAATAAAATTTGTGATTTCTTTTGTAATTTTTTTAGATTCGCTAAAACTTTTGCCCACAGCAGTTATATAAGCCTTTATCTTCGGTTCAGTCCCGGAAGGCCTTATCATCAATTTATTGTTGTTCTCCAAATAAAACGACAAAACGTTCGATTTAGGCAAGTCGATGTTGGTTTCTCTTCCTGTTGCAATATCAAGTTTTTTAAGGACACTGTAGTCCGCTATCTTTACAACTTTATAACCAGCAATTTCATTAAAAGGCTTTTCCCTTAAGTTATCCATAATTTTTGCCATTTTAGCAGAACCTTGCGCACCTTTAAACCCAAAATTCAAAACTGTATTTTCATAAAACCCGTATTTTTCATAAAGGTCATTTACAAAGTCAACTAAAGTTTTATTTTGTTTCTTCAAATATGCGGCCAATTCGCAGATCAACATAGAAGCCACTACCCCATCTTTGTCTCTAACGTATGTTCCCGAAAGATACCCATAGCTTTCCTCATACCCAAAAACAAATCTATACTCTTGTCCTTTCTTTTCAAGCCCTAAAATTTGTTCTCCTATATATTTAAAGCCTGTCAGCACTTCCTTCAACTCGCAGTCATATCTCTCGGCTATCTTATCCGTTAAATCCGTAGAAACAATGGTTTTCACCGCAAAAGGCCTTTGAGGCAAAGTGCCATTTAATTTTCTCTGTGATAAAATATATTCAAACAGAATTATTCCGACTTCGTTACCGCTCAGGAAAGCGTATTCGTTTTCATTTTTAACCGCTATGCCCAGCCTGTCACTATCCGGGTCTGTAGCCACTACAAGATCTGCATCTACCTTTTCTGCCAACTTCACAGCAAGTGACAAAGCTTCCCTAGCTTCCGGGTTTGGGTACTTGCAGGTAGGAAAGTTGCCATCCGGATTTTCTTGCTCTTTTACCACGTGTACGTCATCTACGCCTATTCTGTTAAAAATTTCTCTGACGAATTTGTTCCCGGCTCCGTTAAGCGGAGTATAAACTACCCTAAGTCCAGAATCTCTACAAATATTTTTATTTATGCTTTGTGCTTCTACAGCATCTAAATATTTTTCCTTCAAATCATCTTCTATAAAAACTATTTTGCCTTCACTTACAGCTTCATTAAAGTCGACTGTTTTTACATTGAATATATCTACTTTTTCTATCAGTTCGTAAACCTTATTTGCCGATTTTTCAGTCATTTGGCAACCATCTGGTCCATAGCATTTATAACCATTGTAGTTTGAAGGGTTATGACTGGCCGTTATCATAATGCCCGCACTGGTAGATAAAGACCGCACCGCAAAAGATAAAAATGGCACAGGGCAAAGTTCTTTTACTATATATACTTTTATTTCATTTGCGGCTAAAACTTTAGCAGCTTCTTTTGCAAAAAGATCTGATTTTATTCTTGAATCAAAAGATATGGCAACACTTGGGCTTTTGTAATTTAAGTTTAAATAATCTGCAAGGCCTTTTGTAGCTTTTCTTACAGTGTAAATATTCATCCTGTTGCTGCCTGCACCTATTATCCCTCTAAGTCCTGCCGTTCCAAAGCTTAAATCCTTGTAAAATCTGTCATATATTTCATTTTCGTAATTTTCTATTTTTTCAAGGTCTTCTATTAAGTCTGCGTCTTCTACAGCGTTTTTTCTCCAGAGTTCATAAATTTCTTTTTCTTTCATTCAGGTCGCTCCTTCTTAAATTATTACTTATAGTTATTTTAACACAAAATCATTAATGATAAAATATGCGAAAATAAAAACATGATTTTTATTTGCTTGAATATATTTTAATAAAAGGAGGATTCATCACATGTTTGTTTTTACAGTAAAATCTAAAAAAATAAAATTATTTTTACTTTTTTTTATTTCAATAATAGCAATAATAATCGGGGTTTCTATATTTAGATCTCAACACCACTCTGAGGAAGGCATACCAGAAAAGTACAGCACGTGTGCAAAAACTAATGAAGACAGAGTTAATTTTTTATCTCAGTTTGGGTGGCAGGTAAATTGTGAACCCCTAGAAATGCAAAAAGTTACGGTTCCTGAAACATTTAACGCAGTTTATGAAAAATACAATGAAATACAAAAAAAACAAGGGATGGATTTAGAAAAATACAAAGGAAAAGCATGCGTTAGATACACTTATCAGGTCCTAAACTACAAAAATATTTCTGAAGGTGTTCGTGCTAATATTTTAGTTTACAACAACAAAGCCATCGCCGGTGACATTTGTTCCATAGAGCTTGGTGGTTTCATGCATAGTTTCTTAGAGCAAACCGGTACGTCAAATAACAGCACCGAGGTAAAACCAAGCATTGCTATTAATAATGATGAACCCATTAAAAGCACCTTTAACCCGACCTTAGAGCCAGACCCGAGAATGCCAAACGCTCCTGTAGACTAAAACTTGAATTTGCAGTTCAGATAAATAAAGAACTCCCTTTTAAAAGGGAGTTCTTTCACTTTTACATATCGTCTGGAACCAAGAGACCGTATTTTCCGTCTTTTCTGATGTACACCAAGTTTATTTCGTTTGTTTTTTCATTTCTAAACATATAAAATTTGTGACCTATCATGTTCATTTCCAATATCGCATCGTCTATTGAGATTGGCTTTACCGGGAACTTTTTCTTCCTGACAATCTCATATTCTTTCTCATCTTTAATTTCACTTTCATCAATTTGGAAACACTGTTCTATTGAACCTTGACGGAACCTTTTTTCGAGTTTTGTTTTATTTTTGCGAAACTGTCTAGTCAATGCATGTAAGACCTTATCCAATGACTCGTTCATATTGAGTGAAGTATCCTCTGCTCTGTAAAATTTGCCGTTGTGGTTGATCGTTATTTCAACAGTTTCTCTGTCTTTTTCGAGCGTAACCGTTACATTTGCCATTGTATTGTCATCAAACATTCGGTCGAATTTCGAGAGCTTTTTTTCAACAAGTTCTTTGAAACTATCCTTTAAGGTAACTTTTCTGCCTGTAATAAAAACCTTCATCTAAATACATCTCCTCATAGAAATAATTTACATTTAGTGACGTTGTTTATTATAACACAAAGAAGAATAATATACAATACAATAATAGTAAAATAAACTAATTTTGAGCGGAATTTCTTAAATCTTTCCTAGCTTGCCTGAGCTCAGTTATGCTGTTCATCAGCACATCGTCTGTTTTTTTCATGAGTTCTTCTACATACTCATTTGCTGCTTTTTTCATATCTCTAGCTTTTATTTTTGCCTCGGAAATGATACTTTCCGACGTTTCTTCTGCCCTTTTTACGAGCTCATCGTGACTTAAAATATTTTTTGCTTTCTCCTGAGCAACTTTTATGATCGTACTAGATTCGGTTTTGGCATCTTCGATTATTTGAGCTCTATCTGCAACAATTGCTTTTGCTTGACGTATTTCATCGGGCAAAGATTCCCTTATTTTTTCAAAGTTTTCTTTTATTCTTTCCACATCAACAAAAACTTTTCCCTTAAAAAGTGGCAAATTCCAAGATTCATCTAAAATTTCTTCCAGTTCATTTAAACACTCTTCTATTTTCATAATCAAACTTCCTTTACATAAATTTTTTTTCTATATCTTTTATTATTTCTTTGGGAACAAAACTCGAAACATCTCCGTGGAAACTAGCAACCTGTCTAACTAAGCTTGAACTAATATACATATTTTCTGGACTACTAGGTAAAAACACAGTTTCGATATTATCATAAAGTTTTTTATTTGTTAAAGCTGTCTGCAATTCGTACTCAAAGTCAGAAACTGCTCTAAGACCTCTTACCACTACATTAGCACTCATTTTTTTTGAAAATTCCACTAACAGTCCATCGTATGATGTTATTTCAACATTATGTAAACATTTTAAAGACTTCTGCAATAAGACCTTTCTTTCATCTATCGAAAAGACCGTATTTTTTTCTTTGTTTATTAGTACTGTCACTACTACTCTGTCAAAAAGTGCAGAAGCTCTTTTTATAATATCCACATGGCCTATAGTCACAGGGTCAAAGCTTCCCGGGCATATTGCTACTCTCATACACGCAAATGCTCCTTTTATATTTCCCTAAACATTTCAATTATTATTTTACCATATTTCATTTTTTTGCACAAATTAAAATTTTCACCTATTTCTTCAGGTAAAATTTCATCATTAGGATGTTCACAAATTATAATTCCATCCTTATTCATAATCCCAGCTACCTTTGGCAAAGCCTCTTGTAAAATCCCTTTTTTATACGGCGGATCCAAAAAGGCTATATCGAAAAATGTCTTGTTTTTTTTCAAAAACGTAAAATAATCAGTATTAAAAATTTCTGCTTTATCGCAAAGTTTACACAACTCTAAATTTTTCTTTATAACGCTCACAGACTCTCTAGAGGAATCGACCAAACTTGCACTCAATGCCCCTCTGCTAAGTGCTTCTATAGCCATTTGTCCCGAACCTGCAAACAAGTCCAGAAAGTTTCTCCCATCAATTTCAAACTGAATAGCACTAAAAATAGCTTCTTTTACTCTATCCGTAGTTGGCCTTACAGCTACACCGCTTAATGTCTCCAGGCGTTTGCCTTTAGCACTGCCAGTTATCACTCGCATAAGACATCACTCCTGTGTAATATTATCTGCTATTTTCCGTTTTTTGTCAATATATATCAAAATAAGTTCTTCGATTAATTCCTCATGGAAAAATAAAAAAGCCCTATAGCTAAAAACTATAGGAACTTTACTCTTAGTTCATTTGAATGCAATGTAAACGTATTGGCCGTATTTAAGGTTCAAATTTATAAAAACTTTGTCTACAGGGGTGGAAGTCGATTGATTAAGCGTTAGCTTATTTTCACTTAATGATATTCCTTTAGAATTTCCATACCCGGGGCACGCTATAGCGTAATTGCACAAAGTGTAGTTGTTGCTAGCATCATATTTAGTTGGTGGCTGACTTTTTAAAAACACTATAATAAATTTTGGAGTTATTGGCAAAGTGTGTATGCAGTAACTTTCTCCATCTCCAGCTAAAGTTCCAATAACCGCTGAATTCGAAATTGACTCCACAAACTCTTCCGTAATATGTAAGCTAGTGTCCGCTATATGAGTTCCCAACACCGTATCAATTATATTGTTATCATTCACGAAATCTTCCCTTTTCGGCTTGTCGGTGGCAAGCCAGCTATTTAAACTTAAATTCGTAGTCTTGTTTTCAGTTGGCATAACTTATCCTCCTTTATCAACTATTCTGAAATGTATCTATTTGTGACCAAGTCATATCTTTATCATCCATATCTTGAAAACTTAAATTTCTGCTTTCTATCTCACTCCACTTAAGTGGTCTAAAGTCTATTTCATAGCTAAGGTGTGCAGGCAAAAACTCATTCGCTAAAATTTTTAAATCATCTTTTGAAATTGTCGTATCTAAATTTTCAAGACAGTTGATATAGATACTATTTTCATTCGGATATTCTATCACTTCACACTTTATGCCTATGGCCAAAAGCGCTTTCTTTATATCCTCTTTATTGAAATCATTTGAAGTTATAGAATATCTATATTTGAGCATGTCACGTCTTTTCTCTACATCCAAGTCAGATTTTGCCGAAGTATACATCTTCTCCCTTAAAGTTAACCCATAACTTTCTGCCGTATTTATAAAGTACTCTTTTTCAAGCTCATCAATACTATCTTTCACTAATTTTAAAGACTCAGCATAAGTTTGTAACTCTTTACAAACTAAACTGTCATCTTCTAAATTGTAAATCCCCAGTGGTTCTAATTTTCCTTTCATAGAATCAAGTACATTCATTATTTTAACCTTCCGTTATTGATATTGTCCCAGGTATCGCAAGTTCATCGTTGTCTACAACTTTATCAAAATCTAGATTCGATTTAAATGAATAATTTTTTACACCGTCAACTTCAAAGATTTTTTGGCCTATAGCCGCAAATATAACCTGCTCACCTATATGAAGCTCAGAGAAAAATTTATTTATTGCTTCTGTGCACTCTTCTTTTACTTCATTGAAAACATACCCTGCTTTTACAGTGAGGCTAAGCAACACATCTACTTTCACAAGATCCGGAGATTTTACTTTTACATCTACATTTATCTCCCTCAATTTACTTATGTCGCTTTGCACCGCCGCGATTAAATTTGAGTCTAATTTTGCACCCTTACCCGCTACATAAATGTCAACAGTGCCATTACCTCTAGCTAAAGGAATTACGCTAGCTGAATAAACACCATCGTATTTTAAAACTTCATTTTTATAAAAAGCAATATTGGTGCCATTTGGAATATTTTTATAACTTTCAATCACCCTTAAACGCAGCTCTTCATCACTTTCAGCATCATATCCTCCGGTAAAGGCTGTTGCATTTGTGACGGAGTCTATGCCAACAGGCGGCGTGATCATAACTTTTACAGTGTTCTGTGCTGTGTTTGTATTTTTTCCTCCAAGCTCAGATTTTGCATTTACAACGACCGATAAATCTCCAGCTTTTAACGTTGCCTCTTCTACAGTTACATACCTCGTACCATCTGAGCTAGATAAGCTACACACTGTCCCAAGCGGTATATCTACATCGTAGCTTAAAGCTGCTTCAACAGAAAAAGTCAGCGTTCCGCTTGAAGAAACTGCCAACTTCCTGGCTATTCCTCTCTGTTCAGCGTGGTAGTCCAAATATTTGCCTGAAGCTGTCTTTACAAACATTTGATTTTTAAGCCATTCTATATTTGTATTTAAAGAAAAAATTTCACCGGCTAATACTTTCAGCCTTATGCCTATATCTGACGCTTCATCAGCGTCAAAACCCGTAAGTTCTGTAAACTTTCTTTGCATTCTTAATAGAGTATCTTCATAGTTTTCCATTATATTTCCATCACCACATCTTTCTCTTGTCCCATCACTATTACGGTAATTTTCAGCCTTAAATTTTCTTTGTCCTCTTGCTTTGTTACTTCCACATTTTTAACTGAAATATCTTCTTTCATATCGCAAAGTGTTTGTTGCACCAAAGCTTTAGCTTTATCGTTTATATGCTCGTTGATATTTTTAATGTTATATAGCTCGCTTCCTAAATTTCTATCATAAGCAAAACTGCCTTTTTTTACTTTCAGCATAATATAAATTTTCTGTAATATTTCATCTATTCCAAATATACTTTTTATTTTTCCTCTATCATTTAAGCAAAAATCTCCATCATATATGGCTGTATCCAAACGTCTCTCCCCTTTAATATTCCTTTCCGTTTATAAGAACCTTGCCATTATTCTTCAAAATAATACTTGCTCCTCCAGAAGAATACAGCATGAGTTCACCGGGCTCTAAGTTTTCCTGTAGATTTACCGTTCCAGATAACACGCATTCATTTTCAGTTGGAATGATTACGACCTTAGACCCAACCGTGGGCGTAGACACTATTCCAAACGGAAATTGCATTTTTAAGTTCCTGCATTCTCTATCAGCCTGAACAGTGACATTTGAAGCACTAGCACTGGTTACCTTCGCAAAAAATGGCTTAGAACTTTTTTCATTTCCAGAAACTATTTCATTTGACAGCCGCATCAAATCCCACTCCTTTGCAACACAATATCTGTCTTTTCACCATGCTCATTTAAAATATACTTTGTCTTTACAACCTTCAAGTTTTTGACTTCGCCTAAAGTATAATCATTTACCTTAGCAACGTCACCCACATCCACGAAAATGCTGCCCGGACAAGATAGGGTCACTTCAAAAGATTCGCTGTTGCCATTACTTATAAGCAAATCTGCATATGATGCCGGCGTTTTGAAACTATCACTCACATTCAAATATCTCACCCGTTTTATGCCCCTATTTTTTCCAGCCTCATTTTCAATTTTAAGCTTATAATTTAACTCATTTGTCCCTTTTACAATAACATCAGAGTAAACTTTACAGCGCTTGTTACTTTGGATAATTGAACTATAACGTATTGCATTATCTTGAATGTTTGAAAAAATAATTTCCTTTGAGTTTTCTTTTAAAGAACTGCCCGCATTAAGTGTTCCGTCTAAAGTTATTCTAGGGTAAATTTTCAGATAATCCCAACAAAAACTCTCAACAACTTCCCATTCACTCATACCTTTTGAAACCACAAACTCATTTGAAAAAGCTTTATCGTCTCCAACAAAACTTTTAAATCCATACGGCTTTACATGCCTATTAAATATCGTAAACAGCGACGGACGATAATATATTTGTGGGAGAGCTTCGTTATCTAGCAGCATCGCTGCTTTGCTCCTAGCCTCTACAGTAAAAAGTGAACCATTATCGTCTAGTTCTACGCTTTGTTTGTCTACAATGCCGTCAAATATCATTTCATTATCTTCATAAACTTCAATGCTTTTTATTTCATCTATTTTTTCGTTAAATAAAAAACTTGCCTCTAAGTCAGCCGTTGGGGCATTTAATGATTTACTTATTTGAACTTTAAACACATTTTTTAGCTCAAGTAGCTCATTATTTACAGTGAGTGCCATGTACTTCAAAACAGTCTCACCTTCTCTCCTGCTGCTAAGTCATTCGGATTTTTTATATTTTTATTTAAGTTGAGTAAATTCTCTATTTTTGCATTATATAAATACGATATGTCCCATAGAGTCTCATTTTCTGAAACCGTATGGTAATTAAACAAGCTTGTATTTTTAGTTTTTTGATCTGCACATTCCCAAAATTCGAATGAATATCTCACTACGTTTGGCGTGGTTTCTCCTATTAAAGACAGTGACTTAAATATAGCTAAAAATGGAGGGATTTGTGGCAAAAATAAAAAGCCCTCGCCTCCTTCTTTAAACAGACTAAAAAGAGTATCGTACTGGCTTAAACAGTCACTTCCAAAAAATTCACCTATGCCTTTTACTATGCGTTTTTTTCTGCCATAATCCTGAAATACACTCCCAAAATACGGGAGTGTATTTTCTTTTACGTCTCTGTTACTCAAAATCTCAATGTTTTTGGGGTTATGCGTCCATATGTAATTTTTATATTGCATAGTGCAATAATTCATATAAATACCGCCTTGTAATCATTTCTTAAATTTTTAAAGTTGTTAATTCAAAGTTCCAGCCTTCTAACAGCTAAAATCTCAGCTTTTTCGATAGCACTTTTTCCAAGATCGCCACTTTCCGAAATCTGAGTCCATTCACAACCTAAATATTTCACTTTAGTCTTCGACTTATTTATTACTAAATCAAAATTGCTTATATTGTGAAAGTCAATCTTGTCATTAAGAGATTCTTCATTTAAACAAACCTTAGAAACTTCAATTTTATACTCCCTTTTCCCCGGGATAACTTCTACAGGTTCAAATTCTAAAAATGATTCTATATAAATTTGTTTATTATTTTCAGTCACTTTATAACTCTGGACATTTGCTAGTTTTTTTCCGTTAACTTCTATATAAACATCGTCACCTTTTTTTACATTTACACTTATCATTAAATTCCCCTCAAATTTAATCTTGCGGCATAGGCTCTTTGTGTCCAACTAGTAGCGAAACCTTCAGTTCACATTCTAAAGAAAAAGAAAAGATTTCTGCGTTATACTCAACCTTGCCACACTCGATCGATTGAATATTGTACTCTGTATCTTTACTTAAAAGTGATGAATATATTTTTGAAAAAACTTTATAGCAATTTCCACCATCTTCTGTTTTAGGACAATAAATTTTCATCCCAACGCTTATATCAGCAAGGTCTCCATAAACTTCAGCATCATCATTCAGACCCATATACCCAGAAAAAGCTCCAGGCGATATTTCTATTTGATTTATTCCTATAGTCACATATGTTTTAATGATTGGATTAGGAACTTTTTCCTTTAGCGAAGAACTTACAAACTTTACATTTCTAAGACCTTCATCAGCTGCCAAATATGCCTTTATAGATTCTGATATCTCCAAAAACGATTCCATCAATTCTCATCCTCCTCTTTATATAGCTGAACTATAGCCCATATATAAACGATGTCATCTCCTAAGCATACCTTCTGAGCCCTCTTAACAACATAACTTTCTTCAGAAGTTTCCACCACTGTGTTAAAAGGATACAAGTCCAATCTTATATTATTTTTGCCTATATACAAAAACGACGAGCCATCTAAAGCCCCTATATCTGTGCATTTTCCTCCCGTAAAACTAAAATCTTTATGCCTAAATGGCTGAATAAAAGCCTTGCCGATTTGAGTAGTTTTTTCAGGAGATATAACCTTCACAACTCTTCCAAATTTGTCAATCATATTGCCTATACTTTCATATATCATAAATCCACACTTATAAAAAGCGCTTTGTCACCTCTCTACTTCTCATTCACGATAGATTAATAACAAACCGTTCTACTAAATAAAAACTCATCATCGATAAGTAAGTCTGAAGCATTTGCTTTTTCCTGTTCAAATATTTTATATGCTCTGTCTAAAGTATTTTTCCCACTGCATTTTATTGACACATCGCCTGCAGAAAAAGAGTCTGCTTCGTCTCTAGATGAATTATATAAAGTATATTTATAAAAAGCTAGAGCAGCAGCTGCGGCATTTAGCCGCGCGCTTTCAGACTGCTCGTCTATGTTCTTCCTTATTTTTCTTTTTATCTCACTGCAAGCCCATTTAACTATTTCTTCAAAATCTGCTGCTTCAAGCAAAGTTAATCCTGAAATAATTGAAAATCTCTTTAACACATCTTCATTGTCCAAGAAAGTCCACTTCCTTTTCAGTTTAATTAAGAATTACTTGTACTCTAAAACTTTCGCAGCCGATTTAAATATTTTTCCAAACCCTACTATACTGCTAATTGTAGTTCTCTCCAACTGTTTATCTATCAATCTGTCATAGTCAACTATTATGTCTCCTGCTTGCACCATCTCCAAAGAACAATTTTTATCTAGTCCTATCAAAGTTTTAGCAGCTACAGTGTCAGCTCTTAGCAGGTTTGCACCCAAAGGTGTTATCATTTTTCCAGTGCCTTGAAAATCTAACCCCGCTGCAGCGTCCTTCATTTCGGTCATTGCTAAAATGCTCTGCATAGTTGCGGTGTTAGCCAAAATGGTATTTAATTCATATGGTGCAAGACCTGCCCAAAGTGCCAACAAATCAGCATAGCTTATACCGCTTTCCGATACTACATTTACTTTTGCAGCAGCGTTTGAGTTTCCATCTCCATTAACTAATACAGAAACGGCATCTCCAAGTTGAGCTTTTGCTATTTCAGTGCCAATTTGTCTTAACGTAACTGAAAATAAATCTAACCTATTAAATCTTAGCGCTTCATAGGAAGATGAAATTACTCTACCTCTTTTTTTCATGCTCACCAATGCTGATTGGTTTGCTATAACTGTTTCTGGTATAGCACTGCCTTCATTTACTACATTGCCGCTTCCTTCGTCTGTGGTTAACGAAATGGCTCTATAATCTGTTCCATCTATTTTCGTAACAGTTGCTACAATGGACGGCAATATGCTAGCGTTAACCATACCTTGTTCAACTGCTCTTTTTATGTATTCCGGAAATAAAACTGCTGAATCTGTAGTTTCAAAAAACTTTTCAATTCTATCTGAATTTCTTCCATTTACTTTAATATCAAACCTTTTTAGTTGACGCTCATAAGCATCCAGCCCAGCTAGTTCTGTGCCTTCATAATTTTCAGATGGATCTAGAGATTCCAATGCCTTTGTAAAATTTACATTATACATACCTTTTTCTAATTTTAAAGAATCATAAAATGCCATTTTTATTCCCCCAAATTTTTAAATATTTTTAATTAAATTTTAAATTCTGTGTTTTTCAGAGTTTTTTTATTTTTCACAGTACTCCTTGATGACGAAAGCTGTGGCCTTAACGGCAAAATCTCATCAACTTTCATTTTAAACGCACGTTGAAATTCCTTTAATTCTTCCAAAGTCATTTTTTTAGTCACACTATCTATTATTTCGCCATGTATATTCGGTTGTGCCAGTAGACAAAGCTTTATGACTTCCTTTCTCATTTCTTCTTTGTAGCTTTTTCCATCTTGAGCTTCAACCTTTAAATTTTCTATAAAATCAGCCAGTTGTTTTGCTTGATTACCTGAAATATTAAAATTTTTACCAGAGTTAAAACTTTTGATGATTTCGTCCAAATTTCTTACACCCCCTTTCTCATTGAGTGAAAAACTTTTTACAACACCCGCCTCTTTTTGCGCAGGGACCGCTACAAACGACCATTCATAGGCATCTATTGGGTTGTCTAAAATATAGTGGCAAACTCTTTCCCCATACTTTTTGCCTTTTACGTGGTCGCAACTTGATAGTCTTGTGTTTTCTCCACATATAGAGCACAAAATTTCGCTAACAGCACACCCTACACTTATTTCCTTCTTTATGCCGGAGTCTATCTCCAAAATAAAATTATCATTTTGCTCAGTTCTTGGCATGTAAGCCTTAGCCTTTAGCCTAAAATACGGCTCTCCCAAAGAGTTTTTCTTGCCTTTCACTTCTTCCACTTCGCATGAGAAAATTCTTGCTTTCTGATTACTGCTTTTCATTTCATGGTCCAGTATCCCCGTTTTTCCCACAAAAAGTTCTGAAAGCTTCTGAAGGGCACTCTTTGTAAACCTTTCGTATTCTCTGTCAATTTCGTTGTCGCATAGTATTAAAGAAAAAACATAAACTTCGTCCGACTTAAGTGGACGCCTAGCAAGTTTATTTATAAGCTCCAAGTCTTCCTTACTCACCTCCCCGTCATTAAAATTCTTAACTATATATCCATCTTTCATCTGCTCGTCTCCAATCTCTTTTCAATTTCAACAGCCTTGGCCATCGTTAAACGTGCATTTGCAAGTTCAACCTCATCTTGAAGATTTATGTTGTCCCAAATGATATCAAATTCTGCAAAATAGCCATTAAGTTTCAGCCACATATTGCATATACGCGAAATAACTGGGTTTAATATCCTACGATAATACTCGAGTTCACTTGTAAGAATATCAGCCTGTTGAGTTGACATTTTTTCGGTAGTTGACCAAGATAACCCTAAGAGAAACGGCGGTATAGACAGTTTTGCAACTATTTGTTCCAGCATTTGCCTTACAGGTATCTGGCTGTCTAAAATCTGATTATCCGCCCCTATAACCTTTATATCTACGTCCCCAACCGCTATAAAGTCGCTGAGAGGGCTGCTGGGACTCATAGTCTTCTGCCACTCACTCGCTACTTGCATCGCCCTTTCCTTTGCATAAGCTTTCTCCCCTGCATCAGGACCCGGCTTGTATGTTACTGCAAACCTTAAGTTCCCAACTCTTTCCCAGTTCACCCCTAAAGTATTATAAATCGTAAGCAATATGCCGCTTACAAAAGGCAGCCCTTTCAATATGGACGTCCCGTAAGCATTGCCCGGTTCGGCATTTAAGGACGATACTATGACAAGTTCCGGGTACTCCAATGGGTATAATCTATTTTTTTCTTTTCTGCATATTTTAAGGTCCAATGGGTTTTCTCCCAAAGTTAAGGCTACATCGTTCAAATTTGCATTATACAACGCAGATAGCGTGTCGCCGTTTGCATCGGTTACCATTTCTCCCACGGCTGTCCCAAACGTCAAAAGTTGGTCTAAATATATTGCCATAAACGATTCAGCCCCACATGACGATGAGTTCACTTTTACATTTGACAAAAACTTATTTAATTTTTTTTCTACTTCAGGATTTTCACAGCTTATCCTAAATCCTCCCACAAGTCGCACTGTTTTATTTATCGCCGCGTCTATTATCGGCACGGATTCCCTCAAAAGAGAATAAAGTCTCATCTCGTTACTGCTGATGCCCGGTATATACTTTTTCATCTCTCTGAACGGATTCATATTCCAATTGGAATTTACTGTTTGAACGGGTAAACTTTGATTTGCTGACTTTTTTCTAAATATAGACAATGCCATAATCACTCCTTTATAATCTTGTTATTTTTCAAGTGCGGTTGGCTGAAAGCACAAAAAAAGTATCATCTTCATCTCGCTCCATGAGGGTAGTTACGAAATACCTTATGTCATCCATAGCATGGTCATTTTCTTTCACAGGAACATCCTTGCTGACGGAGTCTTCCCATCGATACAGGCCAAACTCCCTTATGGAATCTTTGCAATTTTGGCAAATACGGATTTTTTTGTTTTTTAAAGCCGTAGATACTTGTCGTATACCGTCAACCACATTGTTTTTTGCCGGCACCACTTTGTATTTTCCATACCTTTTTATTAAAGTAATAAAGCTAGCCGCTGAAGGATCCACCGTAATTGTTTCTATTTCTAAGTCTCCAACTAAACTGCAAAGCGCTTTGTAATGCTCTTCATCTGTGCGTTGGAGACCCTCTTTTCTTGAATCGTAATAATATTCATTTAACCTATAAAATTCATCATTATATTTTCCCCACAAGCCAAACGATGCTGGGTTCACTGTACCATAATCACAAGAAACAAAATACTTCTCAAATTGCAAATCGGGCTTTTTACAGAACATCTCTGAATTTGACATTTCAGGGTACACAACACCATGTGCCGCTACCCACTTGCCCTCTATAAACCTTTCATAAAAAGTTCCGCTATAAAGATTTTCATATCTACGCCTGATTTTCTCCGATATAGATGGGTTGTCACTCATTGTAAAATGAATGTATAGAGCATTTTTTTTCTGGTTTTGCATTATCCATTCCTGATAAAACCAATGCTGTGGGTACTCTGGGTTACAGTTAAACCAGAACTTAGAATTTTCCCTTGAACAGCGTGCAAGTGCCTGTTCCACAAAGGATTTTGGCATTAATGCTACTTCATCGAACAACACTCCGGATAACGTCATGCCCTGTATCAAAGCTGCTGAAGATTCATCTTTACCGCCGAATAAGTAGAATCTGTTTCTTTTAGAGCAGCTCGATATTTCTAAGACATTTTCAGATAATTTTAACTTGCATTCAAACCCTAAATTGCCCAAGAGTGGTACTATCGGATCTATAAAATTACGCTTTACAGAGCGTATAGTTTTACCACATATTGCAAAGCTTGCATTATCAAACTTATAAAAAGCCCAAGATATAAAAGAAATGCCCATGCAAAGGGTTTTTCCACTGCGTATTGCACCGTCACAAATTATAGCGTCGCAGGTTTTATATGGACTTTTGTCGTGCCACCACGTTAAAGCTTTAATTTGTTTCTTTGAAAATTCTTTTACTTCCAAGAAATTCTTCCTTTCATTCTTCGCAGGAGCCATTAAATACAGTTGTGCCTTTTTCTATAGCATCGTAAAAAGTTAAAGCTTGTTTTTGAGAAGAAAAATTCATTTGTTGTAATTTTTCTAAAGCCTTTATCCGATCGAAAAATTTTATTTCCATTGCACCATCTTTAAGTTTTTTTATTTCCGATATATTAAATAAATCCAGTTCATTTATTTCGTTTAAGTTAAAATTTTCAGAATAGACTAATTTAATTGCGTCCACTATGCTCCCAAATGCCAGCCGTTCATAACCGCTGCAAGCCATATACAAAAGATTTTTTTTCTTCTGTTCATACAAATTTTCTATTTCCTGGTTTATTTCTTTTCTGCAAATAAGTTTGCTGCCATATTTTTTAGATTTTTCTCCATATCCAGCTTTTAAAGCTGATTCTTCTATATTTCCTGTGTTCACATAGAAAAAACAAAACTGTTTTTCTTTTGCTGTCAATTTTTTTAGATCACTTTTCATTTACTACCTCCCATTTTTCAATTTCAACATAAGATAAAAAAACTAGAATTTTTGCTTTAACGCATGAAACTTTTGTTTTTATTTTTTTATAAATACATTTTTTCCTTTTTAAATTGGCTTTTTTTGAAATAATATGGTATTATAAAAACATTGAAAATTTAATCACGGGGGACCATTAAATGAAAAAAAATTTTAAAATTCTAATATTACTTTCAAGCTTCGTAACATTTGCGTTTTTGCCAACTCACTTTGCATTTGCCGCTACTAAAAGTAAAGCACCAGAGTCAAAAAGCGTTAAAAGCGTCACACAAAGCACCGACAAAAACTTAAATAAGCCCAAAAATGAGCAAAAAAAACAGCCTGATAAAAATCAGACTGTAAAAGCAACTTCCGCCACCACAGTGCCTAGTCAAAGCAAGCCTACTAAATCTAGCAAGGTTCCTCAAAATAAAGAGAGTACAAAGGCTCAAAAAACGAAAAGTAGTTCTGAACCCTCGCTTCCCATCAAAGAAAGTGCCAAAAATGAAAAAGAATCTAAAGAAAACAATAGCAATAAAGATTCTTCAAAAGAAAAAACTGATAGCCAAAGCAGCTACAACGAAAAAAACAATTTAAAATTAGTTATTGATGAAAAAAGCAACAATTCCAGTGACAATTTCGAATCTATTCAAAAAGAAAACTCTAATTCCGGAATGTTTGACGATTTAGAATTTGTAAAAATATTAGGTATAGTGTTTATATGCGCTTGTATATCCGGTATGGCAATTTTCATATATCTTCTTTCAAAGAAAAAAGTCAACAAATCTGAAAGCAAAAAAAATAAGTCTAAAGAACGATATCGCGGTGCACATTTTAAAAATTAGTTATACAAAGTTATTTTTATTTGCCGCCTTGCACTTATAAAAAAAATATGCTAAAATATATATTAGTTATGTTCAAAGTTAGAGAGGTGAAATCATAATGAAAGAGAATTTGCATCCACAATATAATCAAACTACCATTTCTTGCGCTTGTGGCAACGTAATCAATACAGGTTCTACAAAAGAAAACCTTAAGGTCGACATATGCTCAAAATGTCATCCTTTCTTTACCGGTAAACAAAAATTAGTTGATGCTGGTGGACGAGTAGATCGCTTTAAGAAGCGTTATGCAAATGCTGCAAATTAATGTTTTTAAGTTTATACGGCGGTGCGCGCGATGTAGTGTGTGCCGCCTAAGTTTGGTTATTTAAAAAATTTTAACTAATCTTTAAGGTTGATGTAATTATGGATCAGTATTTATCCATTTTAGAAGAAAGCACTGCAGAGATTACTGAAAAAAAATCAAAATTTATCGGCCACATAAAGCCCGTTACAAGAGAAAGTCAAGCTAATGAATATTTGAGAAATATTCGTGAAAGGTACTGGGACGCAAGACATAATGTATATGCATATGCTTTAAAAACCAATTTCAAATCCAAAGCTTCAGATGACGGAGAACCACACGGCACAGCCGGTATTCCCATTTTAGAGGTTATAAAAAAAAATAACCTATTCGACGTAATGATAATTGTAACAAGATATTTCGGCGGCATCTTGCTCGGTACTGGTGGGCTTACCAGAGCCTACTCTCAATGCGCTAGCTTAGCCATTCAAAATGCAAAAACTGTAAATTATAAACTATGCTCTTGCTTTGAACTTTTTTGCAATTACGATCAGCTCAATAAAATAAAAAATATTATTTGTACAAGCCACGCTAAAATTGACGGTACTGTTTTTTTAGAAAATGTAAAAGTAAACTTTCATGTTCCTTCTCAAGATGCAGATTTACTTAAAAAAAAATTGCTTGAAGTCACATGCGGTCATTCAAATTTAAAATTCATAGAAGAAAAATTTTTATATTAAACTTTGAAAGGTGGTAATTTTTTGAACATAAGAGAAAAAACTGAAAATCTTGAAGAAAAAATCTTATCACCTTTCGGGACTTTAGCCAAAAATAGCAAAGGAAGAGAAAAACCAGATGAGCTGTGTAGTTTACGAACTGCGTTTCAAGTCGATCGGGACAGAATAATACACAGCAAAGCTTTCCGCCGACTAAAACACAAAACACAAGTTTTTATTTCTCCAGAAAAAGACCACTACCGCACTAGGCTCACTCATACGCTCGAGGTATCGCAAATAGCTAGAAACATCGCAAGGGCACTGTCGCTAAATGAAGACTTAACCGAAGCTATTGCCCTTGGACATGATCTCGGACATACTCCATTCGGACATTCTGGTGAAAGTGCACTTAACTGCATCGTGCCTGGTGGGTTTCATCATTTTGAGCAAAGTGTGAGAGTTGTCAAAAAACTCGAAAAAGACGGACGAGGGCTAAATCTTACATATGAAGTTATAGATGGCATTTTAAACCATACAAAGGGCAAGTGGCCTGATACTTTAGAAGGCAAAGTTGTTAGATTCGCCGACAGGATAGCTTACATAAACCACGACATAGATGACGCTATTCGCGCAAAAATATTGACTTTTTCTCAGCTACCTCAAGACGCGATGAAAATCTTGGGTACGAAAAGCAAATTTAGAATCGATACCTTTATGCACTCGTTAATAGAAAATAGTCAGTGCGGTGACATTAAGATGTCGGAAGATGTTACGTACGCATTCAACAGGCTACACGAGTTTATGTATGAAAACGTCTATTTAGATTCTGAAGCGAAGGTTGAGGCTGTCAAGGTTCCTGAACTTATAACTCTTCTTTATAAATATCTTCTAAGAAATTCAAAAATCTGGCCCGACGATATAAAGAAAATCGCCATTGAAGACGGCGAAGAACGTGCCGTTTGTGATTATATCGCCGGCATGACAGACCAATTTGCAGTTGAACTTTTTAAGAATTTATTTATCCCAAAACCTTGGAAATTATAACTACTTTTTATTTTAAAGCATCGAGGTGATTTTTTGGCATTTC
This sequence comes from uncultured Oscillospiraceae bacterium, assembly GCA_900549775.1. Classification (GTDB taxonomy): domain Bacteria; phylum Bacillota; class Clostridia; order Oscillospirales; family Acutalibacteraceae; genus UMGS1224. The sequence goes on along the minus strand of URPR01000002.1, from coordinate 76,839 downwards.
CCGAACGCTTCATAGAAGAGCTAAAGTTCAAAAACGATATTTCCGACATTGTGTCTTCATACGTAAGTTTAAAAAAACGCGGAAGAAACTTAGTGGGTCTCTGCCCTTTTCACTCGGAGAAAACTGCTTCCTTCAACGTGTACCCCGAAAACGGATCCTTTTATTGTTTTGGTTGCGGCGTTGGTGGAGATGTCATTACTTTTATAGAGAAAATTGAAAATCTCGATTATGTTGAAGCTATCAAGTTTCTAGCTCAAAAAGCTAATATGAGTTTACCGGAGTCTGATGGCAAAGAAGAACAGCTTTCAAAATTAAGAAGGCGCCTTTTTGAGGTAAACAGGGAATCTGCTTTGTTCTTTCATAATCAACTATATAAAAAAGATGGCGAAAAAGCTTTAAACTACCTTTTAAAAAGAGGCCTCTCCCCTCAAATCATTAAGCATTTTGGACTGGGGTACTCTCCCGAAAATAAGCATATTCTCATTGATTATTTAAAAGGAAAAGGATTTAAAGATTTCGAGTTAACTCAAGCAAATTTAGCATTTAGCAGTAACTATTCAAAGCCGTATTCTAGATTCTTTAACCGAGTGATGTTTCCAATTATAGATCTAAGGGGAAATGTAATTGCATTTGGCGGCAGAGCTTTAAGTGACGTAAAACCTAAATATTTAAATACATCTGACACTCCTGTTTTTAAAAAAAGCTCAAATTTGTTCGCTTTAAATGTTGCAAAAAACTTTTGCCAAAACAACATTATTTTGGTGGAAGGCTATATGGACGTTATTGCTCTACATAAGGCTGGATTTCAAAACACTGTAGCAACTTTAGGCACTGCTTTAACTTCAGAGCAAGCTCAGATAATCTCGCGATATACAAAGGAAGTTATCATATGTTACGACTCAGACGAAGCCGGGCAAAAGGCTTCAGCCAGGGCTATAGATATATTAAGGAAAACAAACCTCTTGATACGTGTTTTAAACATACCAAATGGAAAGGATCCAGATGAATTTATACGCTCCTATGGCGATGAAGGACATGCTCGCTTTAAAAGACTTGTCGAGAATGCATGTAACGATGTAGAGTACCAGCTTTTAAAAGCTTCAAGAGAAAATGATATCGCAACAACGGACGGAAAAATAGCTTATTTAAAATCAGCAATTAAAATTCTTTCAAAAGTAAATAGCAGTATAGAAAGAGAAATATATGCAATAAAACTCAGTGAAATGGTCAGCGTAGATAAATCTACAATTCTGTCACAAGTGATTAAGGAAGCTCGGCAATTCTCAAAAAGTAAAAATAAGCAACAGTTTAGAGAGATAGAACAAAAATTGTCAGCTCAAAGAGATCAAATAAACAAAGAAAAGCACGATAATCTTCGCTCTGCAAACGCAGAAGAAGCCATCATAGCCTTTTTAATAAATCACCCTGAATACATAAATACAATTTCAGAATCCCTTTCGCCTGAAAAATTTTCAACACAGTTTAATAAACGTGTGTACGAGTTTATTCTAGACCAAAATTTAAATCAGAAAAATTTATCTATTTCAAGTTTCAGAGAAACTTTTGATAAAGATGAATTTTATAAAATCACAGGCTTTTTAGCGCTTGAATCTCATAGAGAATCTAATATTAATTCTGCAAACGAATATATAAAAGTAATACTTGAAGAACATGAAAAACTTAAGGATGAAAAATTAAAGCTTGCTTCAAACAAAGATATCCTTGAATATATTGGCAAGTTAAGGGAACAAAAAAAATAGGAGGAATAAAAAATGGGAAATACTCCAGCTAAAAGCAAAGAAACTATTATGCAAGAACTGATGGATAAAGGAAAAGCTAAAGGAAAAATAAATACAAAAGAAATATTAGATGCTATGGGCGAATCTGATTTTGAGCCAGAGCAAATAGAACAATTATATGACAGTTTAGAGTCTTCCGGTGTAGAAATAATAGAAGACTTTTCCGATATAAAAATTGATGATTTGGATGAAGGCACTTCTGAAAATGAAGCTCATGAAAGTTCTACAAACTCAGCAGAGTTTGAAGGTATAGTACCTGTTGATGATCCAGTGAAAGTTTACCTGAAAGAAATAGGCAAAGTGCCACTTTTGTCTATGGAGGAAGAGCTGAAATTAGCAGAAAAGATAAGACAAGGTGACGAAAACGCTAAAAGAAAACTCTCTGAAGCCAACCTTCGCTTGGTTGTAAGTATAGCTAAACGGTACTTGGGCAGAGGTATGCACCTTTTAGATCTTATTCAAGAGGGAAACTTAGGGCTCATAAAGGCTGTAGAAAAATTTGATTACACTAAAGGGTTTAAGTTTTCTACTTACGCCACTTGGTGGATTCGGCAGGCCATTACTCGCGCGATCTCTGACCAAGCAAGAACAATACGCATTCCTGTACACATGGTTGAAACTATAAATCGTGTAAAAAAAGTATCAAATCAGTTGCTCCACAAAAACGGCCATGAAGCTACACCCGAAGAAATCGCTGCTGAATTAAAAATGCCGGAAGAAAAAATACGCGAAATCATGAGAATTTCCAAAGAGCCCGTTTCTCTTGAAGATCCTGTAGGTGAAGAGGATGATAGTCACCGTGGAGATTTCATTCCCGATGAAGACGCTTTAGCACCTGCTGATGCAGCGTCTCACACTTTGTTAAGAGAACAGCTCTCTAACGTACTGTACACATTAACACCAAGAGAAGAAAAGGTTTTGCGATTAAGGTTCGGCTTAGAGGATGGTCGTGCTAGAACTTTAGAAGAAGTTGGCAGAGAATTTAATGTAACAAGAGAACGTATTCGCCAGATAGAGGCAAAAGCTCTCAGAAAATTACGTCACCCCAGCCGCAGTAAAAAACTCAAGGACTTTTTAGATTAACCTCTAATTAATAATGTAACCCCCTTCAGATGCATGTGCACCTAAAGGGGGTTTCTTTTATCGAAATATTACTTTAATATTTTATTTTTCTTCTTGCTCAATATAAATAACCAGCCGCCTGTAACTAGCAGTACTCCCAAAAAAGTAAGATACGATGCATCTTCGCCGGTTTTTAAATTGTTAGCAGCAACAACATTATTTGCTATAACATCATTTTCGGCCTTTTTAGATACAACGTAAAATCCATAAGTAGAGAACTTCTTAGCTCTAAACGTTATCGTACCTTTTTCTAAATCGACCTCTACATCTTTATCCGGTAAAAATGTTATTTCCCCATTATGATTACGTGCAACTTTAATTGTTCCTCCTTCATTCATTAATTTTTTTAGCTTTTCTTTAGCCTCCGAATTCAAAGTTAAAGTAATTGTTACAAATTCTTCAGTCTCATTAACTGGAAAACTTTCACTTGTCTTATCAAATTTTTTAGAAACAGTTACTTCATATGTACCGAATTCTTGTGTTGAATAATTTTCTCCTATGGTATATTTTACCCATTTGTCCATCGTCACTTTGTCGCCACTTGTAGCATTATCAAATTTCGCATCGTATATAATTCCATTTTCTGTTTTTCCAACTTCAACTGTTTCTAAATTAGTATCAGAACCTGCCTCTCCTTCAGGTATTTTTTCATCAAAATACTTTCCAAAATTCTCTATCTTTTTTGCATATTTGCTATTATAAGTTAAGTAATGCTCTTCATTTTCATTTTTTTCACCATCACCAAGTTTGACAAATGCATCATCGCCCAACGTCACATCACTATCGTTAGTCATATATCCATCATTAGGCACAAACTTAACGTGTACTATTTCACTTTTACCTGCATCTGAATCTGTATCAACATAATAATATCCTTCTGCTTTTACCTCGTTCTTTTCTTTTACCTCGTTGTTTTCCCAGCCTTTTTTATTTGCATAAGTTAAAACCTCTACGTGCCCACATTTGCTACCATCATTTCCTGCTAGCCAAACTCCTTTACGATTATCTTTAAAACGCAGTTTACATGTCCCTGTGCCATTTAAAAGATAAGAATCGGTATTAGGGCTGCTTACACTTATTTCACCAGTTTTTTCGTAATTGCTTCCAACACAAGTGAAAGGTGCTCCAACTTCAACAGTTACATTTACTCCGCTACCTGGCTCATCACCTGCTGCATCTTCCCCTGGAACAGCTAGAGTATAGCCATTTTCTTTTGTAAAATGTAAATCTTCATTTTCATAATTTATGCTTATCGCACCATTAACCTCCTTTTCATCAAAGTCTCCCGATGGTTTTTCAATCTCAATGTATTTTCCTTTTTTTAACGATATATTCAATCCATCTCTTACATCATCATTCGTAACATCATAGCTTGTCGTCTGACCGTAAGAATTTGACAACTTGCTCTCTGAAAGAATATCTCCCATCCAACCTTGCTTCTTAGCATCATCTGTAACTTTTAGTTTTAAAGTAAAATTAGTAATATCAGAACTTGTTGCAGTAAAAGCCACAGGCGACTCACCAGCACTTTCGGAAAAAGTTACATTGTTGTTAACAGGTAACAGAGTAGCTATAGGGCTATTATTGCCTTCCCCAGTTTGTAAAGAAGTTATTGAAAGTTCATCATAAAAAAAGTCGACATGTTCTCCTTCAACTTCAGCTCTAATGCTACCCATAATGTAAAAATCAACAGTTTTCCCCTCTGCAGTGGAAATTATGCATGGTGCTGTAGTGACAAGCATACAAATCGGTAAAATCATACTAAAAAATTTTCTTATGCTCTTTAGCATAAAATCCTCTCCTTTATTTTTAAATAATTTACATTGCATAATTATAAATAAATTATGCTTTTTGTCCTTATGATTATATATTACACTGATTTTCATCTATTGTCAACACTTTTTTGTAAATTAATTTTATGTAAAAAATGGACTCTCCACAAAAGTGGAGAGCCTATAACTAAAGAAAAGGAATTTATGAGAATGAAAAAGGTAAAATCAATCTCGATTAATATAATACCATATTATTAAGGAATTGTAAAGTATTTTTTAAAATTTTTTTAACGAGAACTGTAAATTCATTATCATTTCATATAATTATATAAAAAATTAAAATAAATTTATAAATAATTCATATTATTTAAAGAAAAATGATCGTAATTGTTTTACTGTATATCTTTTTAAAAATATGGAAATAATATCTTTAAAAATACTATATAAGGAAGTGAATTAAATTGTCTAAAAAAAACGTTTGGCAAATTGTTAAAGTCCTTTTTACGGTACTGTTAAGTTTTACGATAATTTACACCTTGAATGCAAAAAACAAAAGCACTGTGGATGTTTTGTCAAAATTTGGAGATAAAAGTGAAGAAGTAAAAAGCATCCAAACTAAACTTCAAGAAAAAGGCTACTATAACGGCAGCATAGATGGAGTATTTGGTGAAGCGACAAAAAATAGTGTTGCAAAATTTCAAAGCGATAACGGACTTACTTCGGATGGAATAGCAGGTGCTAAAACTTTAGAAAAATTGGGTTTATCGGGAAGTTCCGGCGGCACAAGCAAATATAACGACTCAGAAGTAAGTTTGTTAGCTAGAATTATTTCCGCAGAATCACGCGGCGAGCCGTATAGCGGACAAGTTGCCGTTGGCGCCGTGATATTAAATAGGATAGAACATCCTTCATTTCCAGATACTCTGGCCGGAGTCATATATCAGCCCGGGGCTTTTTCATGCTTAAACGATGGACAAGTTAACGCCGAAGTTTATGAATCTTCAAAGAGAGCTGCAGCTGACGCTATAAATGGCATGGACCCAAGCGGCGGTGCTATTTATTATTACAATCCAGAAAAAACCACCAATAGTTTTATGCTATCAAGACCAGTGTTAACCGTAATAGGAAAACACAGGTTTTGTAGTTAATTCACTTCGTTAAATTTGCACACCTGAAAGTCCAAGTCTTAACAACATACAATAAAATTCAGCACTTACAAAAGAGTTCTTAGGTTTAAACTAAGAACTCTTTGTTTTTGCAAAAAAGTAAGTATATTACTCAAATATTAAAATTAAAAAACTCCTCTTGACTGTTAATTTTTCTTCCTCCAGATACATTTATATACACCGTATCACTCAGTTGAGTTCGGGCATTTGTAGTGTCTGAAAGTATAGTGTTTAAAATATTAGATATCCTACTTTTCAAGTCTTCATCATCCACCGGAAAGATAAGTTCTACCCTTCTATCCAAATTTCTAGGCATAAGGTCGGCACTTCCAAGAAATACTTTTTCTTTGCCGGCACAGCAAAACTTATATATCCTGCTGTGCTCTAAAAATCTTCCAACTATACTAACAACTTCTATATTTTCGCTGACACTTTCTACTCCCGGTACCAGGCAACATATCCCTCTAACTATTAACTTTATCGGTACCCCTGCCTTAGAAGCTTTATAAAGAAGTTTTATCATGTCGAGATCAACCAATGAATTTATTTTAATGGTTATACCACTTGGTAGCGAGTTATTCGCATTTGCTATTTCGTTTTCTATCATTTTGGTAAAAAACTTTCTCATACCATAAGGTGCTACTATCATTTTGTTGTATTCAGGTGGACGAGAATACCCTGTTAAAAAATTAAATAACAATGAAGCATCCTTCCCAAAAGTTTCCTTACATGTAAAAAGTCCTATATCTGTATACAGTTTTGCTGTTATATCATTATAGTTACCAGTACCCATGTGAATGTACCTTCTTATTCCCTCTTCCTCTTTGCGCACCACAAGTATTATTTTGCAATGAGTTTTCAGACCCGGCAACCCATATATAACATGACATCCAGCTTTTTCTAGTTTTTTCGCCCATATAATGTTATTTTCTTCGTCAAACCGTGCTTTTAGCTCAACTAAAACCGTAACCTGTTTGCCATTTTCTGCAGCTTTTACTAGCTCATCTATTATTGGCGACTCCCCACTCACCCTATATAGCGTTTGCTTTATAGCTAAAACGTTTTCATCTTCCGCCGCTTGTTTTACAAAATTTAAAACTGCATCAAAGCTTTCATATGGATGATGAACCAATCTGTCTTTTTCTCTTATAGCTGCAAAGTAATCTTCCACTCCAGAAAAATCTTTTGGTGGATTTAATGGGCATAACTTTTCAAAACATAAACTTTCAAACCCATTTAGTTGTGCAAACTTCGATAAAAACGTTAAATCTATAGGACCGGAAACTTCATATACATCCGGTTTATTTACTTTTAGCATATCAATTAGAAATTTTCTGGTTTTTGCATCACTGTCCTTTGCAATTTCTAGCCTTACAGGATTTCCTCTTTTCCGCTTTTTTATAGACTTTTGAACAGCAACTATTAAATCTTCTCTTTCGTCATCTACGTTTAAGTCGGAATTTCTCGTCACTCTGAAAGGGAAATAGGCTTTTATTTCATGCAGTTCAAAAAGCCTTTCCAATTTGCTCATTATTATATCTTCAAGCAACACAAATGCTCTCATATTGTTTGCTGGCACTTCTAAAAACCTCGGTAATATTCTAGGCACTTGTACCAATGCAAAGTTCGTTTGTCCGTCTTTTTCAAGGTTTACAGCTATATTTAAACTTTTATTGTATAGGAGTGGGAAAGGACGACTTCGGTCTATCGCCAATGGCGTCAATACTGGAAAAATTATTTTATCAAAATACTGCAATATCTTTTTGTGTTGAATCTCATTTAGCTCAGAAATTTTCAAAAAAACTATGCCATTTTTTTTAAGTGTATTTTTTATTGGATTTTCCCAACAGAAATATTGCCTCTCTACGAACTCATGAGTTTTTTCTTCAATTTTAATAAGCTGCTTTTTGGGACTAAGTCCTGCAGGATCTTCTTTTTTGTAATTTGAATGCACTTGATCCATAATCCCGGCAACTCTAACCATGAAAAACTCGTCCAGATTTGAAGCTGTGATAGATAAAAATTTTACTCTTTCCATCACAGGATTTTCTTTTTTGAAAGCTTCTTCCAACACTCTAGAATTAAAGTCCAGCCAACTCAGCTCTCTGTTGTTGTAAAATATTCTCTTTACATCATCTTTTCCCATAAAAACACTCCCATAATAAAATTTTGACACAAATTAAAATAGCAACGTTTTTACAATAAGTTGTGGATTTATTCCGAAGACTTCCTCAAAAAATGGAACACATTTGTTAAACGCCCATTTTTCAAGATAAACATTTTTATCGCTTTCTGTCGTAATTATTAAATTTTTATCTGTCAGTTTTACTTTTATATCTTTGAACTTCTGTTTTTTCGATTTATCAAGTGCATTGGCAACACGAAAAATCGCCACCATTTTCGATATAGCTAATTTATTCTCAGTACTTAAAAATTTATACTCTTCATTAACCATGCTCGGTACGGTAAACTCATCGTACTTCGATATATTCGCTACCATGTTAACATCTTTTTGCTCTAACCCATATATCTCCAGATTCTTTATTATGTCAAAAGTGCTTATTCTGGGGTATTTAGAATTCACATAATAGCCAACTTCATGGAGTATGATAGCAAGCTCTAAAAACAATTTGTTTTTATCATCCAACCCATGGACTTTTTCCATTTTATCAAAAATTAAGCTCGCGTAACGATATGCAGCCTGTGTATGCGCCATATCACACTTAAAATGGCTAGCTATAGTTTTCGCACTGCTTATCGAATTTTTTCTTATATTCCTTTCAAAAAATGCTTCTCCCTTAGAACACAATATCTGTGCCATTATTCCGTTCCAAAGCTCTATTTTCAATGACGTTACACTTTTTAGGTTTGTCATCAACAGCACCCTATGATATATTGCCATGCTGGTGAAAAATAGGTCTGCCTCTTGCATCGATATATCGTATTTTTCGCTAATTAACTCACCTGTCATTTTACTTATAGACTTGTAAAAATCGTGCAAATTAGCTGAATCTATAACAGATTCTCCAGATTTAATTTTATTTCCACAAAGCCTTTCAATCAAATCAATCTGGCTGCCAGCAATAATCAAACCGTGTATTTCTTCTTTTTTTAACGGCAAGCTAATTCGGCTCAGCATCCTGTCAATGTATTCACTGAGCACCGTACCGAAATCACTTGTTTGGTCTTGCACATTTCCCAGTATATCATGTAATTTCAGCGAACCTATTCTAACATTTTGCGAAAACATCACGCTGTCTTTGGAATAAATAGCCAACCCTACACTGCTAGCTCCTACATAAGCTATTAATATATTTTTACAGTTCCTATCTCTAAGTCTTATGCGCTTTACTATTTCCGAATATATAAGACTTTTTTCCAGCCCATCTTCCAAAATTTCAACATCAACATTATTTCTAATTTTTATCTGATCCACAACGTACTCATAATTCTGTGCTTCTTTAAAAAATGTCGATGTTATAACTTTAAACTTTTTCACTCCATATTCTCTCAAAATTTCAAAATATCCATTTAAAATCTCAGATATATTTCGTAAACACTCAAAGCTAACCTTGCTGTTATTAAAAATTTCATGACCTAAGTTTGTTGGCATTTCAAGTTTATCAATCTCTTCTATTTTGCCACCTTTCACAGCTGAAACCTTCATTTTAATAAAATCAGGTCCTATATCTACCACAGCTGCCGTGTTGTCTAAACTTGCCGCTTTTCTCATAACTTTTCTCCTTCCAAGTCCAAGGTCAACTGGCCACTCTTAATAATGTCATATTTCGTCTAATGATTTTAAAAAAGAAGTAAAGTATTCTGGTAACTCAGATGTAAACTCTAAATATTCATTTGTCCTAGGGTGTACAAAGCCTATAGTTTTTGCATGAAGGCACTGTCCGTTAAGTTTTTCTATGCATTTTTTAGGTCCATACACCTTATCGCCCGCCAATGGATGTCCTATATATGCCATGTGAACTCTTATTTGGTGCGTCCTTCCTGTCTCCAACTTTAGTCTAACATGAGTAAAGCTCTTATACTCCTTTATAACCTCATAGTTAGTTACTGCATTTCTAGAATTTCTAAGCGTAACCGCCATTTTTTTTCTATCAATTTTATGTCTACCGATAGGTGCTTCTATTCTGCCCTTCAAATTTTTAAGTCTACCATAAACAACCGCTTCATATCGGCGGGAAAAAGTATGTTCTTTTATCTGCTGAGCTAACTTCAAATGTGAAAAATCATTTTTAGCTACTATCAAAAGTCCACTGGTATCCTTATCTATCCTGTGAACAATCCCCGGCCGTATAACGCCATTCACTCCGGACAGTGAATCTTTACAATGATACAGTAAGGCATTGACTAAAGTGCCTGTATAGTTGCCAGCCGCCGGATGCACCACCATACCTTTAGGTTTATTTACAACCAGTAAGTCATCATCTTCATATACTACGTTCAGAGGTATATTTTCAGGCTGATTTTCAAGCTCTTTTGCTTCGTCTATAAAAATGTCTATCAAATCGTTTACATTTACTTTATAGTTTTTATCTTGAATTGGCACATCATTTACAGCCACACTACCAGCACTTATAAGGTTCTGCACCCTCGATCGCGTTAGGCTTATATCTTCTTTTGAAATTACTTTATCGATTCTTCCTGTATTTTGTGAATCTGTTATTAAAATTCTTATATGGTCGGACAACTTTTATTCCCCCTGAAATTTTCTTTCTTTTTCAAAGTAAAACAAAAAATAAATAGCCAAAATAGTTGCTCCTATAGATATAAAATAATCCGCTAGATTGCACACTGGTGGAAAAAAAGAAAGCTTTATATAATCTATAACAAAACCATATCTTAACCTATCTATAAAGTTTCCTATTCCCCCACCCACTATAAAGGTAACCGCTAAAATAAAAAGTTTGTTTTTTATTTTTTTAAATAATAAAATGTAAACGTAAAAAATCAGCATAGCTAATGTCAAAAGTGCAAAAATGTAGTTACAATTTTTTAAAATGCCAAAAGCTGCTCCCCTGTTTTCTGCATAAGTTATGCTTAAAAACCCATTAAGCAGCACAATATCATTATTGCAAGCTACATTTCTTAAAATAAGATCTTTTATAAACTGGTCCGATAATACTATAGTCAAAACTAAAAATAAGCTAAAAATCATACTCTTACCTCTTTTTCACTTTCTGAATAAAACAAGCGTACCTTTTTGGGTACGCCGTAATAAGAATGGTTGCCCCAAAAACTTGCTTATATTAAAGTCCTTTGGTTGTTCCATTACAAAATTAACTATTGAGTATTTTTCTGCATCTATTACAAATTTTTTCGTTATCACTTATATCTTCACTGTAGCTCCAGCACCGTTCGCACTTCTCTCCAGCAGCTTTTTCTACAGTTATAATTACATCTGTATTTTTCTCGCCTGTAAATTTACCTTCACCGCTTTTTTTAATTTCAACTGCAGATACTATAAAAATTTCTTTTAAACTTTCCTTCAGAGATGCCAAAAGATCGTACTTTGCTCCATTACAATAAATAATAACTTTTGCTTCTAGCGAAGAGCCTATGATCTTATCTTTCCTAGCTACCTCCAGTACTTTTTTAACATCCTCTCTGATAAGCCCCAAAATATCCCATGTTTTGTTAAACTCATCATCTACATTGATTTCATGCTCATTTGGCATATCGTTTAAAAGTACCGCATCTTTATTGTCACGGCTCCTGTGAGGCATGCACTGCCATATTTCTTCGGTTGTAAAGACCAATATAGGGCACAATAGTCTTACAAGAGAATCTAAAATTAAATAAATAGTAGTTTGAGCCGCTCTTCTAGATAAGCTGTCAGATTTTTCGACATATAACCTATCTTTCAGAACATCCAAATAAAAATTCGACATATCTACAACGCAAAAATTATAAATGCTATGGTACACTTGGTAAAACTCAAATTCTTCATATGCTTTTCTTACTTTAGCTATTACTTTATTTAATTTCGATATCGCCCATTTGTCAAATGGCAAAATATCATTAAGCCTTACCATATCTTTATCCGGATTAAAGTCATAAAGATTTCCCAAAATATACCTAGCGGTATTTCTTATTTTCCGGTATGATTCAGACAGTTGTTTTAAAATCTCATTTGATATTCTCATATCGGCGTGATAGTCTGCCGAAGAAACCCACAGCCGCAAAATATCTGCACCATACTTGTCTATTACAGTTTGTGGTTCTATGCCATTTCCCAAAGACTTAGATTGTTTTCTTCCTTCGCCGTCTACCACCCAGCCATGAGTAACTACATTTTTGTAAGGTGCCATTCCTGATATCGCTACAGCTGTCAATAACGATGACTGGAACCATCCCCTGTACTGGTCTGCGCCCTCCAAGTATAAATCAGCAGGATATTTAAGTTCCGGTCTTTGCTTGCAAACAGATAAATGTGAAGTTCCCGAGTCGAACCAGACATCCATAATATCAGTTTCTTTTTTAAAGTTGTGACTAGAACACTTTTTGCATACGGGAGCATCTCCTAAAATCTCTTCAGTGCTTTTAGTAAACCAAGAGTTAGAACCTTCTTTTCTAAACAAGTCCGCAACTTTTAATATCAAGTTTTTGTCAATTAAAGGCTCGCCACACTCTTTGCAGAAAAATATAGGAATCGGAACGCCCCATTTTCTCTGTCTAGATATACACCAATCGCGTCTTTCCTTCACCATTGATGTAATTCTGTCTTCTCCCCAAGAAGGTACCCAATTTACTTTTTTTATCTCTTCTACCGCTTTATCTTTAAACTTATCTATCGAGCAGAACCACTGCTCTGTTGCTCTAAACAAAATCGGTTGCTTGCATCGCCAACAGTGAGGGTACTGATGCTCTATCTTCTGCGTAGCAAGCAAATTTCCTGTTTCTTTTAAATAATCCGCAATAGGTTTGTTGGCTTTTTCTACACTTAGGCCTTCAAATATACCAGCTTCAGCTGTTAAAACGCCTCTTTTGTCAACCGGAACGACTATTGGCAATTCTTTATATTTTCTACAAACTTCAAAGTCGTCCACTCCATGTCCGGGCGCTGTATGAACGCAGCCAGTACCTGATTCCAAAGTTACATGGTCTCCTAAAATTACAAGAGATTCTCTATCGAGGAAAGGATGTTGTGCTTTCATAAACTCAAGCTCTGAACCTTTTATTGAACCTATAACTTCATAACTTTCTATGCCTGCTGTTTCCATTACGCCTTTGCACAATTCTTCTGCCATAACGTAATATTCATCACCGCACTTCACCAGCGCATAGTTAAACTTAGGCCCAACACATATTGCCACATTGGCAGGCAAAGTCCAAGTTGTGGTGGTCCATATAACAAAATATGTCTTGCTAACATCAGCACCCATGGCGGAAAGTTTTCCACAGTCATCCGCAAGAGCAAACTTTACATAAACAGAGTAACATTTATCATTTGAATATTCTATCTCCGCTTCAGCCAGAGCCGTTTGGCAGTCCGGACACCAGTAAACCGGTTTAAGCCCTCTATATATATAGCCTTTATCGGCCATCTCCGCAAACACTTCGATCTGTTTAGCTTCGTATTCCTTCTGCAAAGTTATATAAGGATTGTTCCAGTCAGCCAAAATGCCCAACCGTTTAAACTGATTCCTTTGGTCATCTACGTAATTTAAAACAAACTCCTTACACAAATCCCTTAACTCAGCAGTGGAAATCTCCCCTGCACTCTCTACGCCTGCTTTAGCTCTGGCTTTCAGTTCAGTAGGCAATCCATGCGTATCCCATCCAGGAACAAAAGGAGAAAAAAATCCCGTCATATTTTTATAACGAACTACAAATTCTTTTAAAATTTTATTTAACGCATGCCCCATATGAATGTCACCGTTAGCATACGGTGGACCATCGTGAACTACATATTTAGGGTTATTTTTATTTTTTTCTAAGACTTTTTCATACAGATTTTCTTTTTCCCATTTTTCCAAAAATTGCGGCTCGCTTTTCGGCAAACCAGCTCTCATAGGGAAATCGGTTTTTGGTAAATTTAATGTACTGTTATAGTCTCTTGACATTAATTTTCTCCTCTATTTCCTGTTAAAAAGCCCCAATGGTGAAACTTCATTGTCACTTTTTAAATCATAATTTTCGCCAAATTTTAAATCTTTAAATTTACTTTTTATTGTAAAGTTTTCTTTATCTGGTTTAGTTCCTTTCAGATTGGAAACTTCAACTGTTTTATCAGCATTCGAGTTTATTTCTTTTTTGTTGAGCTTCTCAAGCATATCTTCATCTATTCTCTCATCGGAATTGAGAGAATTTACAAGTTTTAAATGCTCTTTATACATATTCAAAACTTTCGTTCTAAAGTCCTTCACACTTTTTTTCAAATTTTCCAGCAGTTCATTTTGTTTTACAACTTCCCTTTTAGCGCTTTCTACAATCTTATCCGCTTCAAGTCCTGCTTTTCTTAGCATTTCACTTGCTTTATTTTGAGCCTCTTTGAGACAATCATCTTCTATTTTTTGCGCTTTTATCAAAGCATTCCTAACACTATCTTCTTGTTCTCTATACGTGTTTACCCTCTGTGCCAAAACCTTAACTTTCGTCATCAGTTCCACATTTTCATTGTTCAACTTCTCATACGATTCTCTAACTTTGTCTATAAAATTGTCAACATCTTCGGCCTTATAGCCTCCGACCTTTGCTCTACCTAATTTGACTTCCTCTATTTCCTTAAGTGTCAACATTTAAGGACATCCCCTTTTTTAATCTATTCAAGGGATGTTAAGTACAGCCCTTAAAACTGTGCTTTCATCCCTTTATGTTTATGTATTTAAATATTAAAAGTAAACTCCACTGTTTTCCAGTTCATCCAAAAGGTCTGCTCCAGCTAGACCTACGTTGTAAGGCGTAATAATAAAAGTACTGGTAGCAACTCTCTTTATTTGCCCACCGTTTGCGTAGGCTACCCCGCTCAAAAAATCTATTATCCTCCTCGAAACATCCTTGCTAGTGTTTTCTAAATTCAAAACAACTGTATGCATTTTTATAAGTTCATCTGCAATCGCTCTAGTGTCCTCGCCAAACCTTTCCGGCTTAAACAGAACTACTTGCAGCTGAGCCGTTGCGTGTATATTTACTACTTTATTTCCACTTTGAGTCGATGTGCGCCTATTTGTCTTTTCTTCTCTTTCACTATTGTCGTTTGAGGACGGTGATACTATATCATTTTCCTCATAATCAAATTCATCTTCTGGTGGTGTCCACATTTCCTTTAATTTTTGTACTAACCCTGCCATTTTATACCTCCTAAATTTTTACTAATTCCTACTTCCAAAAAGACCTGAACCAATTCGAATCATATTAGCTCCATTTTCTATCGCCTGTATGTAATCCGCCGACATGCCCATCGAAAGGAAATCCATATTAATATTATCTATTTTTTTGTCTGCAATGTCAATAAATAATTCTGTCATTTTTCTAAAATAATCTCTTGTTTTATATGTATTTTCATTAAAAGGTGGTATCGTCATCAAGCCTCTTATTTTTAAATTTTCAAGTTCACTCAATTTCTTCAATAATTCTGTTAAATTTTCTTCAAATACTCCAAATTTATTTTCTTCCCTTCCAATATTAACTTCAATCATCACATTTGTAACAACTCCTTTCATTTTAGATACTCTAGATATTTCTTTTCCTAGTTTATAGCTATCAAGTGACTGTATCATTTGCACTTTGCCTATTATATCTTTAACCTTATTAGTTTGAAGATGCCCTATAAAATGCACTTGACAGTGGTCTTTCTCAATATCATCATACTTTTTCAAAAGTTCCTGCACTTTATTTTCGCCTATTATTTTTACCCCTAAATTTATAGCTCTATTGATATTTTCTACGCTTACAGTTTTAGTAGCTGCCACTAAATATATGTCATCTTTATTTTTTCCTATTTTGTCTGTCACTTCATTTATGTTGTATTCCACTACTCTAAGGCGCTCATTAAGTAAATCTTCTTTATCATTTAACAACTTTTCCATCATATAAATCAGACCCCTCAATAACTATTTCATCAAAAAGTTCCAAATATTTATTACTAAAGATTTCATCTTCATTGGGCTTTTCTTTACATATTACAAAATTTTCATCTGCATGCGTAATTAGAACCTCTTTGAACACAAGTTGCTTATTTTTAATAACATATACCCCTTGTACTTTCTTTTCAACATTTTCCTCCGTGCCGTCTTCATTTTTAAGCGTCTTTTTTAAAAGTTTCTCATGTATTGCTCTTTTGTTTATTTTTATGCCATAGTATTCAGAAAAATCAATTCTAAAATGCTCTTTTCGCAAATTCAATATGTCTTTATTTATGTAGTTGCATTTTAGCGCTATAACAGCTTTGTCAGCGTTGTCAAAATTTATCTTTGCAACTTCTGCAGGAATTTTATCTACATTCGTCAGAGGTAAACTTAAAAATACAGTATCGCCTTCAGACAAGTTTTTTATATTTTTTTTATCTGTAACACTCAAAACGTACCAATACGGCAAGTTTACGATTTTAGCAACAGCAGAACTGGTATTTTCTTTAGATTGCAGCAACCCTTTTACCTTGCTCACATCACTCTTTAAGACTTCGTCATAATTAGTAATTTCTTCAAAGCCATCGACATTTCCCACAAAGAATCCCGATTCACTTGCCAATATTGTTCCTATTTCTGTGTTTGGTTTTACTTTGATGCGTTCTCTCTGCTCTTTTAGTTCATTAATCCTTCCTGAAAAATCATATGACTTATCTATAATCGCCTGTCTTTCATTAAATAAGTACAGAACTTCTCCTCGATTTTCGAGAAGGCTTGAATAATCATTTTTATTTAAGCACAGTATAAGCTTTTTCAAATTTTGATGCGTTCTTTTGTCCAAATGTGTAATATTTGTAGAAATTTTATTTTTGTCCTGCTCTAAAGTCTGCAATGCTTTTATTTCTCTATCTAGCTTGTCCGCTTCTTTTTTAGATAAATTATCCACTTCGTCTTTAAAAATGCTGGCTACCACTCCGCCCTTGTTTATTTTTTCTCCGTCATTTAGCACAAAGTTCACAACACCGCCAGTGTTATTAAAAATTTCCGTTTCCTTTCTAACTATAAAACCATCTAAAAAAAGAGAATTACTCACCGAGCCACTAAGCGCGACCTCTGTTTCCATTGCGTATTGATGTATTTTATATATTTTGTTGCCTACATAAGCAATTCCAGCCACTACTAAAAGTATTATCAATGGCTTTTTCAATCCCCTGCGCATTACAAGCTCCTTTTTGTTCGCTTTGCTTTATAAATTCTAAAAAATAATTATTTAAAAGAATTATATCACATACTTTTCCATATTTCTATATTTTTTGTGTATTTTTTTAAATTTTCTTTAAAATCATTATATTCATCAAGATGAATCCATTGAATTCGTTTATCTTTTCTAAACCATGTCAACTGCCTTTTGGCATAATTTCTGGTACTTTGTTTTATTTTGTCTACAGCCATTTCTAAACTTAAAGTACCTTCAAAGTAAGGCAAAAGTTCTTTATAACAGATAGCATTCATGGCAGTCTTACTGCATTTTTTAGAAAGAATTTTTCTAGCCTCCTCCAAAAGACCATTTTCTATCATGAAATCCACGCGTCTGTTGATTTTCTCATATAGCACATCCCTGTTTCTATAATCCAAACCTAAAATTAACGGAGAAAATGGTGAATCTATCTTTTTGGAATTTTCAATCTGCTGCGTCATAGTTATACCGGTAACTTTATAAATTTCAATTGCTCTAATTATCCGCAAAACATTGTTAGGATGTATCCTTTCAGCAGATTCAGGGTCAAACGCTTTAAGCTCTTCTAATAGTGGTTCTATGCCTTTATCCTTCAGCCTCTGCTCCAGTTCTTTTCTTACCTTAATGTCCGAGTTTTGTTTTGTAAAGTCCACATTATCTATCAACGAGTTCACATATAGACCCGTGCCTCCACAAATGATAGGCAACTTTGATCTCGAATTTATATCAAAAATTTTTTCCTTCGCTAATTTCACATAATCCGCTACACTGAAGTTTTCTTCAAGCGGGACAAAATCTATCAAATAATGTTTTATACCCTGCATCTCGTCAGCTGTAGGCTTAGCAGTGCCTATGTTCATTTCTTTGTATATCTGCATAGAGTCTGCCGAAATTATTTCTCCATCTAATGCCTTTGCTAACTCTACTGAAAAGTTAGTTTTGCCCGATGCTGTTGGTCCAACCACAGCTAAAACTTTTATTTTTTTTCGATTCACTTCAGTGTTTATAAAATCACATCCTACCAAATTGCTTTTCTATTTCACTTTTTTTCATAGTCATCGAAACTGGCCTACCGTGTGGACAATACCTAACATTTGGATTTTCTTCCAGTTTTTTCACCAAAGCTATCATTTCCTCTTTAGATCCTTTAAGACCGCCCTTTATAGCGGCACGACAAGCCACATTTTGATATAGCCACTGCTTATGAGAATTTTCGACATCTTTTTTATTTTCTAAAATATGAGTTGCCATTTCAACAACCACATCCTTAACGTCTGCGCTGTCTAGAGATAAAGGTGTAGACCTAACTACTACATCGCCTTCCCCAAAGTCATCTATATCGAACCCCGCATCGATAAATAAATTTAAGTTGTTTATAACCGCATCGTACTCATCTTTGCTCAAGGTAACCACAATCGGCTCCAGCAATACTTGTGCATAATCTTTACCTTTTTTGCTAATCAAATCTTCATATATCAAACGCTCGTGAGCCGCATGCTTATCTATAAATATAACCTCATCTTTGTTTTTCTGCACTATTATGTAAGTATCAAATATCTCCCCTACAACGCTTAAAGTGGGCTCCTGCGGCTTTAAATTTGCTATTTCTGTTTGATCAGCCACTGCAAAACTTTTTACCGGTACCTTTTCAATACTCACATCAATGTTTCTTTCCGTCTTTACCGGTTCAACTTTTATTGGCATTACATTTTCTACTTCATTTTTGAAAGTTATATTGTCTTTCTTTAAATAACTTTGTCCTGAAGATTTTAATTCTATTTTAGCATTCTTTTTCGGAATAAAAATTTCTATACCATCATCGAAGTTTACATCTGAAATATTTATTTTTTTATTCTCTTGAGGAATGTTCATTACCTCATTAAAAATTTTATCATCTTTTTTTTCCGTGATATTTATCACATTATTTTTATTATTCTCAGATAAATTTTCTCTGTGAGCATTGACAGCCGTTTCGCATTTTTGAACACCTAATTTCATACTTACAGGCTTATCTCTATTTAAAAGCGCCGTTTTTACTCCGTGATAGATTAAATCAAATATAGGCTTTTCATTTACAAACCTAACTTCAACTTTAGATGGGTGAACATTTACGTCCACCATATCAAACGGCACTGTTACGTAAAGTACACACGATGGAAATTTCTGCACCATAATAGCTCCCTTAAAAGCTTCTTCAAGCGCTACCATGGCCGTTTTCGTTTTCACATATCTTCCATTTATAAAGAAATGCTGCATATTTCTATTGACCCTTGCGTAAACCGGCAGACTTATATATCCACAAGCTTTAAGACCATTCAAGTTATATTCAAGAGGAATCAACGAATCATTAAAATCCTTGCCATAAACTGAGTAAATTGCTGAACTTACTTCACCATCACCTGGCGTATTCAAAACCATTTTCCCATCTTTTATAAACTTAAAGCTAACATCCGGATGTGAAAGTGCAAGCCTGTCAATGAGTTTTGCTATGGCATTAGATTCTGAAATATCTTTTTTCAAAAACTTCAAACGTGCTGGCACATTGTAAAACAAGTCTTTAACTATAATTGTAGTGCCATTGCTCGCTCCAATTTCCTCAACATTGCCCTCTTCTCCGCCCTCAACTTCATAGTGAACTCCCATTATCTCATCTTTAGTTTTCGTGATAATCTCAACCTTAGACACTGCACATATTGAAGCTAGAGCCTCGCCTCTAAAGCCCAATGTGGATATTTTTTCCAGGTCATCTGCCAATAAAATTTTACTAGTAGCATTTTTCAAAAACGCTTTTTTGACATCATCTTTTTCTATGCCTTCACCATCGTCTGTTACTCTTATATGAGTAATTCCACCATTTTTAATCTCCACTGTTATAGACGAAGCCTTTGCATCTATTGCATTTTCGACTAGTTCCTTCACCACAGAACTTGGCCTTTCTACTACTTCTCCTGCAGCAATCAGCTCCGCTATATGTTTATTCAAAACATTAATTTTACTCATATTTTCACCTTCTTCTAAAAATTTCTTAATTATTTTCAATAAATAACTTGACAAATATAATATATAATTGTATAATTTGATTAATCAATAATTATTGATTAATATTTTAAAATGGAGGAAATGAATTATGAACAAAGAGAACAAAAACGAAAAGGAATTAAGCGAAGAAAAATTAGATAGGGTCTCAGGCGGTGCTAAATTTCAACCCGTCAACCCAAAGGTTGACTTTGGTCGCATTGGCTACCCAAACCCCCGCTACACGGGCAAAAAGGTCACCAATCCAAACCCTAATATGAACTTTAATCATTAAAAAATATGAAATTTGGAGGAAACAAACCATGAGCAAAGAGAACAAAAATGGAAAAGCATTAAGTGAAGAAAAATTAGACAAGGTCTCAGGTGGTGGTCTTTCGGGACCTAAATCGGATCATCCATGGGCAGGGGCATGGTCTGGTCTTCCCCGTGATCTATTAGATGATAGCTACCGAATATGTAAATATAAGAACAAATCTTCTGATAAAAAATCTTAATTTGAAATAAGGAGTGATATATTATGTCAAAACCAAAAGAAGATAATAAATTAACTGAAGAAACTTTAGGTAAAGTTTCCGGAGGAGGTGGTTTTAATCTTTCTAATCTTCTCGATAGCTTTAAAAAAATTATCGGCGATAACTCAAAAGAAAATCATACACCCCCTCCGACTAACTTAAACAAGTAAATAAGAATAGATTATCTAAGTTAAATGTTTGAATTTTAAGCTAATATAAGCAATAAAAACTTATGACATTTTTATTGATAGTTACAGTTTTTTATTTACTTCAGAAACTAAATTAAATAAAATATTCATAGACTCAATCGGCGTTAGTGTGGTTGGGTCTATTTTTTTTAGTTTTTCCAGCACTCCTTTAGAAACAATAGAGTCTTCACTTTGAGTTAAAGTCATTTGAGCTGGTAACTCTTTGTATATTATTTTGCTTCCGCTTTCCAATTCATTTAATACTTTCTTTGCTCTTTTTATAATAAAGTCCGGTACTCCTGCCAATTTCGCTACTTCTATTCCGTAGCTGTCATCAGCCCCACCTCTCACTATGCGTCTTAAGAAAATTAAATCATCGCCTCTTTTTTTCGCAGCAATGTTATAGTTTTTTACTCCGCTCAGTTCATCTTCTAGGCTGATTAGTTCGTGATAATGAGTAGCAAATAGCGTTTTACAGCCGAGTATAGATTCATCCTGCACATACTCTAAAACAGCCCTTGCTATGCTCATTCCGTCAAAAGTTGACGTGCCTCTTCCTATTTCGTCCAGTATTATCAAGCTATCTTTAGTGGCATTCTTTACAATATTGGCAACTTCAACCATCTCCACCATAAAGGTAGACTGCCCACTAGATAAATCATCGCTGGCACCCACTCTAGTAAACACACTGTCCACTATACCTATTTTTGCCTTTTTGGCTGGCACAAAGCTTCCCATCTGAGCCATAATCGTAATCAGCGCAACTTGCCTCATATAAGTGGACTTACCCGCCATATTTGGGCCCGTAATAACAGCTATTCTGTTGTCATCTCGATCCAAGACAACATCGTTTGGAACAAATAAAGAGTCTTTAGATAATCTCTCTACTACGGGGTGTCTTCCCTCTTCAATAATAATTTCTCCAGTATTTGTTACTTCCGGCTTTACATAGTTGTTTTGATAAGCAATTCTAGCAAAAGAATACAGAACATCCAATTTTGCAATGTTAGCAGCAGTAATTTGTATTCTTTTCAAATTTTCCGCCACTTTTTTACGAACTGATACAAAAACTTCATATTCAAGGTTCATCGATTTCTCTTTTGCGCCTAAAATCTTCCCTTCCAATTCCTTTAGTTCCGATATTATGTATCTTTCACAGTTAGACAATGTCTGTTTCCTAAAATAATGTTCAGGAACTTTGCTCTTATATGAGTTTGAAACTTCGATATAATAGCCGAAAACTTTGTTATATCCTATTTTTAATTTTGGTATGCCCGTTAACGATTTTTCTCTAGCTTCTATTTTTGCTATAATATCTTTTCCATTTACTAAATTGCTTCTCAGCTCGTCAATCTCTGCACTGTATCCTTCTTTTATAATTCCCCCTTCTTTGACAGTAAGCGGGATATCAGATTCTACAATAGCAGAATCTATTAAAGTTTTTATGTCATTGAGATCATCTATTTTAGCTTCTATTTCCCTTAAAAGCGGTGTTTGCACATTTTTTAATTTTAACTTTAATCCGGGTAATTTCTCAGTAGCTGCGCATATTGCTCTTAAGTCTCTGGCATTTGCAGAGCCGTACACCACACGCGTCAAAAGCCTTTCTAAATCATAAATTCCAGATAGCTCTTTCTCAACCTCGTCAAGCAACTTTATATTGCTCATCAGCTCTTCCACTGCATCCTGTCTTTTTATTATCTTATTGGAATTTAATAACGGCCTTTCAATATATGATCTTATCAAGCGTTTGCCCATAGCTGTTTTTGTTGAATCTAAAACCCACAAAAGTGACCCTACTTTTTCTCTATTTCGCATAGTCTCTATGAGCTCTAAGTTCCTACAAGTGTTAAGATCCAAACTCATAAATTCATTTTCACTATAAATATCTATTGCATTTAAGTTTTCAAGACCATTTTTCTGCGTTTCTCTTAAATATTCTATGAGTATAGCAATACTGAATATCAAACTATCACTATCGATATTTAAATCATCCAGTTGATCTTTCTTAAACTGACTAAGTATAAGACTTTCATAGTCACTCAAGTTTTTTATTGTTTCTATTGTTTTCCCTGCAAAGCTATGTAGTTTCTCCCTTATAAAAACCTTAGTTTCTTCTAAATCGCCTACTTGTCCATTTAATAAAACTTCTCTCGGTCTAAATTTTGTAAGTTCATCTTTTAATTTTTGCTGTACATTCGTGCCAAAAATACTAGTAGCGCTAAGTTCTCCAGTCGATATATCACAAGCACAAAAACCTATTTCATCTTTAAGTTTAAACACCGAACAAATAAAATTATTTTTACTTTCATCCAACATGCTATTTTCTATAACTGTGCCCGGCGTTACCACTCTTACAACATCTCTTTTAACAATGCCCCTATTGGAAGGTTCACTTGTTTGCTCACAAATAGCAACTTTATAGCCCTTTTCCACCAGCCTAGATATGTAAGCTTCACAGCTGTGATAAGGCACGCCGCACATCGGTGCTCTTTCATTTTGCCCACAGTCTTTGCCTGTTAAAGTAAGTTCTAGTTCCTTCGCTGCAATTTTCGCGTCGTCAAAAAACATCTCATAGAAGTCGCCAAGCCTAAAGAACAAAATCGAATCCTTGTTTTGTTCCTTTATTTCAAAATACTGTTTCATCATTGGTGATAACTCTGCCAAAATCATCCCACCTTTTTAATTTTTATAATACTATTGACACCCACCGCAGCTGCCACAAGAGCCTGTACAGCCATTATTTTCTAGATTAACACTATCTACATCTTCTCCATTTGCTCCGGCTGCTACCAGCAAATTTATCTTTCTAATCAATTCATCAAATTCTTTTTTGCATTTCATATAATTTAGCATATTGCTGTTATTCATTATCTCTTCATAACAAGCCTTTAGTTCTTCATTTAGCCTTGATATTTTATCAGAATTTTTGTTATCTTCGAATATTTGCGTCGATATCGCTATTTTCTTTAAGTTAAATTTCCCAATCAAGTCCTGCAATTTCTCATCATTATCGTTATTTTGACTTGCTATTTTTAAATTAATATAACTTTCACTTTTTTGAATCTCTCTTGCTAAATCCTTCGCAGCATTTAAAATATCCATATTGTCCTCCTTTTTACTTTATTATACTTTTTCGCCCAATAATAAACATCTTTTGGCATGTTTTATTTTAACATCAATAAACTTTCCTATCAAGTTTTCATCACCAATTAGTTCTACAGTTATGCCACCGCCGGTTCTCGCTGTAAGCTTTCCTTCTCCCAAAGCCTTACTTTCAATTAAAACTCGTTCGGTTCTTCCTACCATAGAATTATACAGCTCATCTGAAATCTCAGCTTGCAAATTTAAAAGCCTGTTAAATCTATCTTGTTTCACTGCTTTTGAATTCGGATCTGGCATTTCACTAGCCGGCGTACCCACCCTTTTTGAATAAATAAACGTAAATAAAGACGCAAATCCAACAGTTTTTACTAAGCTCAAAGTATCTTCAAATTCCTGTTCCGTTTCACCAGGAAATCCCACGATAATGTCACTTGTAAGCGAAATTTCCGGAATTTTATTTTTAGCATAAGATACAATATCTAAATATTTTTCTCTAGTATAATGCCGATTCATTTCTTTTAAAATTCTGTCATTTCCCGACTGAAAAGGCAAATGCAATTGCTTAGTAACGTGCTTACAATCGGCAATCGTATCAATCAGTTCATAGCTTACATCTTTAGGGTGCGATGTCATGAACCTAACCCAGTATTCTCCATCTATCTTATCAATTTCTTTTAAAAGCTCAGAAAAGTTCATTCTATTAGTTAAGTTCTTGCCATAAGAGTTTACATTCTGACCTAACAGCATTATTTCTTTATATCCAAGATCTATTAATTTTTTAACTTCCGAAATTATATCCTCAGGCTCTCTACTCTTCTCCCTACCTCTAACATACGGAACTATACAATAAGAGCAAAAGTTGTCACAGCCGTACATAACCGGCACAGACGCTTTTACACTACCATCGCGAAGCGTAGGTACACCTTCAGCAACAGTTGTTTTAAAATTTGCCCTGTCGAATACCCTACTTTTGCCGTCAAAAACATTATACAAAAGTTCTGGAATTCGGTCTATTGAGTCTGTGCCGAAAGTCAAGTCAACAAATGGAAAACTTTTCTTTATTTTTTCTTGCACATGTGGCTGTTCCATCATGCACCCACAAAGGGCTATAAGTAAGTTTGGTTTTTTCTTTTTTATATTCTTGAGTGCTCCCACATTGCCGAAGACTCTATCTTCAGCATGCTCTCTTATAGCACATGTGTTAAATATGATCAAATCAGCTTTTTCTGCTTTGTCGGTAAATTCAAACCCAATCTCTTTGAGTATACCTTTTATTTTTTCAGAATCGGAAAAATTTTGTTGGCAGCCATAAGTTTTTACAAAAGCCAAATTCAATTTTTTTTCATTCATTATTTCCTTCAATCTTTTTAAATATTGAGAGTTATTTCTTATGAAAAAGTTTACAGTAGTCTCGGTCAAGTTAAAAAAACACCTTTCTTTACTATATACAATGTATTTTAACATTTTTTTTATTTTACTTCAATAAGGCAGCAAAACAAACTAAATATGCCGTTTATTTTATCAAAATCAACAATTACACAATTTATTCTCAACATGTTTACAATTATTTTAAATTAAGTTAAAATAATATATATTTTTAATAATGTGAGGTGTTTTTAATGGACAAAAAGTTAACATCAGAAAAAGTACTTATAATTATTGCGTTATCGCTTTTTGCTGGAATCATTTTCTATAATGCCTTTTACATACCAGACCCAACTATTCCTTCTGTAGTTTACGTCGACAAAACTCAAGAAGACAATTCAAACATTCAAAGCTCTTTAGGAGACGATAATGAAGAAAATTTAAGTTCAGAAGATGAATCCAATTCAGCTTCTATAGATAACAGTAATAAGATCAACATAAACACAGCAACGCAGGATGAACTCGATACTTTGCCCGGTATAGGTAAATCTATTGCAAGTAAAATAATTGAGTATCGAGAGTATAACGGAAAATTTAATTCGATTGATGAACTAAAAGGTGTTTCTGGAATTGGTGAAAAGAAATTTGAAAAAATTAAAGATTTAATTTGTATTTAAAAGAAATAATTGTCTTTAGTAAAACGAGCATATCATATTTTTCATTACTTTTTCATATAGTTATCCTATAAAACCTTATAGGAGGGCTTATATGTGAAAGGTCTCGTGGAAGAGCGTGCCGCCATGTTAGGCGAATATATCATTGAAAGTAAAGCAACTGTCAGAAAAGCTGCTCAAAAATTCGGAGTTAGTAAAAGCACTGTACATAAAGATGTTTCTGAAAGATTAAAATACATAAATCCGCTTCTATATAAAGAAGTTAAATCCGTTCTCGAACTGAACAAGTCTCAACGCCACATACGCGGCGGTTTAGCTACGAAAAAAAAATATAGTAATTATAAATTTTAACACAAAAAGTTCTTAACTTAATGTTAGGAACTTTTGTTTTTTATTAATAAATTATTAGAAATCAATCGACATAATTTATTAATCTATATGATTTTCTTATTTTTTTCTTCAAAACAAAAATTTTTAACTATTTATATGATACAATATTGTTAATTAAATTAAGGAGGACTTTCAAAAGGATGAACGTAAAAAAGATCATATCGACGTGTCTTGCTATTTCTATATGCAGTACTTCACTTACCGTTAGTTCGTCTGCCATATCGAACTTTAAAAGTACAACAAAAGCTTCACCATATTCAGGAAAAGTTATAGATATTGAAAACTGGGTCGACATAAGCATTCCTAACTTTAATGGCGTACCATACTCAAATCCTAGTAACACTGTATTTTATTCAGGTAAAGGTGAACTCAAGTTAAAAATAAATGAAAATAATCGATCTTACTTCGAAAACGGAGGTTCGGTTGCTATTGCAATCAATCAACCTAAAAGCCAGCTCCATTTAAATCCATTAGATTGGAAAAATTTCCTTTCTTTCAAACCTGCCACTGACAACAATAAACTAGCTATTATTGCATCAGAGAATAGTCTTGTACCTCATGATATAAAAGTCCGAATGAATAAAATAGAATCTATTCCACAAAGTATTCAAACAATTGTTCCACCAATTGCATATATCGCTGCCGTATTATCTGGACACTATTCTCCATTTAAACATAGTATTTCAACTAATATATTAATGCTTGCCCCTTTTCTCATATTCAACCTATTAAAGTCTTTCACTATTAATTGTTTAGTTCCATTTGCTGCACCTTTGATCAACCTAATTCAAAATGTTGTACCTTCAAATGAAATAAGTGCTAAATTCGGAGTGGTTCTAACATCAAAGGATGATGAAATAGGGCTTGATAATTCTCCTATACCAAAGGTAGGAGATATAAATGACAAGAGACTTGAAGAGTTAGCTAGACAAATAAAAGTAGGCAAAAAAATCGCAGATAAATTTAATCGGAGTAGCCCATACATACCGTCTTCTGAGATGGACAGGGTTAAATATATCCAAGAAGATATAGATGATTTAAAAGAGCAAATAGAAGCTAAAAAACCAGATGCACTTAATAAATTAGAAACATCTATGCCTATTCGAAGCGGTGTAGTATGTAAATTGGACGCTAAAAATCCTACTCAAACTTTTAGGTTTGTAATAAATAACGCTATAGAACCTCATAATGCTGACCTGTTCGCTATAGCTCTTGCAAACCCAAGCATTAATTTAAATTACAATAATTCTTCCGTCACTTTCGATGCTTTCTATGCGTACAACTCTGACAGTTTAAGAAATAATATTTCTAAAGAAATTCCAAATGACCCGGCTTTGGCGGAAAAAGTAAAAGTACTCACTGACACTGGTACAAGCAAATATTGGTGGGATAGATTCTCTAACTCAATTTCTCAATGGTTTACTATAGAAAATACAGAAAAGTTAAAAAAATCAAAAGTTTTATATTCAGACCCTAAATTTAAAGCTTTATTGGTTGCTCAAGAGAATTTTATAAAATTCTCAGATATTGATAAAAAATTCAAAGAAAAATCTAATGATCTAAAATTAATAGAAGATGCTGCCATCGCTCAAGTAGTTCGTGATCACAATCCAGATCAACAGCAACAAATTGATGATTATCAAAATGCTTTTACAGCATTACGTCATAATAATAGTCCACAAAACATCCAAGCATTTGAAAACGCAAGAACTGCTCTACTTAACTTGGCACCTGATTACAACAAGGATCAGATTAAATTAGCTGAAAAAGCTTACAACGATGCACAGCGTAGCTATGAAGAAGCACTTACAACCTACGGAAACCCCGAACTAGTTCGAAAATATCAGGAAGCCAATAAAGAACTAGAACAAATAAATCACAGCCAATACCCAGATCTAGGCGAGCAATTAGATGCTCAAGAAAAAGTCGATAAAGCTCGTGACCAACTCACCCGATCAACATCATCCTTTTTAGACAGCAGAGTCCGAGAAATCTATAACGAAGCTAATAAACCTTCAAATAATGCTTCTAACGATGATAATTCATCATTGTTACGATACATCTTCTCGAGTCTCTTCTCAGGAAAAGGCTCGGGATCACAACAACCAGCAGCGCAACCAGCAGCAGCACCAGCAGCGCAACCAGCAGCGCAACCAGCAGCGCAACCAGCAGCAGCACCAGCACCAGCAGCAGCACCAGCAGCAGCAGCACCAGCAGCTCAACCACCAGCACCAAACCAAATTGCTCCAAGAGCAGTGGTAGTTCTTAATGGATCAGGCTCAACAGCAACCCCTTAATGCTTTTGTTAATGTAAAAAGTTTAATTCAATAAATATCTCCCAGTTTGACTGGGAGATATTTTGTGTACATAGTCATATGTTACTAATCTTATAACATAAACGCAATTCCAATACTCATACCAAAATATTTTTCTTATTTCTCTTCACTTTTCTCAAAAACGTTTTACGTTAACATTTCTGCACAAATATATATGACATTCGATATTTCATTTCGTATAAAATAAACTATGCGAGCTATTCACTCTTAAATGGATTTCCTTTATTTTATAGTTTGCAGTTACCAAATCGTACTTCTACTACAACGCATAGATTCCCTTTTTACTCTTGGCATAAACTTTTGGATAACACAATAAAAACCATGTCTTTTGACATGGTTTTATTTTTTTCATTAAGGCTTATAAAACTCCTTAATAATAGTTTTTAAGTATGCTTAACAAAGCATACAAACATATCATATTTGTTTACTTCACAATCAAAACTTGCTATTGCCTATGTTATAACAGTTCACTAAATACTGTTAATAATCGTCTAAGAATTCAAATAGATCATTCGGATTACATTCTAAAATCACGCACAGTGCTTCTATATTCGTATATTGAATTGATCTTGTTTGGTTATTAATCATTTTCTTAAAGTTTTGATAGCTCATACCCATCTGTTTATACAGCCAGTAATTCGTTTTACTTTTTTCTTTTAAAATTTCTGAAACTCTCAATTTTATCATAATATATCACCAGCCCAACGTTTTGATTCGATATTAAAACATCAGGTATCTTTACATATAGATTAATAAATTATATAATGTATTAGTCTATGCAAAATAAATAAATATTTATTCACAAAAGCGCAAAATTAACAATTAAATTACTTGAATTTAATATTGATGCTAAGCAAACCAGACATACATCGGGCTGTAAACCTCATTTAAATGGTTACATAAAGGAGTTAAAAAAATGAAAAATAATTATTACTTTAATCATGTAAAAAGTTGCTTAACTGATGCCTTTGACTTATATTATGATTTAACTTTTGGTTTTTACAATCTCGAAAGTCACCAAGATAAAAAGGTTTTAGATTTAAGTAAAGTTGTAAAAAATGAAGTTTATCAAAAAGGCGGGAAATTCTATGATTTATTTTTAAAAATAGGTGAATTAGAAAAGCTTATTTATGAGTTTGAAAATGAAGTAAATGAAAATAGTAAAAATTTTGATATCGATAAAAGTATAGCAGTCCAAATCAGTGATTATTATGCCTGTGCAATGAGAGGTATCAGCGAAATAATGTTCATGTATGGTGTAACCTATGGAAAAAATTTAGAAAGATACTTAAATGACTTTCAAGATGTGCTATATGAAGAAAAAAATATATAACGACAACTTGCAGTTACACTAAGCTTTCATATTACTAAGTTATATAAATAATCTTCGAATCCGGTAATTTTTTCAAAATTTCACTTTGTAAAAAATCCTTTCCACTATCTTTAATTTCTTTTTTATAATAATATTTTCCTCTTCCCCCTCCCGCCATCAAATCTCCGTCAAATAGATCAATTGCTTTAGGAAATGCTTCTCTATTTATCATTCTATGCACATAGCTGTAGGTCATAAAAATAACCTCAATAGTCATGCGCTTTTTTGTCTTTTCAGAAAGGTTGTCTTTCAATATTTCCAGCAGTTTACAATACAATTGTTTCCAATTTTCGACCATAACAACAGGAGCAATAAGCAAACCAACCCTGTAACCAGATTCACAAAGGTCATTTATGGCTTTTATTCTGTCTTGCAAAGTTGAGGTCCCAAACTCAACTTTTCTTATTATTTCCTCCGGGTTTACACTCATTCTAACTATCGTTTTTCCTTTATGTTCGAGTGGCAGTAACTTTTCTATCATATTAAATTTTGTCGGGAATGTTAAAAATCCACGCCCTTCCCTTGCAAAATTTTCGATTGTCCAAGAAAGGTTTCTAGTCAACACATTTTCTAAA
The DNA here is from genome assembly GCA_900549775.1 of uncultured Oscillospiraceae bacterium. Lineage (GTDB taxonomy): Bacteria > Bacillota > Clostridia > Oscillospirales > Acutalibacteraceae > UMGS1224. Next base: position 46,105 of record URPR01000002.1, on the reverse strand, counting down.
ACTAAATCGCTGTTACTTCCTATTTCAAAAGTGAGTGGGTTATCACTCTTTTTAGAAAATTTTATTAACTTGTCCAACATTTGTTCCCTATTTACAAATAATCTTAAGTATGAGCATTTATTGTAGTTACAAACTAAATAACAATAAAGGCATGACGCTGCACATCCCGAAGATGTATAAGGAACCAAATAATCAGAAATTTTATGATTTTCCACATATTTGTGAGTTTTACGTATTCCAATAATAACATTTTGTTTCATTTTAGCAAATTCACAGTTTGATTTATTCCTAAAGTACGGAATATTATTATGATTTTCTATCTCAGTCCACTCAATATCCGAGTATTTATTTTTTAAATATCTCCCTAGTGCATACGTTAAAGCCTGTGGTTCATAATAAATTTTTTGTGGATAAAAATTCCCCACACTCATAAAAAATCCTCTCATTTTTATGCTTTTTTAACACAAGGTTTCTCCCCTGTCCAGTTTATGCAATTTTATAATTTGCAAATACTATCGTTTTATTAGCTCACACCATAAAAATATAAGAACTTCATAATAATTTTAAAAGTAAGTTATAAACGATAAAATTAAAAGTAAAAAAATTTATATTAAACTCACAGAGAAAAATAAATGCAACAACTTGTGTAATGACACGCAAGTCATACAACAATATCAAAATAACTAGATATCATGCTTAAGCAACCTAATTTTCCTTTTATGCTTTTTTTGTAGCACAGAAGTTAGTAGAACGATGTGAATTTGAGGAATGTATCAGATGAGAATTAATTTATAACTTTTATCAACAACAACGACAAAAATTCCTATTGAGATTGAAAAATCAGAGTTCTTATGCTATAATTATAGCTGCGTTGAACTCTCTTTTTTAGGTAAGAAAGTATTTTGATAAATGAGCAGCAATCTAAAAAAGGTAACAGAAGTGCGACAAAGGAAATTACTAAAGAAAAGACGTTTTATGCTTTAGTGTTTGTCAACTGGCATACTGTTGAGCCTGAAAAAAACAGTTCTTATGACACGCAAGCATTAAAACAACAATGAACCGGTATGTTCATTTTACAGGCAAATTGCTGATCTATACCGTACACCAAAAATTGAAAACGCAACACCAACTAGTTAAGAAAAATGGGTAAAAAAGGTATAGTAAAAATATAGAGAAAGGCTAAATTCCTGATAAATCTAGGAGTTTCGGATAGGTAAATAGTGAAATGAAACTAGGAATCGTAGGTCTACCAAATGTAGGGAAAAGTACATTGTTTAATGCCATTACGAATGCGGGAGCGGGAGCTGCAAACTATCCATTTTGCACAATAGAACCAAATGTAGGCATTGTAACGGTGCCCGATGAGCGTTTAGACAAGTTGAGTGAAATGTACTCTCCTTTAAAATACACCCCCGCTACAATTGAATTTGTAGATATTGCTGGGCTTGTAAGGGGAGCCTCCAAAGGCGAAGGGCTAGGAAATAAGTTTTTATCAAATATTAGAGAAGTAGATGCTATAGTTCATGTAGTTAGGTGCTTTGAAAATGATAATATAGTTCATGTGGAAGGCTCTATAGACCCGAAAAGAGACATTGAAACGATAAATTTAGAACTTATTTTGTCAGACATTGAACTAGTGGATAGGAAAATAGATAAAACAAAAAAAATGCTTAAATCTGATAAAAAATATCAACTTGAATTAGACTTTTTCGAGAAGTTAAAGTCTTTCTTGGAACAAGGTAACTGTGCAAGAAGTTTAGTCGTAAATGAAGAAGAACAAAAATTGTTGAATGCAGTTGACCTGCTTACGAACAAACCAATTATATATGCAGCGAATGTGAGCGAAAATGATTTTAAAAAAGATATAAACTCCAATAAATATGTTCAGGAGGTACTCAAGATAGCAGAAAGCGACAATGCCAAAGTTTTACCGATTTGTGCACAAATAGAAGCTGAAATCTCAGAAATGGAGCGAGATGAAAAAGCTATGTTCTTATCAGACATAGGACTTGAGGAATCTGGGCTGGATCGCTTAATAAAAGCTTGCTATAGTCTCCTTGGGTTAATATCCTTCTTAACAGCAGGAAAGCAAGAAGTCAGAGCTTGGACGATAGAAAAAGGCACAAAGGCTCCAGCGGCAGCAGGAAAGATCCATACAGATTTTGAAAGAGGTTTTATTCGTGCAGAGGTCGTATCGTATAACGATTTAGTTGAGAGCGGATCTATGAATGCTGCTAAAGAAAAAGGTCTAGTTCGCTCCGAGGGTAAAGATTATGTTATGCAAGACGGAGATGTGGTTTTGTTTCGATTTAATGTGTGAAAATTTTTCAATGAGCTGTGTAACCCCTTGGTGGGTACCAGCTCATTTTTTATTTTGAATTTTTTATATAAAAACATTGACATATTTATTTTTTTGGTTTATAATGTTAAATGTTCGCAATATTCATAAATTTATGCCGCATAAGCATTAATTATATGTTTTATTTGCATATTACCAATGCAAAAGGTATAAGTTTAATTTTTTGTAAAAATAAGGAGGAAATGAGAAAATGGATAAAAAAGAAATGGTAAACGCTATAAATGAAGCTATTTACAAGGCAATGGAAGATGACAACTTCAAAGCGAAACTTCTTAAAGATGCTAACGAAGCTGTGCTAGAACTCACGGGGAAAAAGATTCCGGTAAAAGTTACAATTCACGACTCAGATGAAAAAAATTTAGTTTTTATACTGCCGAAATGGAACCCCGAAGGAGAACTAAACGAAGATAACCTTGAAACTGTAAGTGGAGGCGCCCTACCAAATACACTAATAGACATATCAAAAATATGCTACTACCACAGCGGGTATGCTGCCCCCTTTATACTCAAACCTGATAAAATAAAGCTTGATAAAATAAATAATAAGGAGGACTAGATTATGTTAGACATGAAAGCGATTTATGAGAAAATGGTAGAGAAAGCTGATAATGATAAGAATTTCAGAGAAAATCTTTTAAAAGACGCAAAATCTACATTAAAAAATATAGGGATAGAATTTCCGGAAGATGTAAAAGTGCAAGTTTTTGAGGACAAACCTGACGATATGCACGTTTTGTTGCCACAAAAATAAAGCATTTATAAATTGAATAAAAGGAAATTAAAATACAGCTGTTAAATGTCTTTCAACTTTAGTTTTGCCGTATTTTATTTCCTTTTTTAGTAAGGAGTTTATTATATGAAGTATTATCCAAGACAAGCCGTTTGGGAAACGACTTTAAAGTGCAATATGAACTGTATGCATTGTGGATCAAGAGCAGGAAAAGCACGTGAAAACGAATTAACTATAGAAGAGTGCTTAAATATTGCTCAACAACTGATAGATATGGGTCTCGAACAAATCACGCTTATAGGCGGAGAAATATTTTTAAAAGAAGATTGGGATAAAATTTCACGTAAGTTTGTTGATAACGGCGTGAAGGTAAATATAATTACAAACGGGTTTAATTTGAATGATGAGCAATTTAGGCAAATAAAGGATTCCGGCATTTGCCAAGTGTACTTTTCTGTAGATGGTCTGGAAAAAACTCACAACACTATAAGAAGAAATCCAGCTTCTTTTGAGCATGTTCTTAAGGCTATGAAGCGACTAAGAGAAGAAAATATGCCAATAGGGGTAGTTACAACTGTTACGGACTTAAACATAGATGAATTAGAAGACATGTATAAACTTTTTCTTGACAATAAAGTTGCATCGTGGCAAATACAAATAGCCTCTCCTATGGGGAACGCCAGAGATAACAAAAATTTACTTATTTCTCCTAACCGGATGTCATACCTAACCAAATTCGTAAGGGATAAAGCACAAGAAAGAAAAATTTATACAGTTGCAGGAGATTGTATAGGCTACTACGACGAAAACGAGTACTATATAAGAGGTTATGAACCTGAAGAAGAAGTAAAATGGATGGGCTGCGGGGCCGGAAAGTACGTTATTGGTATAGACAGCGTGGGCAACGTAAAAGGCTGTGAATCATTGCAAGACGATTCGTTCATAGAAGGAAACCTTAGGAAAAATACTTTAAAAGAAATTTGGAATAGAGAAGGGGCATTCGCGTACAATAGAGACTTCACACCGTATATGTTAGCAGGAAAATGCAAAGGTTGCGATATGGGGCCTATTTGCGCGGGCGGATGCAGGCAAATGAGCTATTTTACTACAGATAATAAATATGAAAATATCTACTGCAACTACAAGTAGGCTCTTACTGTAAAAGCTCAACAACACTAACATTACTAACTTAGTGTTATTGAGCTTTTATATTAAATATTTATTGCAAATGGCTTTTTTTTATTGTATAATACATATTGTTCGTTTATAGAATTATAAATCATCGGCATAAAGAGGTGAGTTTATGCAAATTGAAAGAATAAATCGTGACGACTTAGACGAATACAGAAATTTTACAGTAAACAATACTATAGATGATGATACTGTAGCGTTTGGTGCTAAAATGGAAAACTTCCCCTGTGGTGCAATTTTGGCTAAAAAAAATTTAAAGTTGTCCTCACAGTGGGACATAAAAATATTCTTCGTTTCAAAATTCTTTAGAAACCGTGGCGCAGGCACATTACTTTTAGAAAATTTAATTGCTGCATTGAAAAACAAAAGTTGCAAGGTTGTAAGGTTAAATATCGTTTCATCTAAAGAGTCCATAGAAATTTTACAGAATTTTCTTTCCCAAAAGGGGTTCATTGAACCTGAAATACTCACTAATGTCTATAAATTTAACCCAGAAGAAATTTTGAATGGTAGTAATATAGTAAAATCATGTTTGATTAGCAAAAACCCATTTGAAAATATTAAGTTTTTACCTTTTGAGGAAACTGAAAAAACTTTGATAGATAAAGTAAAAGCTGAAGAAAACTTAATGTATCCGGAAGGTTTATCTCCTTTTGCTAACGAATATAACTTAGAACATGTGAATTCAATTTTTGCGGTGGAAAACAACGAGAAAATAATTGCCTGGATAAGCGGACTGTTAGCGCCAGGAAATATGGTACTTTATAGATCGTTTTTCGTTTACCCAAACTACAGAAATTCTGCGCTTGGACTTTCACTTTTTAATCAAGCAATGAAAATTCAACTAACAAAGTTGCGTGACAAGGAAGGCATATGTGCTGTAAGCGTAGAAAATCCAAGAGTGATGAGGTTTATTTCATTGTATTTCAAAGACTCTTACAAACATAAAAAGTACGAGTTTGAGATGAAATTGAACTTAACTTAAAATTTCTAAGGAGTGATATGATTTGAACCAAACCGAAAAAATTATAAGAGAAGAAATTGGCAAACTACTCGAAACAGACGGGACCGAAATTCCGGGAGATGCGTCTTTAATTAAAGATGTGGGGTTGGATTCATTAAATATATTAGAAATGTTCGATTTAATTGAGGAAAAGTTCGGTATAATGATAGAACCGGAAAAATTTGCAGAAATGAAAACAATAAATGACGTAGTTAGGATTATAGAAGAATATAAATAAAATTATTTAAGAAAAGAGCTACTGTATGTTTCACTACAATATAAATTTAATAAAAAATGCAACTAATAAATTTAAAAAAGTTTTTTATTTTTCTAAAGTAAAATCGACAAACGAAATGGCAAAAAAATTGATACAGAAAAATAAACTCAATGGCAATGCGGTAATAATCTCTAACAATAAAATGGAAGCTGAAAAGAGTTTCGACTTCCCCCATAAGAATACCTATGTACATATGACTGTCGTGATTAAAAATATAAATCTCGATTTAAAGCTGTTGTCGATAATTTTGCCACTAGCGGTTGCAAACGCAATAGACAAAGTTTCGGGCCTTAAAACTAGCATTCGCTGGCCGAATTATATATTAATAGATGAAAAAATGGTTAGCAAAATCAAAGTAGAGCATTTTGAAGGCAACAGCAGAGAAAATTTCAAATACACAATAGTGGAAATAAGCATAAAAGTTAACGGTGTGAATAAACCGAACAGCAAACTCAAGTATATTTCTACATCTCTGGAAGAAAAATGCAAAAATCATATAAATCGTACTCATTTGGTTTGTTGCATTTTAAAGGAAATCGATAAGCTATTAGAAATGAGTCCGCTTTATTTAACTTACAAATACATGCACAAGATAAACCCGGGCTTATGCGTAGATGAGTAGCATTTAGAGTGTCAAGGAAATCGTAAGCATTTTTTCTAATTTTTTGTATATTGAATCGAAATCACTTATAGGCAATGGATTTTTTCCTTTGCCTATTTCTATTGTAAACCCGGGTTTGTTAAACGTTTTTATGAACCAATCCTTAAAGCCTCCACCGACAGCTAAACCTTCCGGAGAAGAAAGTTTGTAGCCACTGGTTTGAGAAAGAATTTTACCCATTAAAAATGAGCATTCAGGCTCGTTTTCTCCGTATTTCCAATAAATTTCTTCACCTTGGCTATGAAACGCAATTGCGTATCGAAAATTTCGTTTTAAGCAAAGTTCTGTTAAAATCCTCGTTTCCGTTTCGCTTTCAGGGCATTTCCCGCCATATCGCGTTGGTGCCGGACAAGTAATACCATTTTTAATTTCAAGTTCATGAAGCTGTTTCCAGCCGGCATCAAAGTTATGGTTTAAGTCTACTCCTCTTGCATTTGCCTGCCAAGTTTTAGTGTTACCTCTACTTACAGCATCAACTAAATTTTGATAATTTTTAGCACTTTTTGAGCCGTGTATACTAATCTCCGTTCCATCAGGGTTTAAGCAAGGCACGACAAATATTCCTTGTTTTCCAAGAAAACTAGAAACATCTACATTGTGTAGCTTTAAGCCATTCGACTTACAAAAACCGACCTTTTCTATAAATGTGAGCAGCAATAGGCTTGTTAGCCATTCCATGCCGTGCACTCCACCCACCATAAGAACTTCATTTTGCTCGCTGCCTAGCTTTATGTAATGTATATCTCTACCACAGTAACTTTTACAGAGCGTCCCAACTTTAACAAACGGATATTTTTCTTTTAACTCATAAATAAAGCTTTCACGATTTTTTTGATCGAAAAAATTATCGGTCATTCTTTGATAAAACATAATCTACTCCTTCACCTCAAAAATATATGTAATATAAACTTGTATATTTAAATTCTTAATGTTAAAATTACGTTAATAATAAAATATACATTTATTTACTGTTTGGTGAAGGAGAACGAATTTCAATATGGAATTAAATGAAAAAACTTTAAGCGAAAGTGTTAAATTTGATGGGAACTTGATAAAAGTTTCTGTTGCACAAGTAGAGCTTGTAAACGGCAAAAAGGCTAAAAGAGAGGTAGTGCGCCACAGAGGCGGTGTGTGCATAGCGGCTCTCACAGAGAATGACGAATTACTTTTTGTAAAGCAATACCGGTATCCATTTTCTAAGGTGTTGCTAGAACTGCCAGCAGGAACACTGGAAGAAGGCAAAGACCCTTTAGAAGAAGGAAAAAGGGAATTAAAAGAAGAAACCGGTGCTGTTGGAGAAGATTATATTAGTTTAGGGAAAATGTTATCCAGCCCTGGTTGGTGTTCAGAAATAATACATTTATATTTTTGTAAAGTAAAAAGTTTCGGCGAAATATGCCCGGATGAAGACGAATTTTTAAATATAGAAAAAATTCCAATTTCAGATGCCAAAAAGATGGTTTTGAGTAATGAAATAGAAGATGCAAAAACTCAAATAGCAGTACTAAAGCTGTGCAATTATTTAGGCATTTAAAAGATTTTCTTCCCCATTACGTTAATGTCCCCTGTGTATCATACAAAAGTTAACATTGAATCATCAAAATTTTTTTTATCTATAAAAAAATAACCCACCTTTAAAAAGATGGGTTATTTTTAATTATTATACTTTAGCCATTAATAGCTGTAACAACACCTGATCCTACAGTACGTCCACCTTCACGAATAGCAAAACGTAGACCTTCTTCAATTGCGATAGGTGTAATGAGCTCAACGTCCATAACAACATTATCACCAGGCATGCACATTTCAGTTCCTTCCGGAAGCTTAATGACACCCGTTACGTCTGTAGTTCTGAAATAGAACTGTGGACGGTAATTGTTGAAGAATGGAGTATGACGTCCACCTTCTTCTTTAGTCAAGATATAAACTTGACCTTTGAACTTGGTGTGAGGATTGATTGTTCCTGGTTTTGCAAGAACTTGACCTCTTTCGATTTCATCCCTTTGAACACCACGAAGCAATGCACCAACGTTATCTCCTGCTTCACAATAGTCTAGAGTCTTACGGAACATTTCCATGCTCGTAACAACTGTTTTCTTGCGCTCTTCTGTTAAGCCAACTATTTCAACTTCGTCGCCTGCTTTAAGTTGTCCACGTTCAACTCTACCTGTAACAACCGTTCCACGACCTGAAATCGTCATAACGTCTTCAATTGGCATCAAGAAAGGTAAATCTGATTTCCTTTCCGGTGTAGGAATAAATTTATCAACTGCATCCATTAAGTCAAGAACACATTTGTATTCTGGAGCTGATGGATCTGTCGAACTTGATTCCAATACCTTTAAAGCTGAACCCTTTATAATTGGAGTTTCGTCACCAGGGAAACCATACTCGTTTAAAAGTTCACGGATTTCCATTTCAACTAAATCTAATAATTCTTCATCATCAACTTGGTCTGTCTTGTTCATGAATACTACAATGTATGGAACACCAACTTGACGAGCTAAAAGAATGTGTTCTCTCGTCTGAGGCATCGGACCGTCTGCTGCAGAAACTACCAGGATAGCTCCGTCCATTTGTGCTGCACCAGTAATCATGTTTTTAACGTAGTCAGCATGTCCAGGACAGTCAACGTGTGCATAGTGACGAGTTGCTGTTTGATACTCAACATGCGCAGTATTTATGGTAATACCACGTTCTCTTTCTTCAGGAGCTTTATCGATATTTGCATAATCAACAAATTCTGAGTCTCCCTTTAGGTTCAATACCTTAGTAATTGCCGCTGTAAGAGTGGTCTTACCGTGGTCAACGTGACCAATTGTACCGATATTAATATGCGGCTTACTTCTTTCAAATTTTGCTTTTGCCATTAGTTTTTTCCTCCCTTGTTTACAGTAATGTAAAAATATTTCCCAATGTTTACATTCTATCAATTAACATATAAAAAATCAATAGGTTTAACAAAAATTAATCAGGCTTTTTCGTCCTAGCTGAAATGATACTTTCAGAAACTGATTTCGGAACTTCTGCATAATGACTAGGTTCCATAGTGTATTGACCTCTACCCTGAGTCTTCGATCTCATGTCAGTTGCATAGCCAAACATTTCAGATAAAGGCACATGCGCATTTATTCTTTGTGCTCCTGAGATCGCTTCCATTCCTTGAATCATACCACGACGAGAATTTAAATCCCCTATAACATCACCCATGTATTCTTCAGGAACTATTACCGATACCTTCATAATAGGTTCAAGCAATACCGGATCTGCTTTTCTCATAGCTTCTTTAAATGCCATAGAACCTGCAATCTTAAAGGCCATTTCAGATGAGTCAACTTCATGGTAAGATCCATCGTACAGTGTAACTTTAACATCAACAACATTATAGCCTGCTAAAACACCAGAAAGCATTGCTCCTCTGATACCTTGGTCAACAGCTGGGATGTATTCTTTCGGAATAACACCTCCAACAATATTGTTAACAAATTCATAACCTTTAGTTGGGTTCGGCTCAATTTTAATCTTAACATGTCCATATTGGCCACGTCCACCGGACTGTCTTGCATACTTGTTATCGACATCTGCTGATTTTCTGATAGTTTCTTTATATGCAACCTGTGGCTTACCAACATTTGCTTCTACTTTAAATTCACGCAAAAGCCTATCAACTATAATCTCCAAATGAAGCTCGCCCATACCTGCTATGATGGTTTGGCCTGTTTCTTCATCTGTATAAGCTTTGAAAGTTGGGTCTTCTTCAGCTAATTTAGCTAAAGCTATTCCCATTTTTTCTTGTCCAGCTTTTGTTTTCGGCTCTATAGCAACTCTGATAACAGGTTCAGGGAATTCCATAGACTCCAATATAACAGGTGCCTTTTCAGTACATAATGTATCACCTGTGGTTGTATTTTTAAGTCCAACTGCAGCCGCAATATCACCCGCATAAACTGTGTCTATATCTTGGCGGTGATTTGCATGCATTTGTAGAATTCTGCCCAAACGCTCATTGTTGTCTTTAGTTGAGTTGTACACCGTAGAGCCCGCACTTACAGTACCGGAGTAAACTCTAAAGAAGCAGAGTTTTCCAACAAATGGGTCCGTTGCAATTTTAAATGCCAACGCTGAAAATGGTTCATCGTCAGATGAATGTCTTTCGACCTCCTCGTTGGTATCAGGGTCAACACCCTTTATCGCCGGAACATCTGTAGGAGCTGGCATATAGTCTACAATAGCATCAAGCAGCTTTTGAACACCTTTATTCCTATAAGATGTTCCGCAAGTTACTGGAACCATTTTATTTGCCAAAGTTGCTTTTCTGATGCAATCTTTTATCTCTTGTTCTGAAAGCTTTTCGCCCTCCAAATACTTTTCAAAAAGCGCATCGTCTTGTTCTGCAACATGCTCCATCATTTCTGTATGATATTTTTCCGCAAGTTCCCTCATGTCCTCCGGAATGTCTTCTACTCTGATATCTTTTCCAAGGTCATCGTAGTAAACGTAGGCCTTCATTTCAACTAAGTCAATAAGACCCTTGAAAGTGTCTTCTGAACCTATCGGCAACTGAATTGGCACAGCATTGCATTTAAGGCGCTCTTTCATCATCTTTACAACATTATAGAAGTCTGCTCCCATAATGTCCATCTTGTTAACGTAAACCATACGCGGAACGCCGTATTTATCAGCTTGACGCCAAACTGTTTCAGATTGTGGTTCAACGCCACCCTTTGCGCAAAGCACTGTAACTGAACCGTCCAACACCCTCAGTGACCTTTCAACTTCAACAGTAAAGTCAACGTGGCCTGGGGTATCTATAATATTTATACGATGGTTTTTCCAGAAGCAAGTTGTCGCAGCGGAAGTTATAGTGATTCCACGTTCTTGCTCTTGAGCCATCCAGTCCATGGTAGCAGCTCCGTCATGTGTTTCGCCGATTTTATGGTTAACTCCTGTATAAAACAGTATACGTTCTGTTGTAGTAGTTTTACCGGCATCAATATGAGCCATAATGCCGATATTTCTCGTTAAATCAAGTGAAACCTGTCTTGCCATAACATTTCTCCTTTCTTACACTCTTCGCGAGTATATAATTTAATATCACTTTGCAAATAATTATGATTATGAGATTATTTCTTCAATATTAATGCCATTAATTTCAGCACAATAATCAAGAAAATCAAAAGTTTTAACTCTCTCAACTTCAGGCAAATCTTTCCGAGAATTTAAAAATATATACAATTTTTTGAATTCTTCAATAAAGAAAATGTCATTTACACATAGTTTGTCACTACCAAACTCTTCACACCAATCATTGTATATTTCTACTAAGAACCTTTTATCTTCTTTATATCTAAAACGTAAGCGCTCGCGAGATAATGTATTTTCTGATGTGAATTCGGGATGCAGCGTTCTATGTTCAATTTTCCTTTTATTCTTGCCTGCAAAACATATTACCATTGTGCTAGACATCGCCATCAATAAAATTAGCAAAAAGCATGTAGCTTTTTTAAAAAAAACTTTTTTCATAAACCAAAATACCTCCATCAAAATAAATGACTTTTGTATTTAATTAGTTTGTGAAAATTTAAAATAAAACTAAAAGCTAAAATCATTGCAATCAATTTTTCTAAGAAATTGTTTAACCCATAGCCTTGCAAGTTTGCTCCATTAAATGATAAATTACCATCTATAGTGTGCAAAAGCTTTATTTGCTTCAGCCATTTTATGCGTGTCATCACGCTTTTTGACTGCTCCGCCCGTTTCGTTGATAGCATCTAAAATCTCAGACGCTAGTCTTTCTCTCATAGTTCTTTCAGATCTCGCCCTTGAATAGTTGGTCAACCATCTAAGTCCTAAAGTTTGACGTCTTTCAGGCCTAACTTCTATTGGCACTTGATAAGTCGCGCCTCCTACTCGGCGAGCCTTAACTTCAAGAACTGGCATGATGTTTTCCATTGCTGTTTCGAAAACTTCAAGCGGCTCTTTTCCTGTTTTCTCCCTTATTATGTCGAATGCTCCGTAAACTATCCTTTGAGCTACACCGCGTTTACCGTCATACATGACATTGTTTATTAAGCGAGTAACAAGCTTTGAATTGTACATTGGATCTGGCAAAACATCACGTTTCGCTATTGAACCTCTTCTTGGCACTTTACTTCCCTCCTTCATACAAGTGATATCATTGGTACTCGAAAGCGACAAACTCCCGTCTTGCCAACACAGAGGCATTTATATAAAAACACTTCCGCGTTGTATATTAACTTAAGTTTTGTCAATTTCTTCTCTACTTTTTAGCAGCACCAGCTTTTGGTTTCTTTGCTCCGTATTTGCTTCGAGCTTGCATACGTTTTGCAACACCTTGAGCGTCTAGCGTTCCCCTAACTATATGGTAACGAACACCAGGAAGGTCTTTTACACGTCCGCCTCGAATCAAAACAACACTATGCTCTTGTAAGTTGTGACCTTCGCCCGGAATGTATGAACTTACTTCTATTCCGTTCGATAGCCTTACCCTCGCAATTTTCCTTAGCGCTGAATTAGGTTTCTTAGGCGTTGCTGTCTTTACAGCAGTGCAAACTCCTCTTTTCTGTGGGGATGTTTGATCTGTTGATTCTCGTTTTTTCGAATTCCATCCCTTAGAAAGAGCAGGAGCAGTCGATTTCTTTTCAGAAACTTCCCTACCTTTTCTGACTAACTGGTTAAAAGTTGGCATACTACACCTCCTTAATTTAAAATTATATATGTTAAAAATCCGTCGTTTATATAAGTTAAATTAAGATAGTTATACCACCCCTGGCCGCAAGGCCACAAGTGCTTTGCGCTTGTGAAAAAGGCTTTCGCCTTTTTTGCGCCGTCACTTTAAGTGACGGCGCGCCTCGCGGCGAGCAACAGCTACCCTCAAATATCTCATAATCACAACCGATTTATAACCGAGAATAAAAGCTAAGTTTCCTTTAATTTTTACTTATATTCGTTATTAATAAACTTGGGCAAATATTAAATTTGCCCAAGAAAACTTTAGCTGTTTTATAATACCATATTTTTTAGTTCTCTGTCAACACTTCTTCAATTTCTTGAGAAACTTCAGCTTCTTCACAGGCTGACTCTTCTTGAGGTTCCTCATTTTTTTCTAAAATAACATCGCTGTACCTGTGCATTCCAGTACCTGCAGGAACTAATTTACCGATAATTACATTTTCCTTTAAGCCTATTAAAGGATCGACTTTGCCTTTTATAGCCGCGTCAGTCAATACTCTGGTAGTCTCCTGGAACGAAGCTGCCGATAAGAACGAGTCTGTTGCTAAAGATGCTTTAGTTATACCTAAAAGTACAGGCATCGTTCTAGCTTCTTGCAAGCCTTCTTCACCATTAGCCACTCTTTCTTTAATCTCATTATTAGCTTCCTCGACATCAACCTTATCCGCAAAAGTGCTTGCTAAAAGTTTCGTGTCTCCCGGGTCCTTAACCCTTACTTTTCTCATCATCTGTCGCACTATGACTTCTATATGTTTATCGTTAATGTCAACACCTTGCATACGATAAACTCTTTGTACTTCCTGAATAAGGTAATTCTGTACAGCTGAGGCACCACTTATAGCCAAGACATCATGCGGGTTAACTGACCCTTCGGTCAACCTATCTCCGGCGGTGATCTCTTGACCTTCCTGCACCCGTACCCTAGAGCCGAAAGGTATCATGTACGAAACCTCTTCCCCGGATTCTTTGTTGCTTATCACGACATGACGATTTTTCTTAATTTCCTCGAACCTAACCGTTCCCGAAAGTTCACTGATAATCGCCAAGTGTTTCGGCTTACGGCTTTCAAAAAGTTCTTCAACCCTAGGCAAACCTTGAGTAATATCTTCTCCACCTGCTACACCACCAGTGTGGAAGTTTCTCATGGTAAGCTGAGTACCAGGCTCACCTATAGACTGTGCCGCAATAATCCCTACTGCTTCGCCTATCGTAACCGGCATACCATTTGCTAAGTTAGAACCATAGCATTTCTTGCATACACCGTGTTTTGCTTTACATGTCAATATAGATCTTATTTCAATTTTTTCTACACCGGATTTCAAAATAGTTTCAGCATCATTATCATCCATCATTTTATCTTTGCTTACTAAAACTTCCCCCGTTTTCTCATCTACAAAGTCATGACATAAGTATCTGCCCACTAGTCTTTCGTTAAGACTCTCAATAGATTCGTTACCATCCTTTATTTCAAATACTACAAGCCCTTCTTCTGTTCCACAATCGTCTTCACGGATAATAACATCTTGAGCGACATCCACCAAACGCCTCGTCAAGTATCCAGAGTCGGCCGTTCTAAGAGCCATATCGGCTAAACCTTTTCTAGCACCACGAGATGAAATAAAGTATTCAAGTATGTTTAGACCCTCACGGTAATTTGCACGAATCGGAACTTCAATCGTTTCACCAGACGTATTCGCGATAAGTCCACGCATACCCGCCAATTGTCTTATCTGACTCATTGAGCCACGAGCACCTGAATCTGCCATCATAAAAATTGGGTTATATTTATCCAGGTTATTTTGAAGCGCTGAAGTTACGTCATTTGTAGCCTTTTCCCAAATCTTTAAAGTATGCTCTCTTCTTTCTTCGTTCGATACAAGTCCTCTTTTAAATTGACGACCTATCTTTTCTATTTGCTCTTCAGCATCCTTTATGATTTCCTTCTTAGCCGGTGGAATAACTGCATCACAGACCGCTACAGTAATAGCCCCCCTGGTCGAATATTTAAAGCCCTGCGATTTTATTTCATCTAAAACTTGTGAAGTTATTTTCGTACCGTGCTTCTTCATGCATTTTTCTACTATTTTGCCAAGTTGTTTTTTACCTACCAAAAAGTCAACTTCTAACCTCAAAGCATCTTCAGGTGTATTTCTGTTCACAAAGCCTAAATCTTGCGGTATTGGCTTATTGAAAATAATTTTCCCCGCTGTTGTATTTATAATTCCGGTTATTTTTCTGCCATCAAACTCTACAGTTCTTCTTACTTTAATTTTCGCATGAAGTGTTATAACTTTTGCATCGTACGCCATCAGCACTTCGTCAAAGTCTCTAAATACCTTACCTTCGCCTTTTTCTCCGTCTTTTTCCAACGTTAAATAGTAAGAACCTAATATCATATCTTGGCTAGGCACCGCTACTGGACGTCCATCAGATGGTTTCAAAAGGTTTCCCGCAGCTAGCATCAAGAATCTTGCTTCTGCTTGAGCTTCCGCTGAAAGTGGTATATGCACAGCCATTTGATCTCCGTCAAAGTCAGCGTTGTAAGCCGAACAAACCAACGGATGTAGTTTTAACGCTCTTCCTTCTACTAAAACAGGCTCAAAAGCTTGTATTCCCAACCTATGAAGAGTAGGCGCACGGTTCAAAAGCACAGGGTGTCCTTTTATCACCGTTTCCAAAGCGTCCCAAACTTCCGGTTTTGTTCTATCCACCGCTTTTCTCGCAGATTTTATATTGTTAGATACGCCGGTTTCAACAAGACGTTTCATTACAAACGGTTTAAATAATTCCAGCGCCATTTCTTTTGGCAAACCGCACTGGTACATTTTTAGTTCCGGTCCTACAACTATAACCGAACGCCCTGAATAGTCTACACGCTTTCCTAAAAGGTTCTGTCTAAATCTGCCTTGTTTACCTTTTAGCATATCAGATAACGATTTCAGTGGTCTATTATTTGCGCCCGTAACCGGTCTTCCACGCCTACCATTGTCTATAAGCGCATCCACAGCCTCCTGAAGCATACGCTTCTCATTCCTGATGATAATATCAGGTGCACCAAGTTCCATTAGCCTGGATAAGCGGTTATTTCTATTTATAACCCTTCTGTAAAGGTCATTTAAGTCAGACGTTGCAAATCTGCCACCATCCAGTTGAACCATTGGTCTCAGGTCCGGCGGAATTACCGGTAGCACATCCAAAATCATCCATTCAGGTCTGTTTCCGGACATACGGAACGACTCAACTACCTCTAATCTTTTTAAAAGTCTTATACGCTTTTGACCTAACGCTGATTCAAGTTCACCTTTTATTTCTTTTGCCATTTTGTCAAGGTCCAACTCGCTAAGAAGCTTCTTTATAGCCTCAGCGCCCATTAAAGCTTCAAATCCATCTTCATACTTTTCTTTTAAGTCACGATATTCACTTTCAGTTAAAAATTGGCATTTTTCAAGTTCCTTAGCTTCACCAGGATCTGTAACAATATAAGTTGCAAAATATAAAACTTTTTCAAGCATCCTTGGTGAAATGTCTAGAAGTAGCCCCATTCTTGAAGGTATACCCTTAAAATACCATATGTGCGACACCGGCGCTGCCAGCTCAATGTGTCCCATTCTTTCTCGTCTTACCTTAGATTTCGTGACCTCAACGCCGCATCTATCACAAACCTTGCCCTTATATCTAATCCTTTTATATTTGCCGCAATGGCATTCCCAGTCCTTCTGAGGGCCAAAGATTCTTTCACAAAATAATCCATCTCTTTCCGGCTTCAGTGTCCTGTAATTTATCGTTTCCGGTTTTTTTACTTCACCATGCGACCATTTTCTAATTTGTTCGGGAGAAGCTAATCCGATCTTAATTGATTCAAATACATTAAATTCCATTATTTCGTCCCCCATATTAATCTAATTCTGTCGTTAATTCATCCATATCTTCAAGATCACCATCGCCATCGTCAAGTGCATCTTCTACATATTCGTCCATGCTTTCATCCGCGTCATCATCGTCATTCATTTCATCAAAAGCTTCCGGATCAGCTAACATATTATTGTCATCGTCGTCTTCGTCAAGCGAGAACCCTTCAAGTGATGTCATCACTTCATCTTCCTTAAAGTCACTATGCTTTGTCGGAATAAATTCTGCAGCATCGTCTTCGCTAAAGTCTCTCTTTAAGTCTATCTCATCTTTGTTTTTGTCTAAAACTTTTATGTCCAGACTCAAAGACTGTAGCTCTTTTATCAGAACTTTAAACGATTCCGGTATGCCAGGTTTAGGTACATTTTGGCCTTTAACTATCGATTCATAAGTCTTTACCCTACCCACTACATCATCTGACTTCACAGTCAAAATTTCTTGCAATGTGTATGCTGCGCCATAAGCTTCCAGCGCCCAAACTTCCATTTCTCCAAAGCGCTGTCCACCAAATTGAGCCTTACCGCCCAAAGGCTGCTGAGTAACTAATGAGTAAGGTCCTGTAGATCTTGCATGGATCTTATCGTCAACCAAATGGTGAAGTTTCAAGTAATACATATAACCTACCGTAACAGGATTGTCAAAGTACTCCCCTGTTCGGCCGTCTTTCAGCCAAGTTTTTCCGTCTTCACTATACCCAGCTTTCCTAAAACATTCAAATATATCTTCTTCATGTGCACCGTCAAAAACCGGAGTCATTATCTTCCACCCCAGAGCTTTTGCAGCGTACCCCAAGTGCACTTCAAGTACCTGACCGATGTTCATACGAGAAGGAACACCTAGCGGATTAAGTACTATGTCTAAAGGTGTACCATCCGGTAGAAACGGCATATCTTCAACCGGTAAAATCCTTGAAACAACACCTTTGTTACCGTGACGACCAGCCATTTTGTCTCCTACAGAGAGTTTTCTCTTTTGCGCAATGTAGCATCTTACAACTTTATTTACTCCCGGTGCCAGCTCATCGTTACTATTTTCCCTCGTGAATACTTTTACATCTACAACCACGCCATATGCGCCATGTGGTACTCGCAAAGATGTATCTCTGACTTCCCTTGCTTTTTCCCCGAAAATAGCACGAAGCAATCTTTCTTCAGCCGTAAGTTCTGTTTCGCCCTTAGGAGTAACCTTACCAACCAGAATATCACCAGCATGTACTTCTGTACCTACCCTGATTATCCCAGTTGCATCTAAGTCTTTAAGTACATCTTCACCTACATTCGGAATGTCCCTTGTAATTTCCTCCGGACCTAGCTTGGTATCTCTTGCTTCTGTTTCGTATTCTTCTATATGGATGGACGTATATACATCGTCACGAACTAATTTTTCACTAATTAAAACAGCGTCTTCGTAGTTATAACCTTCCCAAGTCATAAACCCGATCAAAGCATTCTTTCCTAAGCTTATTTCACCGTTATTTGTTGCCGGTCCATCTGCTAAAACTTCACCCTCAACAACTTTTTGACCTTCATTAACCACCGGAACTTGGTTTACACATGTGCTTTGGTTTGAACGAATAAATTTTGAAAGAATGTAAGTTTCCTTTTTTCCGTTATCATATTTAACAGTAATCTCTCTAGCACTTACCTTCGTAACTGTACCGTCATCTTTTGCAAGTACACAAACACCAGAATCTACCCCCGCTTGATATTCCATTCCGGTAGCTACTATTGGAGATTCTGACTTTAAAAGCGGAACCGCTTGACGTTGCATGTTAGAACCCATTAATGCACGGTTTGCGTCATCGTTTTCAAGAAACGGAATCATAGACGTAGCAACAGATACAACCATCCTCGGGCAAATGTCCATGTAATCTGCCTTATCGCTTTCTATTTCAACAAACTCATCTCTAAATCGACCAATTATTTTAGCATTTTTAAATCGTCCATCTTCAGTAAGCGGTTCGTTTGCTTGTGCCACTATGAAATCATCTTCCACATCGGCAGTCATATAGACTACTTCTTTTGTGACTATGCCTGTTTCTTTATCCACTTTCCTGAACGGTGCCTCTATAAACCCATATTCATTAATCCTCGCAAACGTTGCAAGGTACGAAATTAACCCTATATTAGGTCCTTCCGGCGTTTCTATAGGACACATTCTTCCATAGTGACTATAGTGAACATCTCGAACTTCAAAGCCCGCTCTGTCTCTTGAAAGTCCACCAGGGCCAAGCGCAGACAACCTTCTTTTATGAGTAAGCTCCGCTAAAGGATTTGTTTGATCCATAAATTGAGAAAGCGGTGACGAGCCAAAAAATTCTCTAATAGCCGCCACTACAGGCCTTATGTTTATGAGTGATTGTGGAGTCAGCAGTTCAAGGTCTTGTGCTTGCAGAGTCATTCTTTCCCTTATTACTCTTTCAAGTCTTGCAAAGCCTATTCTAAACTGGTTCTGAAGAAGTTCTCCCACGCATCGTATTCTTCTGTTTCCTAAATGGTCTATATCGTCTGTAGTCCCTAGTCCTTCTGCTAAGCACATCATGTAATTTATAGATGCAAATATGTCGTCCGTAGTGATAGTCTTAGGTGTAAGCTCATCAATACGTGCAGTTATAGCTTCTTTCAACTCATCGTCGCTATCGCAACTTTCTAAAATTTCGCACAATACTCTAAAAGAAACTTTTTCTCTTATTCCACATTCTTTATGTGCATCAAAATTAATAAAATCGTTTATTTCAACCATGCCGTTTGAAATGACTTTTATTTCTTTTTCTTCTTTTAAAATATAAACAGCATGTGCTCCAGACTTTTCAATTTCTAGAGCTTTCTCATAAGTAACTGTTTCGCCTTTGTCTAAGATAATTTCGCCTGTCATAGGATTTGCAACCGGTTGAGCAAGAACGTTGCCTAAAATTCGGCCCATTAAGTTTAGTTTCTTATTGTATTTATAACGTCCTACTCTAGAAATATCGTATCGTCTTTCGTCAAACAAGAGCATTTCTAAGTGAGCTTTTGCGCTATCAAGTGTTGGAGGTTCACTCGGACGAAGTTTCTTGTAAACTTCTATCAAGCCTTCTTCCAAAGTTTTGCAAGCATCTTTTTCAATGGTAGCTAAAATTCTTGCATCTCTCCCAAAATACTCTATAATTTCATCATCCGTACCAAGCCCTAAAGCTCTTATCAGTACGGTTATGGGGATTTTTCTATTTTTATCTATTCTAACGTAAAGAACATCATTTGCATCATTTTCATACTCGAGCCACGCGCCACGATTCGGTATAACTGTAGACGAAAATAATTCTTTACCGGTTTTATCATATTCCATTTTATAGTAAACGCCCGGCGACCTCACCAGTTGCGATACTATAACACGTTCTGCACCATTTATAACAAAAGTGCCACTATCGGTCATTAAAGGGAAATCTCCCATAAAAACATCTGATTCTTTTATCTCGCCATTTTCCTTGTTTAAAAGCCTTGCCTTAACCCTAAGTGCTGCCGAATACGTTGCATCTCTTTCTTTACATTCAGCTATGCTGTAGTTTGGTTTATCAGAGTCTAAATGATAATCTAGAAAATCTAAAACTAAATTTCCGGTATAATCTGTAATGCCTGAAACGTCTTTAAAAACCTCCTTTAAACCTTCATTTAGGAACCAATTGTAAGAATTTTTTTGAATTTCTATGAGATTTGGCATCTTCAAAATTTCTTCATTATTCGAAAAACTCATTCTTACATTCTTTCCCATGTGCACCGGCTTAACATTTAGCATAGGCTTTACCACTCCATTCAATATTTACTTCATCTTTCTTCAATATGCTTTAGATTTATTATTTTGTTGCACTATAAAAATTAAAAATAATTTATATATTTTTGGCAAAATAACAAGGTTTTTTTGCATTTTTGGGCATACATATCCATTTTGGTACAATAATTGATTGTACCACATACTATTTTTACTGTCAAGTTTTATTTTTATATCTAATGTCCATCTATAATATACAATTAAATTTACTCAGTTTCTGTAGAAATAAAGAAATGATTGAGTCATTTATAAAAAAAGCTCACCTTAATTTTAGGTGAACTTTTTACACAACTTTTTAATAAAATATAAATTTTTCTGCTTTTTCATCATAATCACAGGTTATAGATTTTTTAGGGTCTAAATCTCCCTCTAAAATTTTTTCTGACAGCTTATCTTCTATTTTCGACTGTATTGCTCTTCTAAGAGGTCTTGCTCCATAAACCGGGTCATAACCTTCTTTTGCAATCGCTTTTACTGCATTCTCTGTAAATTCAGCTTTTATATTCAAATCACATAGTCTATCTTTTATGCCTTTAAGCATCCTGGATGCAATTGCCTCTATGTCATTGCTTGTAAGTTTGTCAAATACTACTATGTCATCCACGCGGTTCAAAAACTCAGGTTTAAAAACTTTTTTTAATTCGTCTAAAACCATGTCTTTTAATCTTTCTTTGCTTTTTTCAGCTGAAGAATCTGCACTGAATCCCAAACTGTTTTGCTTTTCCGTAATCAGTCTTGCACCCACATTTGATGTCATTATAATAATTGTATTTTTGAAATTTACTTTCCTGCCTTGAGAGTCAGTCAAAACACCGTCCTCCAAAACCTGTAGAAGCATATTGAAAACGTCCGGGTGAGCTTTTTCTATTTCGTCAAACAACAACACCGAATATGGTTTCCTTCTTACTTTTTCGGTAAGTTGACCGCCTTCGTCATACCCAACATAACCTGGAGGCGACCCTATAAGCTTAGAAACTGTATGTTTCTCCATGTACTCAGACATATCAAGCCGGATCATAGCATTTTCGTCTCCAAACATTGCTGAAGCTAAAGCTTTACATAGTTCAGTTTTTCCAACCCCTGTTGGACCAAGAAATATAAACGAGCCTGTTGGCCTTTTGGGATCTTTAAGGCCCACTCTGCCTCTCCTTATCGCTCTAGATACCAGCGAAACTGCCTCATCTTGACCTACTATGCGCTCATGAAGAATGCTCTCCATTTTCAAAAGACGATCACTTTCTTCTTGAGTCAGCTGTACAACAGGTATTCCACTCCAGTTTGAAACAATATAAGCTATATCATCTCTGGTAACTTCACCCGTAACTTTTTCATTTTCATCTTGCCACTTCTTTTTGCCGTCCTCCAACTCTTTCTTTAAACTCTTCTCTTCATCACGCAATTTCGCAGCCCGTTCAAAATCTTGTTCATTTACCGCTGCGGCTTTTTCTGCGTCAAGTTTTTTTATTTTGTCTTCAAGACCTTTCAAGTCATCCGGAACCGTATAAGCCCTTAACCTAACCCTCGATGCCGCTTCATCTATCAGGTCTATAGCTTTGTCCGGCAAGAATCGATCTGCTATATATCTTGAAGATAACGATACAGCTTCTTCTATCGCCTCATCTGTGATCTTAACTTTATGGTGTGCTTCATATCTGTCTCGTAATCCCTTAAGTATTTGCACAGTTTCTTCTTCCGAAGGTTCTCCAACCATCACAGGTTGGAACCGCCTTTCAAGTGCAGCATCTTTTTCGATATATTTCCTATATTCTTTTATAGTCGTGGCACCTATAACTTGAAAATCCCCTCTTGCTAAACAAGGTTTTAAAATATTTGCTGCATCAGCTGAACCTTCAGCCGAACCTGCACCAACTATAGTGTGAAGCTCATCTATGAATAAGATTATATTACCCGATTTTTTTATTTCACCTATAGCATTTTTTATTCTGTCTTCAAAATCTCCTCTATATTTCGTACCAGCTATCATGCTAGTAAGATCGAGCGAAAATACCCGTTTATCTTTTAAAATTTCAGGAACATCTCTTGAAACTATTTTAAGTGCTAATCCTTCAGCAACCGCCGTTTTACCAACACCCGGTTCGCCTATTAAACATGGATTATTCTTTGTCCTTCTAGATAATATCTGTATAACTCTTTGTATTTCTTCTTCTCGGCCTATGACAGGATCTATGGCTCCAGACGAAGCAAGTGCTGTCAAATCTCTTCCGAATTGATCTAGAGTTTTAGTTTTGCTTTTAGAGTTAACTCCAGGTTTGTGACCTACTCCGCCATTTTGAGAAAATTTAACATCTTCAGCTTCATAGTCTCCCATGGTACTGTTCAGTTTTTCAAGTATAGCTTTTGCACTCGTACCCATCTCATTTAAGAACCTAACAGCATAGCTGTCGCTTTCTTCAATTATAGCTATTAGCAAATGCTCTGTGCCTACGTAATTATGTCCCAAAGTTGCAGCTTGCATAACAGCCATTTGTAAAATTCTTTTGGTTCTCGGTGTGAAGTCATTTGTGCTCAAAGAAGTCCTACTGCCTACACCTATTTCAGTTCTTATTATATTCTCAAGTTCAGAATCATTTATACCAAGTTCAGACAAAACAACTGCCGCAACGCCTGTTCCTTCTTTTAAAAGTCCAAGTAAAATATGTTCGCTGCCAACGTAAGTATGCCCACAATTTTCTGCGCTCTCTATAGAATAATTTAGTGCATTGTTGGCCTTTTCTGTAAATCCGTTAAATCTATACATACAAATTCCTCCTTAGTCCGATTGTTCTTTATTTAATGCATTTCTTATTATTTCTGCCCGAAGTTGTTCTCTTTGGTTGGCAGTCAAATCTTTCTTTTCTTCAAGAGACAACATTGCCGGTTGAACTTTTATTATAAGGCTATCTATACTTTCAAGAGAAAGATCCTTGATTTCACCTGCTGCCGCACCTAACCTTACATTAGATATAAGTTTCATAAATTCATTGTTACTCAAAAGTCTTGCATTTTTCAAAACTCCATAAGACCTGTGAATCAAATCTATAAATTCTATATGCTTTATCATTTCGCCTCTAGCGTTTCTTTCCTGAGATATTAACTGCATTGTTACATCTTCCAAGTTTTTAATGGATGCCTTCTCAGAAAGGCCCAGTGTAACTTGATTAGAAAGCTGGTAAAAGTCAGCTTTAGGTTCTGTGCCTTCTCCATATATTCCCCTTAGCACCAACCCCAGTTTAGACAGGTTAGATGAGATCTTCTCCATAACACCGCTTTCTCTTAAAGCAGGCAAGTGAAGCATAACAGACGCTCTCATCCCTGTTCCAAGGTTTGTAGGGCATTGCGTAAGGTACCCCAAGTTATCGTCAAACGCAAAAGAAAGTTTTTTATCTAAGGTATCGTCAAGTTTATCTGCAATGCAGTATGAATCTTCAAAATTTAAGCCTGGTTTTATAACCTGAAGCCTTATATGATCCTCTTCATTTATCATTATACTAACAGACTCATCGTCCGATAAAAATAGTCCCCTACCGTAAGTTTCTTCAACAAAGTTCGGGCTGGTTATATGTCTTTCTACTAGGGAAACCCTATCTACTTTGCTAAGACTGCGAAGATCGACATACTTTAACTCTTTTCCTATTTCATCTTCAGATATCACGTTTTTCACTAAATTAATAACTTCTACCTTTTGCTTTTCTGAAAGTTTACATGGGAAAGGAAAACTGTTTAAGTTTCGTGCAAATCTAATCCTCGTACTAATAACTACATCGCCTTGTGGTCCTGTTTTATTGTACCATTTATTCATTATTTTCCAGCCCCTTTTCTAATTCTTTTATTTTGTCGCGAAGTTTCGCAGCTTTTTCAAACTCTTGTTTTTCAATTGCACAGCCTAATTCAGTTTTTAAGTCATCTATCTTACTTTCAACTCTTTTGTTAGAGTTAACGCTAGCCGCGAGTTTGCCAGCATGTTTAGTGTTTCCGTGAATCCTTTTTATGGATGAAACGAGCTTATCATAAAACACTTTGTAACAGTTTGGACAGCCAACTTTGCCACTACTTGAAATATCCTCAAACGACGAGCCACAATTTTCGCAACGAGTAGAATCTAATCTTAATTTATGAGGAATATTTTCCGTAAAGAAGCTTCCAAGGAAATTATCAAAATTCAATGAAAAATCATTAAATATATCTCCATACCCCAACTTCTTAGCACAAGCTTCACACAACATATATTCCTTAACATCGCCATTAATCACTTTTTTTATATGAGTATTCGCAGTATTTTTGCCACATGATTGACATAACATACACTTTGCATCTCCTTTTATATTTGTGTCAATAATAAATTTTTAAATAAAATTGCCCTTAAAAAGTCTCTGATCTCCACAGGAACCGGCATGTATGATCGATTCGACACCGCACAAGAAATTAGCTTTGCAATGTCATATGGTACAATTTCTCTGTCTACCATATTTTGGAGCATTATTTTACAAGTGGAACTATCTATTTTCTCTCCGACAGAGTTTATTATGTGCATTATTGCAGAATCTCTCGTAAATTTTTTTCTAGTTATTTTTATATAACCTCCGCCTCCTCTTCTGCTCTCCACAATATAGCCTTGTTCGGGTGTAAATCGCGAAGTTATAACGTAATTTATTTGGCTTGGTACGCATCCTATTATTCCGGCTAACTCATTGCGCTGTATTTCTGCGTTGCCATCGCTCCTGTCGAGCAGCTCCAATATATATCTTGTTACTTCATCGCTTATTCTCAAATCAAGCCCTCCTTTTATTTGACTTTGACTTTCTTTGACTTTTATTTTAAATCTATTTCGCAGATTATGTCAAGTTTAATTAATATTTAAAATAAGAAAATAATTTGACTTATTTTAAGTTAATATAAATATATCTCCATAAATTAAATTTTTACATAGTTTTTCTTTTATTTTTTGATATTTTATTTACTGAAAAGTAATAGTAACCTTTCCTCTTAAATACCCGTATACTGTAATGTAATACTTAAGAAGGAGGGAAAACGAAATGTGTAATAACGGTTTTGGTAACGGAAACTGCACTTGGATCATCATACTCATCCTTTTAATTTGCTGTTGCTGTGGAAACAACGACAATGGTTGCTGCTCTTCAAATAGCTGCTGCTAGTTTTTTATTAAAAAGCTCACTGTTCACACAGTGAGCTTTTTTTATATTTTAATCATAACAACGACTGAAAGACACAGTATGGTCATGCCCTAATCTTGATTACACTGCCATCGCCAAGCATCTATACACATTCTTTCTATTCCATATTCTGCTTTAAAGCCAAGCTCTTTATAAGCTTTATCTGCGTTTGCATAAACTACAGGTATATCTCCTTTTCTTCTTTCTCCAAAAGCATATTTAACTTTTCGAGATGTCACTCTCTGAAAAGCATTTATTAGCTCTAGCACGCTTGTCCCTTTAGATGTTCCCAAATTATACACATTTACACCGCTCAATTTCGTCATACCACTTAGTGCACAGACGTGCCCCCTTGCTAAGTCTACCACGTGTATGTAATCCCTTATACACGTCCCATCAGGCGTGTCGTAATCTTTACCAAATATCGTAAGTGTGTCAAGTTTTCCAGCTGCTACCAAAGATATATATGGCATTAAATTGTTAGGTATACCTCGAGGTGATTCACCTATAAGACCACTTTCATGTGCACCTATAGGATTAAAATACCTCAATATGACCACATTCCATAAAGCATCTGAATTGCATAGGTCTTCGAATAATTTTTCAACAATATACTTGGTTCTGCCATAAGGATTGGAGACATCTCCAGTCGGCATCGTTTCATCGTATGGAGCAAACGATGAGGTCCCATACACTGTAGCAGATGAGCTGAATATAATTTTTTTAACATTATGCTTTTGCATGGCTTTGCATAAGTTGATGGTACCGAAAACATTGTTTTCATAATACAAAATAGGGAATTTTATCGATTCACTTACAGATTTTAGTCCCGCAAAGTGCATAACTGCATCTATTTTATTTTCTTTAAAGATTTCATCTAATTTTTCCACATCATAACAAAGGTCGCACTTATAAAGCTTAACTTTTTTCCCTGTTATTTGCTCTATTTTTCCAGCCACGTTCGGGCTGCTGTTGCAAAAATTGTCAACTATAATTATGTCATAACCATTATTTAAAAGCTCTACGCAAGTGTGGCTTCCGATATAGCCCGTTCCCCCCGTAACTAAAACCGTTGACATATTTTTCTCCTATCTTAAAAATATCGGCAAGTACTCTATAACCAAATAGCATAGCAAAAGTAAAAATAATATCTTAGTGTTAACTCCACCATGTTCACTTAGCTTTTTGCTATAATCAAAATTATCATCATTTAAAGATTTTTCTTTTATAGCTTTAACTTTTTTTATGCAATTTTTTAAATACAAACGGTTAGCAAATACCCCACAAAGCACCATAAGTAACGTATCGCAAGTCTCCAGAAGCCACAAAGGACCTGTATATGGCGTTAATAGTGCAGATGTGCTTTGCATATAAGTTAAAATTGAAGAGGGTATCATAAAAGCTAGTTCTAATATGATTATCATCACACCAAGCTTATATTGCTTTCTATATAAAAACCAGGCCCCACTGAAGAAAAATGCACTAAAATTAAATTTGCTTTTATTTTTTTCTTTTATCTTCTTAAAGACCCTCATGTAATATGGCGAATTATTTTTTACTAGCTTTGCAATGTCGCCAAATTTGACTTCGTCAATTTCTTCATTTGGGTCTACCCCACCCATTGGGTCAAACATAACCGAAATGTTTGGAACCCCCGGAGGTATATCGCTAGACGGTCCACTCTTTTCTCCTAACCAGAATCCACAGTTGTTGCAAAAATTAGCATCTGAAGGGTTTAAGCTGTGGCATCTCGGGCACAAATTTTTACTTTGTTCACTTTTTTCTTCATTTATATCATTTTGCGGTACTTCTTCATTTGCTATATATGAAAAACCCGTTCCGTGCTTATCTTCGTAAATACATTTTTTCGTCTCATTATAGCATTCCCTGTGATACGGTGCCCCGCAATCCGGACATACTACGATATCGTCGCTGTCTTTAAAAAGATTTTTACAAACCGGACACTGCTTATTTTTATAGTTCATAGCTCCTCCATAAAAAAATTTATTACTTTTATTTTACACAACATAAGTATAAAATTCAACTTTAAATAAGGACAGCATTTATTTTGAAAAAGGTCTATACATATCATTTTAAAGATAGTATAATTTTTATTGGATTTTATAGTAAAATTTTATAAGGATGTGTTTTTTTGAATAGTGAAAAATCCACCGGTCAATCGTTTCTAAAAGGTACATTAGTTTTAACTTCCAGCATATTTATCGTAAAAATCTTCGGTATATTATTTCGTATATTTGTCACAGGCATGATCGGCTCAACGGGCGCTGCATATTTTCAATTAGCTTATGAAATATATAATCCCCTATTTGCTTTAGCTACAGCGGGATTTCCTATTGCTGTTTCTAGAATGGTCTCTGAAAACGCTGCAAGAAACCGATTTAAAGACGTAAGGCTTATTCACAAAATATCCATACCTATATTCCTGACAACCGGTACTGTCGGCTTTACTTTAATGATTATCAGCTCTTTTATTTTTCCGAACTTGCCTTCTGTAAACGCTCCAGACGCGTTTTATTCTATATTGGCACTGGCACCTACTATTTTATTCGTTTGCCTGATGTCAATATACAGAGGGTACCATCAAGGTCTCAGAAATATGGTTCCTACAGCTGTTTCAGAGTTAATTGAAGCTGTGTGTAAACTTTTTTTAGGTTATGGCATTTCATTTTCGGTTATCACCTTGGGTTTCAAAGAATATAAGACTCATGGTACCGTATTTGGAAAATTTTACGATAGTTTAAGTTCAGCAACTAACGCCATCATGGCTTTCGCAGCTGCCGGAGCTATAGTAGGCATTTCGATAGGTGCGCTATGTGGTTTTATTTATTTACTTATACGTCATAAGAAGCGTGGTGATGGCATAACTAAAACTGAACTTGACTCTTCCCCAGAAGCTCAAACCAAATCAAAGCTAGCTAAAACTTTAATAAGAACAGCTGTTCCCATCGGTATAGGGGCTATAATAATGAACATTGCCGGGTTCATCGACATAACATTGATTTTAAATCGTATTCAATACATAATGAACACGTACCCATACGAACTTTTAAACTGCTATAAAGGCGCTATGAGTCCTGAGGTTTTGACCAATAAAACAGCTCATATATTCCTCTTAGGGTGCTATTCTATTACACTTCCTCTCATGATGCTTGTGCCCGCAATAACGCAAACTTTTGGAGTGGTTTCACTACCTGCTGTAACAAGAGCTTACACAAAAAAAGACAGTAATGCCCTCAAAAGTAGCATAGAGTCTGTCATAAAGCTGACTACGATGGTGACTATTCCCGCAGGATTGAGCATTTCCATTCTTGGTCCTTTTTTACTGAGAATTATTTATCCACATAGAGTAAACGATGTAAGCATAGCATCGAACATAATACCAATACTCGGCATAGCCACTATTTTCACCGCAACAGCTACTCCTTTTTGTAGCATGCTTCAAGCAGTCGGTAGAGTTGATTTACCTGTAAAAATTATATCAGCTGGGCTAATTATCAAAATTATAGTTAATTATTCTTTAGTCGGCATACCTCAAATAAACATACAAGGTGCAGGAATAGGCACCACTGTAGGATACGCTTTCATTTTAATCGTTGCAATGTATTTTCTGTTTAAAGAAACTAGAATAATGCCTAACCTGAAAAAAACATTGTTTAAGCCTTTTTTAGCAAGTTTAATCTGTGGTGCGTTTTTATATTTATCTGTACATTTTCTAATAAATTTCTTACCTACATTGATTTCTGTCGCACTTTCATCGGTCATTGCCGTTATAAGCTACATTGCAACTCTAGGGATAATGCATTTAATAACCAGAGAAGATTTAAAATCTTTGCCAAAAGGTAAAAAAATCTTAAAAATACTTGAAAAATGTCATATTATAAAGTAAAATAGTATGGTTGTTAAATTTTAAAAAGATTTTTTATTTTTATATATTACAAATTTTTCAAAAAATAAAAGTTTTGTAAGAAAATACTTGAAAAAGCATTTTTAATAGTGTAGAATAGTTTTGTTTTTAATATAAAAGTTTGAAATAAGTATTTATTCATTGTAACACTAAGATTTTGCTTTTGAAATAAAAAATTTTATAGTATGTTCTACCGTGTTTTTCATGGATGAATATAAAAAGTATAATTTTGGAGGTTGTCTAAAATGAACAAAGCAGAATTAGTAGCATCAATTGCGGAAAAAAGCGGTTTTTCAAAGAAAGACTCTGAAAAGGCAGTTGCAGCAGTTATTGATTCAATTGTTGAGACTGTAAAAAAAGGAGAAAAAGTTCAATTAATCGGCTTCGGAACTTTTGAAGTTCGTTCTCGCGCTACTAGAACAGGTCGTGATCCTAGAACTGGTAAAGAAATAAAAATTCCAGCTTGTAAAGTTCCTGGCTTTAAAGCGGGTAAAGCTTTCAAAGACGCAGTTTCTGAAAAATAATGTAACTATTGAACCGACTTTTTTCAACGAAAAGTCGGTTCTTTTCAATAAGGAGAATGTATGAGATTAGACAAGTATTTAAAAGTTTCAAGATTAGTTAAAAGGCGTACTATAGCTAACGAAATGTGCGATGCCGGCAAAGTTTTAGTAAACGGAAAAGTATGTCGAGCATCATACAGCGTTAAAGTCGGTGATGTTTTGGAATTATCGTTAGGCGAAAAAAAAGTAAAGGTAGAAATATTAAACGTGATGGAATTCTGTAAAAAAGAAAATGTCCAAGAAATGTACAAAGTTATACTTTAAACAAATGTAATATTGCCCCCTAGTCTATCATAAAATTTTATGAATAGATTTTAGGGGGTATTTTAAGTTGGAAGAGAACAAAAAATTAACTCATAATTTAATTTTGAAAAGCAGAAAAGAATTGTCTATTACTGGAGTTGTTGACGTTGACAGCTTCGATGAGGAAACTGTTATCGCCTACA
Source organism: uncultured Oscillospiraceae bacterium (assembly GCA_900549775.1). Lineage (GTDB taxonomy): Bacteria > Bacillota > Clostridia > Oscillospirales > Acutalibacteraceae > UMGS1224. Next base: position 15,313 of record URPR01000002.1, on the reverse strand, counting down.
CAGATATAGGAGAATTGACAGTAAAAGGTGAAAATCTTCATATAAGTAAAATAAACCTCGATACGGGAGATTTATTCCTAGATGGCACAGTTTCTTCATTGTCATATTCAGATGCCCCGTGCTCAAAAAAACAGAGTCTATTTTCTAAAATTTTTAAGTAGGGAGTCTTTCGCTTGAGTTGTGCATCCACTTCATCTGTGTCAGTTTTTTTCTTATCAATACTATTTGGTGCTTTTTTAAGCATAGTGTTCGACATTTTCAAACTTTTTAACATTGTAATCTCAGACAAACCCATATACGAGTTCATAAATGATGCACTCTATTTTTCTTTTTCCGGCTTTTTAACATATTTATTTTTGTTAATCACTATAAACGGCGAAATAAGATTTTTCGTTTTTATAGGCGAAGCAATCGGCTGGACTTTGCACCACGTTACTATTGGGAGGTATTTTGTAAAGTTTACCTTCCCTATAATATTCTCTTGCAAAAAATTCTTAAAAAACGTGTGGAGTAAAACCGTAACGCCTTTACTTAAAACAAGTAAATTTAAAAATTTTAAAATCAAGCTTATTAAAGATAAAATTAAACTCTTTCAAAAATCTGTTTGAGTCAAAAACGTTTCAATCGTTGTTCTTATAAAAGAAAAAATTAAAACTTTTAAGCTTTTATTGAAACCAGTTTGAAAAAATTCTGTTGTATAAAAAATAGTCGGCATATATTTGCCGGCTTATCATTTTTTAAGGAGTGGTTAAATGGATTCAATAAGCGAATTTTTAACTTGGGAAGGGTTAGCTACATTTTCCGGTAGTGTAGCCATTGTAGGCATAATAGTCCAATTTACTAAAAAACTATTTGATAAAATCGTAAAAATACCAACTAAGTTCTACACTTATATCATATCGGTTATTATTTTAGTTCTAGCCGACTACTTTACAGGGAAATTTTCTTTGTCTTATATAACTTTAGACTTATTTGACGCTATCTTAGTTTCCTTAGCAGCCAACGGAACATACCACTTGTTCTCAGATACTAGTAAGAAAACCTAGCTAAAGAATATTCCCTAGAAGCGGCATTTCTGTTGAATTTAGATCTTCAAGACGGCTTATCGTTTTTTGAAGCTCAACGGAAAAATCTCCAATTTCATCATTTTCTAAATTTACCTTCATTGCCTCCAAACTGGTTTCAATCTCCTTTAAAGGTTCATGGTCTATAAAAGTAGAAAACAGAGCGTGCTTATCCTTCCAACTTTTAACTAAATAATCATTTTTTTCTATTGCGGCATCTATTTCATTGCCATTATAAAGCTCTTTAATTTGATATATCTCAGAAGAAAAATAATCTGTCGTTGTTTTCAAAGTAAAGTGTTCCCAAACGCAAAAGACTACAACCAACACCAACAACGAGATAGATGCGATTAAACGCTTCAATTTCTACACCTCTCTTTTTATTATATTAAAGTCTTTGTTTTTATTTGCCGTCATAATAAAAACATCTTCAATATCAGTATTTTGCTTTGCTAAGGTGTCTCTCACCCACTTTTCACTCAAATTACATAGCTTTAAGCAAAATGGTGATAATTTTCCATCCCTTACAACTACTGTTTCTATTCCATTGTCTTCCATTTGAACGTTAAGCATACTAGCATCAACTTGCTGTTTTTCCGGTTTCTTCACTACGCTTAGTTTCCCGTTCGTTTCAACTATAGCGTAAGATACATCAGAAATGCTAGCTACCTCAAGTTGTCTCAGTTCTTCTTCAAGGTCTTCTATCCCTATTCTAAGTTCTTTCATCTTCTTTTGATCTAATTTTCCATCATTGATCAAAACGGCAGGTTTTCCGCATATAAATCTTCTAAACCCGGAGCTTTTAAGCATAAATGTAGATATTAATATTTCACATGCAATAAGCACGATTATGGGTATAACTCCGGTGGCTATAGGAAGTGCAGCATTTTGCATTGGTATGGCCGCTATGTCAGACATCAATAGCGTAACCACAAGTTCTGAAGTTTGCAACTCACTGATTTGTCTTTTGCCCATGAGTCTTACCGCTAAAATAATAACTATATATAGAATTATCGTTCTTATAAAAGAAATCGCCATAATATCACCCAGAAATATTCTTGCCGGTAAAGTTAAATTTTATTCACTTCTCCCTTTAAAGGCAAAATCTTTTGTCATAACATACTTGGCTTGATTTCTCCGGAAATCGGTGAACCTTCAAAATAAAAAACTCTATTACAAAATGAAGATATTTCACTTAAATCATGAGTTATGAATAAAGCTGTTTTATTTATCAATTCATCTTTCAATATTTCTATGGTGCTAAATTTACTTTTTTCATCTAACCCTTTAAATGGCTCATCAAATAAAAAAACATCTCCATTAAAGGCTAAAGCTCTTGCTATGCTGAGCTTCTGTTGCATTCCTCCGCTCAATTCACATGGCATTTTATTTTTATATTCGATTAAATTAAACTTATCTAGATAAAAGTCTGCCAATTCCTGTTTTTCTTTTTTATTAGCATTTTTCATCACAACTGTTAAGTTTTCAGCAACACTTAGCCATGTAATAAGCCTAGTATCTTGAAAAACATATGATATTTTTTTATTTTCTAAACCCAGCATAGTTCCTTTATCAAATTTTTCAAGATTCGCAATAATATTAAATATTGTACTCTTCCCTATTCCGGACTTACCAAACAAACACACTTTTTCACTTGTCGGTATAGTTAACGAAAAATCGCTTAAAATTTCCTTTTTACCGAAGCTTTTATAAATATTTTTTAATTCTATAATATGTATCACTCACTTTACGTTCTTATACTTCACAGTGCTAGGGCTAAGCAGCTTTGTTACAACTTTTTCAAGAAGTATGCTTAAAGCTATAATCACTAATGTCCATGAAAATAAATTTAAAGTATCTAAGTAAATTTTTGAGTCATAAATTTGTGCTCCTATGGACATTTTTGTATTTGCAATTACTTCTGCCGCTACACCGGCCTTCCACGCAAAGCCCAGCCCTGTTGCCACGGCTGAGTTAAAATAAGGCAACAGAGACGGAATGTAAATTTTTGTAAGTTTAGTCATTTTAGAAAAACAAAAAACTTGCGACAGTTCTATTAAGTCACCATCCACACTGCTTATTCCCTCAAGTACGTTGCCATAAATAATAGGAATAACCATTAAGAATGATATCAAAGTTGGCAGATAAAATGACTTTACAAACACTAACGCCAAGACCACAAACGAAGCTACCGGTGTGGACTTTACAGCCATTATAACCGGACTTATAAAAAGTTTAAAATATTTAAGCTTAAACGAAAAAAACGCCAAAACAATTCCAACTGCCACTGCAAAAATAAATCCACACATTATTCTGCACATAGACAGTAATATTATTTGCCAAAACTCAGCCTCTTCAGCAAGTGCGCTAAGCCTTAGCAAAACTGCGGTCGGCGATACTATTAAAATTTCTTGGTTCACCGTGATATACAATAGGTACCAGATCAAAACCCAAAATGTAATTGTCAATATTCCTTGAAAGAATTTTTTTCTATTCTTTATAATAGAAGTCTTCATCCGGGATTTTCCCTCCTATAGACTTAGGTTCAAAATCGTAGAGTATCTTCAGAAAGTTTTCCGTTTTCTGCTGCATTTCGTTTCCACTTATGAAAACCACATTGCATTTCGGCAAAGCTTTTATGGCTATTTCTTTTTGCATTATACCAAATTTGTCAGCTAATTCCGCCGCCTTCTCTGTATTTTCATTCACATACTCCACAGACTTTTGATAGCTTTTCAGGAACTTATCAAAGTCTTCTTTTTTGTTTTTCAGAAAATCTTTCCTAACTACTATGGACCCCATAGTTAAAACACTGTCATCCGTTATTTTGTTCCATTCATTCGTTAAGTCTAGTGACACCATTATTTTTGAATTTTTAGTCAGTACTTGACTTACAAAAGGCTCTGGCAAAACTGCTATACTTACATTTTCAGAAATAACCTGCGCTGCAAGTTCACTATGTTCTGATTTATATTCTAAAGTTACATCTTTCCCGGGGGTTAAGCCATTCTTTTTTAAAATATATCTCAATACAAAGTCTGGCGTGGCACCTTGTCCTGAAACAAATACGGTTTTTCCCGCTAAATCTTTTATGCTGCTAATGGATTTATCATTTGTCACCAAATACAGTACACCCAACGTATTTATTGCCGCTATGTTTACATTTTTTGAAGTTTTATTATACAAAACCGATGCCATGTTAGTAGGTACCATGGCTACATCCACGTCTTTGTTGGCTATTTTAGCTACAGCTTCGGAAGGATCCCCCACCACCGAGATATTGTAAACAGCCCCAGTCTCTCCATTTTCAGAATCTTCCCACAGTTTTACACTACCGAGTGCTGTTGGACCTTTAAGTGCTACTACATTTATTTTTGCCTTTTCTTTTACCTCTGTGTTTTCGCTTTTCTTGCCACATGCTGCCAAGTTTAACAACAAAAACAAATTCAAAAGCACCACTAAATATTTATTGCAAACCTTAAATTTCATAGTTTGTTGCCCCCAATTAAATTTTATACACATAAACCGCCTATGAGTTATTACATAGACGGTTTATATTATTTTTAGTTAATTGTTAAATTATTCATCTTTACATTCGCAAGTTTCGCCACATGCACATTCTGTTTCATCGCATAAATCATCAAAATCAAATTCTAACTTTTCTCCACAATTTGGACATTCCATCTCACCATCGTCCAAAACATCTTCAGAAAGGCAAACTGTCTCTCCACAAGTTGGGCAAGTTACTTCATAAAACAAATCATCTTCATCGCAATCATCAAAACCGTAATAGTCTTCCTCAAGAGCACCTAAATCCTCATCAACTTCATCAAGCTGCTCTACAAACTCATCTAAACCATCTTCAATGTCAGAAATTTCAAGTGTAACATCGTCCAATAAATCAACCATAGCCTTAATAACTTTAACTTCCGGTTTAGAATCGTCCAAATTGAGCCCCTCTAAAAGCCCCTTAATATAAGCTACTTTCTCTGTAATGTTCATAATTGTGTACCTCCTAAAATTAATATTTCTTATTTACAGTTTCTATATTCTGTAATTCAAATCTAAATTTTTGTTTTGCATCTGGATATTTTTCTTTATCGACTCTCGAACAAAACATATCATACGGTCTTACGTATAAACCGTTGTCTCCATACAGCATCCGATAAATCACATATCTTTCGCCGGTTTCGCTATGTATAGCTACATCCTCTAACAAGTAGTAGTCACTCTTAAAGTGCTTGTAAACACCTTTTATCTTAACATCCTGTTTGCACATTTAAGCTCTCTCCATATATTCCCCAGTCCTCGTGTCTATCCTTATTATTTCTCCCTGGTCTATGAAAAGCGGAACCCTAATTTCAGCTCCAGTTTCAAGTTTTGCAGGCTTCGTAACGTTTGTAGCAGTGTCGCCTCTAAACCCGGGATCTGTTTCTGTAACTTCCAACTCTACAAAGAAAGGCGGTTCTACACCAAATACATTTCCTTTATAAGATAAAACTTTACAAATCATGTTTTCCTTTACAAACTTAAAATTATCTCCTAAAACGTTTTTGTTTATCGGCAGTTGTTCATAGCTCTCCATATCCATGAAATAATATAGGTCCCCGTCATTATACAGATACTGCATGTCTCTACGTTCCACAAATGCTGGTGGATATTTATCATTTGGGTTAAATGTCCTTTCAACTACCGATCCTGTTATTACATTTTTTATTTTCGCTCTAACAAAAGCTGCACCTTTTCCTGGCTTTACATGTTGAAATTCTATTATGCAGTATACATTGCCATCCATTTCAAAAGTAATTCCATTACGGAAATCTCCTGCAGATATCATAGCTTTTCCTCCAATTTTCTCATCGTTCGAATATATCCTGTCATACATGTTTAAGTAAAAACCTACTCCAATATAAGTATTTTAAACTAAAGTAGAAAATTTTTCAAGTATTATTTTCTTAAAGAATTATTAAGTCTTTTGTTAGTTTTGTAAAGTTATAGTACCCATTTTGCTCTACCCTCAGCATATCTTCTATCCTTACACCAAATTTATCTTCAATGTAAATACCTGGTTCTATTGTTATTACCATGTCTTTCGACAATACAGCATCGCTCTTTTTAGAAACAACTGGGCATTCGTGAATGTCTATACCTACCCCGTGTCCTAAAGCATGGCCAAATTTTCCTTCAAAGCCTTGACTATATATGTAGTCACGAGCCAAATTATCCAAATATGCACAGCTTACTCCAGCTTTTACTTCAGTTTCAGCTATCTTTTGAGCTTTTTTTACCGTTTCATAAACTTGCCTTTGCTCATCTGTAACTTTCCCCAGAGCAACAGTCCTAGTCATGTCACTGCAGTACCCTTCAAATACCGCACCCATGTCAATTGTTATAAAATCACCAATTTCTACTTTTTTATTTGTTGGTAAACCATGAGGCAAAGAAGAATTTTTCCCGCTTAAAACTATCGTATCAAACGAAGTGCTCTTAGCGCCGTTTTTTTTCATAAAATATTCTATTTCAGCAGCAATTTCTTTTTCAGATATACCCGGTTTTATCTTAGTTAAAATATAATTAAACGTAAACTCCGAAATTTCCTGCGCTGTTGCAATTTTTTTTATTTCACTTTCATTTTTTACACATCTTAATTCTTCTATCGTTTCGCTTAATATATCGTTAAAAATCAATTTTACATCCAAACTACCAAGCGCACTTTTTAAAAATTTAAACTTAAACAAAGTAATGTCTTTACTTTCAAGGTAAAGATCTTTAATTGAAAGCTTATTTATTAAATCTCCCAGTGTCTCAAAAAAGTCTTTAACTAAAATAACATCAATACCTTTAGTTTGCCTGCGTGCTAACTCATAATAACGAAAATCTACTAAAAAGTATATTTTCTTTTTTGTAATTAAAACCAGCCCATCTGAAGTAAATAGTCCAGAAAAATAAAACCTATTATTTATAGAAGTAACTAAAAATGCATCATGCTCTTTAAAATTAATTTTACTTTCTATCTTTTCCAAAAATGCTTCAAATCTGTCAATCATAAAAATCACTCATATCAATATTGACTTTTCAGTGTTTCTTTTATTGTGCCCAGCCTATATGCCGCAAGTAAAACCTCTAAATCTTTAATCGTCGATAAAAGTTGCTTGCCTACATCGGTCTCCCCAACCGTTATTCTTTCCTTCACCCGTTCGGACACTACAGACGTAGAATATATATCAGTATTTTCCTTTATAGCTTTTTTAGTACCTTCAAAGGGTTCATGAGAACACAATCTCATTCCAAAAGAGTTATAAATCAAAGTATATCCTGCAATTCCTGTAGTCGGCTGGTATGCCCTGCAAAAGCCCCCATCTATAACGATCAATCTACCATTAGCCCTTACAGGTTTTTCTCCATCCTTGCACCTTACAGGTACGTGCCCATTTATTATGTGAGAATACTCCTTATTTATGCCAAAAGCTTTGAGCAAAGAAACACACACTTTTTCACGCTTAGACAAAGTATAATATGCATTTTTTTCTTCATGCCAAAGTTCTTTGTCTTTTATTAAAAGCCTCTCGAAGGTTGTCATTTTGTCTTTACCAAAAAGCGGTGAATTTTTACCGCACCATAAAAACCACAAAAGGTCTTTCCCAAATTCTTTTTCCTTGGAACCTTCCTCCGCAAAATAAGCATCTCTTGCCACAGATTCCGCATAATCTAGAAATTCCTGTCCGCTTAATTTCTTCCCACCGATTTTAAATTCTACCATCGTCCCGTCCGGGTTCAGCGGCACACACCCATGGAGCAACAAGTTTTTATTATAAATCTTATAAAGATTACCTTTATCATATAAAAACTTTATGTGTTTTTGAAGCTTATCACTATGTAAAAACGCTGAACGCAGTTGCCCAATTAAACGTTCCTCTTCCTTGCTCAGTTCGTAAGGGTCATTTTTGTCAACGGTAGGAAAATCTATATCCTCAATATTGCAGGTTTTACCATTTATGTTTACCGTTTTTTCTTTGTAATTAATTTTATCAAGCAACAGTCTTGAATCCATAGCAAATAAAGGATTTCTTTTTATTATCTGTCCCTCTAGTTTAAACCTCATAACTGCAATAGCTTTGTGCATTCTTGCAGCATTTATGAGTTCTTTTTCCGTACAGTTTTGGTAAATAAAATTAGTATTTCTCGGCATAAAGCATTTTATGTCTGCATCTTTATAAGTCTCTTCTGCAAAGAGTGCAAGTGGCCTTAAGTTTATACCGTATCCTTCCTCTAAAAACTCAAGGTTATTATACAAAATTGAATTGTTTAACACAACCGCAATGCAAGCATCGCTGCCACACGCTGCACCCATCCAAATTACATCATGGTTTCCCCACTGTATGTCTAAGCTATGATGAGTCATTATCGAGTCTAATATCAAGTCCGGTCGAGGACCCCTATCAAATATATCCCCTAAAATATGTAGATGATCCACCACGAGCTTCTTTATCGTGTCGCAGATCGCTACTATAAAAGCATCAGCTCTGTTGGTTTTTATTATTGTTAAGATTATGTTGCTGTAATAAAATGCCTTATTGGGGTCATGATAGCTGTTATGTAAAAGCTCATCTATGATGTAAGCAAAATCTTCAGGCAAAGCTTTTCTCACTTTACTGCGCGTATATTTCGAAGCAACCAGCTTACAAACTTCCACAAGCCTATTCAAAGTAATCTTGTACCATTCATTTGTATTTAATTTTTCCTGCGCTATCTCCTGCAGCTTTTCTCTCGGATAATATATCAAGGTAGAGAGTTTTGCCCTTTCTTCACTTGGAAGTATGTTTCCATAAATCAAGTCCACTTTCTCCCTGATAGCTCCAGATGCATTATTCATAATATGTTTAAAAGTTTCGTATTCGCCATGTAAGTCTGAAATAAAATGTTCTGTGCCCTTCGGCAAGCTGGATATTGCTTGCAGGTTTATCAGTTCAGTAGAAGCAGATTGCACTGTTGGGTATTTTTCAGCTAACAGTTCTAGTCTGCCAAGATCATCTACAACTTTAGTTTTATTTTTAATCATTTCTTTGCCTCCTTTTCGATTATAAATTTTTACTTCTTTTAAACAGTTCATTCAAAATTCTTGCCCGCCATTTTAGCATGGTAATAACATCCGCTCGTTTGCCTTTGGTAATGGTTTCATCGTGCCGTCTGTAAAGCAATAAAGTTTTGTTTAAAAACTCAACCTTGCCATATTTTTCAGCTATAAGGCCTATCCATTGGTCATGCATGGGTATTTTTTCAGGAAACGGTAAAATTTTATTTTTCAAGCTTGCCTTAAATGCCATACAGCACCCTATGTACGAGTTTTTTATCACATTGTTAAATAGCCCTTTTTTACTGTTTCTTCTTTCAAAAAAGCTCGGAAAAAGTACATTTAAGTTCTCATCTACAATCTTAGCGTCATGCAAAACTAAGTCAACGTCACTTTTTTCAAACATACTCATGACTTCCGAAACCTTATTTTCGCACCAAACGTCATCTTGATCACTTAAAAATATGTACTCATTCGAGCAGTTTACAATAGCATTTTCAAAATTTTTTATTAGTCCCTTGCTGGGTCCATTTACTAGCTTTATGCGACTATCATTTCCTCTTAAACCATTTATTATATTCAGCGTATTGTCACAGCTGTCATCATAAGAAATTACAAGTTCGTCATCTTTAGAGAGTTGAGCTAATATAGAACATATTTGCTCCTTTATATATTTTTCTCCATTATAAACAGCCATCGCAACTGAAATCATACTTTTTGCCTCTTTATATAGACTTCATCTTCTCAACGTAATTTTTAAAAGTTTGTTGTTTTTTGTCTTTTTCCGACAGTAACACCTGTACATTTTCTTCCAACGGCCAGTCTATACCAATATCTTTGTCATTCCATATTATTCCGCTATCGTCTTGAGGGTCATAAAAATTGGTACACTTATACACAAACTCCGCCGTGTCCGACAAAACCAAAAAGCCATGCGCAAAGCCTTCCGGAATGTAAAACTGACGTTTGTTTTCGTCATTTAACTTTACTCCCGTCCATTGGCCAAAGGTTTTACTGTTTTTTCTTAAGTCAACCGCTACATCAAAGACTTCGCCCTTTATCACTCTAACAAGTTTGCCCTGTGGATGATTTACTTGAAAATGAAGTCCCCTAAGCACACCTTTTTTCGAGCACGATTGGTTATCTTGTACAAACTTCATGCTAAGTCCTGCTTTGCAAAACTCATCATAATTATACGTCTCCATAAAATAACCACGAGCATCGCCAAAAAGCGTAGGCTCAATAATGTACACATCTTTAATTTTAGTTGCTATAAAGTTAAACTTCGACATATAATCCCCTCTTCTTTCTTAAACAAAGTCAAATTTTTAAATTTCATACATTTTACTATAATATTCCTTATATTGTCCACTTGTAACGTTGTCTATCCAGTTTTTGTGTTCCAAGTACCAGTCTATTGTTTTTTTGATTCCAACTTCAAATGTTGTTTCAGGGTACCATCCTAAGTCATTTTTTATTTTTTCAGGGTCTATACCGTATCTTCTATCGTGACCTTTCCTATCTTGCACATATGTAATCAAATTCTCACTAACAGATGGATCCACCACATCTTTTATATGATTTATAATAGTTTTGACTATAGTAATGTTTGTCCTCTCGTTGTGGCCACCTACATTGTAAACTTCACCGAGTTTGCCTTCTTTTATTACCATATCAATGGCTTTACAATGATCCTCAACAAAAAGCCAATCTCTGACATTGAGTCCGTCCCCGTAAACTGGTAAGTTTTTATGCTGTAATGTATTGTTTATAATAAGTGGGATTAATTTTTCCGGGAACTGGTAAGGTCCATAGTTATTTGAGCATCTTGTAATATTTATCGGAAATTTAAACGTATCAAAATATGCCTTAACTAGCATATCGGCTGCAGCTTTACTTGCCGAATATGGGCTGTGCGGACAAAGAGGTGTGGTTTCCATGAAGTACCCTTGCTCTCCTAAAGAGCCATATACCTCATCCGTTGATACTTGAAGGAATTTACAATTTTCTTTATATTTATCGTCCCCTACAGTCCAAAATTCTTTTGCGACATTTAAAAGGTTCACAGTTCCTTTAACATTCGATTCTACAAATATTTCAGGATCTTTTATGCTTCTATCTACATGACTTTCTGCTGCAAAGTTCACTACATAGTCAATGTCATCTTCTAAAAATACTTTCCTTATAACTTCCCTATCACAAATATTTGCTTTAACAAATTTATAATTTTTATTGTTTTCAACATCTTTTAAATTTTCAAGGTTTCCAGCGTATGTAAGACAGTCTACATTCACTATCTTTACATAATCATATTTTTTCAACATATAGTTTACGAAATTTGACCCTATAAAGCCTGCCCCACCTGTAACTAAATACGTTTTCATGTTATTCTCCTCTATTTTACTCCGGTTTAAAACTACTCAAAGCTTCTTTCCAGTTTCTCATCTCATTTCCAACGGTCACCTTCAGCATTAAATTGTTTAAAGACGAAAATTTGGGTCTTTTTACCGGACTAGGAAATTCATCGCTCGTACACGGTTTTACTTTACAGTTAAGGTTAAAATGTTTCATGATCTCCTGTGCGAACTCAAACCACGAACATTCTCCTTCACCTGTACAATGATAAATCCCATATTGCTCCGTCAATGCTACCTTCAGAATATGATGAGCTAAATCGTTAACGTTCGTTGGGTTACCTCTTTGGTCATTTACAACCTTTATTTCATCTTTTGTCTTGCCTAATTTCATCATAGTCTTAACGAAGTTGTTTCCATATTTGCCGTATAGCCAAGACGTTCTTATTATAAAATATTTCGGGTTTTGCTCTCTAGTATACACTTCACCCAAATGCTTCGACTTGCCGTAAATGCTTTGTGGTGCGCACATATCCCATTCGCAGTAAGGAATATTTTTTTCTCCATCAAATACATAGTCAGTAGAAATGTGCACTATTTTTGCATTTACTTTCTTGCAAGATCTGCTCAAATTTCGGGGACCTATTGCATTAACCTTCATGGCAGTTTCTAAAGCTGTCTCACAGCCATCTACGTTCGTCATTGCTGCGCAGTTTATTAAAATATCCGGCCTCTCTGCCTGTATAAATTCTTCAACTGCTTTCTCATCGGTTATGTCAAGCTCTTCAACATCAGCACAAACTAAATTGCAATTTATATATTCCTTCGGAATTTGCCCAATCTCACTTTTTCCCGACTTTATAATCTCTATAATTTCCCTTGCCAGTTGACCTTTTGCGCCTGTTATAGCTACTTTCAAAATCGTCACCTTCTTTTGCTTATATCCAGATAAATTTAAAAATTAATTTTCTTCTGCAACTTTATAAAGATATTGCCCATACTCCGTCTTTTTAAGTCTATCCGCTAGTTTTAAAAGCATCGTCCTGTCGATAAACCCTTTCCTATAAGCAATTTCCTCTATGCACGAAACGTACAGTCCTTGCCTCGTTTGCACTGTTTCTACAAAGTTAGCCGCTGCAAGCATTGCTCTGTGCGTACCTGTGTCTAGCCATGCCATGCCTCTGCCAAACAGTTCTACCTTTAACTTTTTTTGCTTTAAGTACTCATTATTAACAGATGTAATTTCCAGTTCGCCCCTTGCGGAAGGCTTTACTTCTTTTGCTATTTGAACAACGTTGTTATCGTAAAAATACAGCCCTGGAACTGCATAATCAGATTTTGGTTTTGATGGCTTTTCTTCTATAGATAAAACATTCCAATCTTCATCAAACTCCACCACACCAAAGTCAGTTGGGTTGCTAACATGGTAACCAAATATGGTAGCACCATCTTTGCGGCCAGCTGCCCTTTCAAGCCTTTCTGTGAAGCCATATCCATAGAAAATATTATCTCCGAGAACCAAACATACGCTGTCATTGCCTATAAAATCTGCTCCTAATATAAAAGCATCTGCTAAGCCTCTGGGCTCAGTTTGCACCACGTAACTAAAGTTCATACCAAGACTTTCGCCTGTGCCAAATAGCTCTTTGCAAGCCGGTAAATCTCTTGGCGTAGATATTATCAATACATCTCTGATACCCGCTAGCATCAGTGTTGATAGAGGGTAATAAATCATAGGTTTGTCATACACCGTCAAGATTTGCTTCGACACACATAAAGTAGATGGATAAAGTCTAGTCCCAGAGCCCCCTGCTAAAATTATGCCTTTCATTATTTTCTCCTACTTTCTACTAAATTTCCATTTACAGAAATATTTTATCATAGATGAAATATGTATGAATAAAAATTTTATTTTTTTTGCACTTGCTCTATTCCAAAGATGCACAACAAACGTATCTGGATAAAAAACGATTTTCCCATATTGCCTCACCCTTTTGGATAAATCAGCATCTTCAAAATACATAAAGAATATTTCATCAAAGCCATTTATTTTCTTAAAAAGTTCTGTTCTAACCATCATAAAACAGCCCGTGGCAAATTCAATCTCAGTTGGTTCTTTAAAGCGAAAATCTTGCATTGTATATTCTGTTCTGATTTTCTCAAATACCTTAAAGTACCTGTCAAATCTTCCAGATATCACATACTTTATTCTTGGTTCTTTTTTCGGTAAATGCTGTTCTGTTCCATCTTGAGACAGTACTTTAGGTGTTATCATTTTTACATTTTCGTTTTTATCTAAATAATCACATAAGACCTTTATAACGTTGTCATTAAAAGAAATATCTGGGTTTACAACAACATGATACTGTGAGTCAATTTTGTTCAAAACTTGATTGTGAGCGTATCCAAAACCTAAATTTTTACTAAGTTTTACTATATTAACTAAAGGGTAGTTTTTTTCTACTAATTCAACAGTCTCATCGCTTGAGTTACTATCTACAAGGAAGACTTCAAAGTTAACATCTTTCGTGTTTTCATATATGCTGCTAATTAAATTTAAAATTTCTTTTTGATTGTTATATGTAACTACACAAATCGACACTTTAGCCATATTTATTAAATTAAAATCATCTCCTAATGCAAAACACTTTTATCAATTGTATCACATAAAAAAGTACATCGTCAAGGAAATTCATACTTGATTAAAGTACTGAACATCAACAGCTTGTAATCAAATTAAAAATAGTGTATAATTAAAAAACAAAAGAGGGGGTATTTAAGTTGGCAGATGAAACAATCGCTTTTCCTGTAGCTAGAAAAACTGAAGAAAACATAAGACAAATATTAACTTTAGTATACGATGCTTTAAGAGAAAAAGGATATAATCCAATTAATCAAATTGTAGGGTACATTTTGTCTGAAGATCCCACATATATCACAAATTATAAAGATGCTAGAACATTGGTTAGCAAAATAGAACGAGATGAATTATTAAAAATATTAGTTAAGTCTTATTTAGACGTAAGGTAATTTAAATTTCTGCGGAGGTATGTTATGAAAAAAAATGATACTAAAGTAAATGACTTTTTCTGCTATAAGGGAAAACCTCTGGTTCGATGTAAAGATACACTTTATTACGGGAATATGTTCGACAGTCATGTCGTAAAAATTCACATAAAAAAAACTGAAAAAAATAATGAACTTGATATAGCCACTAAAGTTTCTGTTCAGCTTATCAGTACTGACTTAGGCATCAATATTAAAGATAGGATTATAAAATCTGCCGAGAAGGAAAATCTTTATTTCGCAATGGACATCGCAACAGCATGGTTAGAAAAAGCTATTTCAGAAAATCAGCAAAATAACGAATAAAATCTCTCGTAAAATCAATAATATAAACAGGCTTTTAAAAATAACTTGCGTTTGCTATTTTTTTAATGCCTGAATATTAAAAAGTGCTACTGCTTTTAAGTAGCACTTTTTAGTTGCATATGGAAAACTTTCCCATAACGGAGCAGTTTTAAAACACTATAGATACAGAAAATGATAAAAAATTCCTAATATGTTTAACAAGAATACATTAGGAGAACAGCCAAGCCAATGCAAAGCGATAAAATTAGTCAAAATCGCCAAGTAGCCAGCTAACTACAAACAAAACAATATCACCCAAGAAACTAAATAAGTTAATTATCATGCTGTTTGCAATTTATAAATTTTTTTATATTGACATACTCTCCAATTTGTATTAAAATACTTAATATTATGCGGATATGGCGGAATTGGCAGACGCGTATGGTTCAGGTCCATATGAAAGCAATTTCATG
>URPR01000001.1 GCA_900549775.1 uncultured Oscillospiraceae bacterium | reverse complement strand
TTTTTTAGACCGCCATATACTCCGCATTCTGTGTTTTTCGAGATAACTCCCAGAGAAGATGGCTCTATAAAGTACCCCTTTAATTCCCCTGGCATGCCTTTAACGCCCTTTACTATACCACTAACACTAGCCTTTACTATGTCACCGTGCGAAAGCGGCAACAAGTCCCCGGTATCTACATCACATATACCATGGCCTAAACCTGCAAATGCATGATTTTTTTCGTCAAAAAAAGTAAGCGTACCGATACCGGCAGAACTATCCCTTACCCACAAACCTAAACGATATATATTATCAGTTGAGCTTTTAGTTGGTTGCAGTTGCACTTTAAAGCAACAGCTATTCCTGACTATTTCGCATTCGAGGGGCTTTCCTTCACTATTTTCCACCATTTCAAGCAAATATTCATTGTTCTTTATTTGAGAGGTATTTACCTTCGTTATTATATCACCTTTTTTTAGTCCCGCTGCCTTTGCCGGACAGGTCAAGCCGTTATCAGTTTTTATATCAGATATCCCGACAACTAAAACACCGTCCGTAAACATTTTCACACCGAAAGGAACACCGCAAGGAGTGACTTTTTCCTCCTTTAAAAATTCTACATTTACGGTTTTCACAGGTATGGAACTCATGAGTAAAATATTAGATTTGTAGTTTTTATTTAATACGGCTAATTTATCTTCTCTCGGGTCTACAGAGGCGGTTAAAAAGTTGTGATTTTCTAAATTTAGTCCACAACTTTGTGTAATCTTATAACTGTCTGGCAAAGCGCTAGAAATGTAAATGCAATAAGTAAATAAAAATGCTGATAATATAGATAAAACCAATGATAAAAATTTAAAAAAACGCTTCAAAAAATCACCCCGCATTTTAGTAATCATAAGATTAATTTGTCCATCGTTTTGAAATAATATTTTTAAAGTTTTATTTACTAAAAATACGGTTCAATTTTTTGATTTAAAGTAAAATTTTGATATTTTTCAATTATTTTTTAAATTGCATAAGACCCATAAACAGTAAAAATATACCGAAAATTTTACTTAAAATTTTTGCATCTATAAAGCTAACCATGATACTACCTACAATGGCTCCACATATTCCCAAAATCCCGAAAATTATAGCATATTTCCAATCCACTAAATTTTTTTTATTATGCATGATGAGTGCTGTAATGGATATAGGAATAAAAAATATTAAGTTTATGCCTTGGGCTAATGTTTGTGGTAAATTTTCAAATAATGTCAAGTATATAATGAATATACTTCCGCCGCCAAAACCCATTGCGGCAAAAACTCCGGAAAGTATTGCTGCTATACTTGACAGTGCGTAAATCATCTTCTAAGCAGCTGTATAGCTGCCCATATCACAAAGATACCAAATATATTACTCAGTATTTTCTGGTTAATTTTCGAAAGCACAAATGCGCCCAAAACTGCACCTAAAATACCCCATATCATGTAACCTGTAGCGTCATTTATATTTACAATTCCTTTATTTATATAAGTAAGTGCACTAAACAGGCATATTGGCAATATGATGCAAATGGAAGTAGCGTGAGCTTTTTTTTGTTCAAGGCCCATTTTTGAAAGTATTGTCACCATAAGCATACCCCCACCTGCGCCTAAAAGCCCGTTTAGCAAGCCTGCCAGAAAGGCACAGAAATAATAAATTGCTTTTTTCAAAATACCACCTCTTCCTTCTTTATCTTAGATTGGCAGTATTTTATACAAATATTCACATTTATAAATGGAAAAGTAATACATAAATTTTTCAAAATGCGGTCACAATAATATCGCAATGGAAAAAGGGAGAACTTAAAATGAAGACTGTTATACTTTACGGTGACCAGAAAGAAAATGAGATGGATTCAGCATTTATAGATATACTTCTGCCATATACGAACTTATTATATGTGTCGGAAAAATACATAGTAAAAAAGCAATCAGATAGTAAAGAAAATACGTTGGTAATAAGTTGTGACAAAGTTCCTCAAATAAAAAATATGCAAGGGGTATTTATTTTTAAAAATTCATTTTGCAACTTTGAAACCAACTGTTTTCCAGATAATTTTATTCCGATATTTGACTCTCACAATTTAAAAGCTGCCAATATTTTAAAAAATATAAAGAGAACCGCGATCTCATGTGGTAATTCTAAAAAATCTACTTTTAGTTTATCTGGCATAAAGGAAAATGTCGCCACTGTTAGCCTTCAAAGGTATATTTCAACGATTAACTCAAATACAGTAGAACCTTTAGATACTTGCATTTTCTTTAACGACAATTGTGATATAAACTGTATTTTATCAGCTGCGGCTGCACTGTTTATTCTAGGTCTTAAAAATAAGTAAATTCCCAATTTAGTGCAAAAAATAATATAAAATTTACTAGGGATATTAAACTTTACAGAACACAAACTATTATTGCAAACGCATTTAATTTAAAATTTCAGATTTCGAAAAAGGAGTGAAAAATATGTCTAGAAATTCAATAGTAATACCTGAAGCTAAAGATGCTCTTAACAAGTTTAAGATGGAAGCAGCTAGTGAAGTTGGTGTTGATTTAAAACAAGGTTACAATGGACACTTAACTTCAAGAGAAGCCGGTTCAGTTGGCGGACAGATGGTTAAAAAGATGATAGAACAGTACGAATCTAATTTAAAATAAAAAAGAATAATAAAGAAGTTCTCAGAATATGCTGAGAACTTCTTTAATTTAAAAAATAAAAATTAGTTCTATAAACTACAAAAGGTCAATAAATATAGACACAACTTTCAACCAAGTTCTATAAAATCATTATTTCTTTAGTATTACATACTTATCCTTATCCTTTTCATTTCGATATAGCCGAGATGCATCGACTTCTTGGTACTCAGAGCGCTTATCTCCTCCTCCAGCTACACTAGATAGTGCATCCTCACTCAACTCTCCACTGCCGTAGTGAGAGCACACATATCCATATGCATCTTTTAGCCCTTCTGGTTTTATTTCTACGCCATTTTCTTTTGCAAATTCCTCAAATTCCTGCACATTTTTACACTCTGCCGCCTTTTTCATCAGTTCTGGGTTTTTGTCCATAAATTCTTGTAATTTCATAAAATTATCCTCCTTTTTATTTTATGCCATATTATATAACATTTAAAACATTTTGTCAATATTTATATTCTATTTTTTAAAATTATAATAAATTAAATATATTAACGAGACTTGTAATTAAAAAACACACCACAATTCCAGTTATTGTAGGTATTATAAACGATAGGATAGTCCATTTAAAGCTGTTGGTTTCTTTTTTTATGGTTAAGCATGTCGTTCCGCACGGAAAATGCATCAACGAAAAAATCATAGTGCATACAGCTGTTAACCAAGTCCAACCATTGTTTATAAGCAATTGATGCAAGTCACTTAATGATGAAATGTCAGTCAAGCTTCCGGTGCATAAGTATGACATTATTATAATCGGAATAACTATTTCATTTGCAGGAAATCCCAAAATAAACGCCATTAGTATTACTCCATCTAACCCGATAAGCTTTGCAAATGGGTCCAGGAAATTATAGCAATAAAAGAGAATGCTATTTTCACCTACATGCACATTTGCCATAATCCAAATAATTAATCCGGCGGGTGCTGCTACTATTACCGCTCTGCCAAGCACAAATAGTGTTCTGTCGAAAACTGATCTAACTATAACCTTCCCTATTTGCGGCTTTCTGTATGGCGGAAGTTCCAAAGCAAATGATGAAGGTATGCCTTTTAATATAGTTTTTGATAAAATTTTTGAAACCAATAGGGTTGTTAAAACGCCGAGTATTATAGTGCAAGTCAATAAAAATGTAGAAAATAAAGATACATATGGACCTGCAGCTAAACCTGCAAAAAACATAGTTATTATGGCTATTAATGTCGGGAACCTTCCGTTACAAGGCACAAAATTATTTGTAATAATTGCTATTAGTTTTTCCCTCGGAGAATCGATTATCCTGCAACCTATAACTCCACAAGCGTTGCAACCAAATCCCATGCACATGGTGAGAGCCTGTTTTCCGTGAGCACAAGCTTTTTTAAAATAGTTGTCTAAATTAAACGCTACTCTTGGCAAGTACCCGAGGTCTTCAAGCAAGGTAAATAGCGGGAAGAAGATGGCCATAGGCGGCAGCATAACTGAGACGACCCATGCCGCTGTTCTATATAGGCCCAAAATCAATAATCCATGCAACCAAGCCGGTGCATTCATTAATGAAAAAAGTTCTGTCAGTTTATCTTGCAGTGCAAATAAAACATTTGCAATAACTTCAGATGGATAATTTGCACCTACCATAGTAAGCCAAAAAATTAAAAATAACAGTGCAATCATTATGGGTATTCCTGTAAGCTTAGAGGTAAGTAGTTTGTCTATTTTACGGTCTCTCTCATTGTAATTTTTGTTCTTCAGGTGCACACTTTTGTTGTATATATCTTCGGCTTTTTTTACTACAGAGGAAACCAATCTGTCTTTCAAGTTTTCTTTTTCTATACCTTTTTGCAGCAAAGTTTCATGAAATGAATTTAAAATTTCTGATATTTTTTTATCTTCAAGCAAATTGCAACCTACAAACTCTGTGAGTGAGTGATTTAATTTTTCATCTATATCTAAAAGCTTAACACTTACCCATCTTGCATTTATTTTGTTTTTTACTTTTTCGAGCACCAGCGGTTCTAACTCCTTTAAAACCTGTTCTACTTCCGGCTGATATTCAAGCTTTACCCTGTAAGTTTTTCGATTATTATAAGCAATATCATAAACTGTTTCCATGAAAGAATCTAGGCCTTTTTTTGATCTTGCACTCATACCGACTACAGGTACCCCTAGCTGCAGTGACAGTTCATCTAAGTCTATAACTATCCCTTTTTTTTCGGCTTCATCTAAGATGTTCACGCACACGATTACATTTTGAGTTATCTCAATTATTTGCAAAACTAAGTTTAAGTTTCTTTCAATACAAGTCGCGTCAACTACCACAACTGTAGCGTCAGCATTTCCGAAACATATGTAATCTCTCGCTATTTCTTCTTCAGAGGAATTTGATAGCAAAGAGTATGTACCGGGCAAATCTACCAAAATAAAATCTTTTCCTCTATATGAGTATTTCCCCCTTGCATTTGAGACGGTTTTTCCTGGCCAGTTGCCCGTATGTTGTTTTAGCCCAGTTAGTTCGTTAAAAACAGTACTTTTCCCAACATTTGGGTTACCTGCCAGCGCTATAATCTTGTCACCTTTTAAGTCATCTATCTTAAAATTCAGCTTATTTTTTTCATTTTTATCAGAAAGTATTCTTTTAAAAACGTTCATAAGGAAACAGTCTCCTTTTCTTTTAGTACTTTAACTAAAATTTTGTTAGCATCTTCATTTCGGAGCGCAATAACTGCCCCTCTTATGAGATAAGCCTTTGGATTTTTACAATGGCTTTCAAATAGCATCTTAATTTTAGTTCCTGAAACTAACCCCAAATCCAAATTACGACGCCTACTGTTTCCCTCAGAAAGTAGTGCTACAACTTCTGCATCTTGACCTTGGCGAAGTTTATCTAAAGACAAAAAGTTCATACTTATCAACAAAACCTCCTCTTGCATTTTCAGAAAGATTCTATTATTAAAGTATGACTTATTTTTGTTTTTGTTAAAAAAGAGCTAGTAAAGTTCTTCGCTCATAAATAATAGTCATGCCATAAAAGCATGACTATTTTATTCTTACTCTCTAAATGTAAGAACTCTACCACTTTTGTAAATACGCATTTCACCTGCTGAAGTTTCTATTACTTGTACGATTTCATCTCCTTCTTCACTTCCTGTTGTTCCTGCATTGTCACCTCGGCGGGCTGCTGTCTCCTGTGCTGTCATATCATCGTTTGCCCTTGAATTTTGTAGAAATCCAAGTTCTAATATAGGAACAATGCTCAGCAAGCATGCCGTAGGTATTAATACTTTAGCAACTAACTTTTTCAAGAAATTTAACACCTCCTGTATAAATATTTTTTTTATTATAATTAATCTTTCTTAAAATGTAACGCTAAAAATGTAGTTTTTTAAGTCTTTCTACAGCTTCTTTGGTATTTTCACGATCGCCAAAAGCTGTTAACCTGAAAAATCCTTCTCCGTTCTCGCCAAAACCACTTCCAGGAGTTCCGACTATATTAGCTTCATTTAACAGATAATCAAAAAATTCCCAAGATGTCATTTTGTCGGGACATTTCATCCATATATACGGGGAATTTTCTCCTCCAGTAAAATAAACACCCATGCCTTTTAAAGCATCTGCTATAATTTTAGCATTTTCTCGGTAATAGTTTATGTTGTCAAAAATTTCAGACTGACCCTTTTCGGTAAATATAGCGGCAGCTCCTCTTTGAACGATATACGACACTCCATTAAACTTTGCAGCTAGCCTGCGGCGCCACATTTTATTTATGCTTTGACCATCAAACTCCAGGCAATTCGGTATTATTGTGTACCCACATCTGGTACCTGTAAATCCAGCTGTTTTAGAGAAGGAACATATTTCTATTGCACACTTGTTGGCTCCTTCAATTTCAAATATGCTGCTTGGCAAGTTGCTGTCTTTTATAAAATATTCATAAGCTGAATCAAAAAGTATGACAGCATTACAGTTAAGTGCAAAGTCTACCCATTTTTTCAACTGATCGTGGCTATACACTGCACCCGTGGGATTATTTGGTGAACATAAATATATAATGTCCGCTTTATCTTTTTCACTCGGAAGTGGTAAAAAATCATTCTCTCGCGTTGCATTTATATATTTTATTCTTCGGCCATCCATAACATTTGTATCCACGTATGCAGGATAAACTGGGTCAGGAATAAGCACAGTGTTATCACTTGAAAAGAGTTCCAGAATGTTACCTAAATCGCACTTAGCTCCATCGTTTACGAAGATTTCATCTAAACTTAGATTCACACATTTTTTCAAGTAATGCTCTTGTATTTTTTCTCTTAGAAATTCATAACCTTCTTCAGGTCCGTAGCCTCTAAATGTTTCCTTTCGTCCCATTTCTAAAACAGCTTTTTGCATTGCTTCCACTACAGTGTTGCAAAGCGGTAGAGTAACATCACCTATACCAAGTTTTATTATTTTTTTATCTTTGTTTTTTTCTGTAAAAGCTTTCACTTTTTTTGCCACATTGGAAAAAAGGTAACTCTCAATCAAATTTAAATGGTTTTTATTTATATTCATAATGCTTTTAGGAAAATAAAATTTCCTATTGCCTCCCCTTTTTGTATTTTTTATCAAGTTCCATCAAATCCGCGCGCGAACCCACGCAGTGGGCTCGATTCAAGAGAAATTTCTCTTGAATCAATGAAATAATAAATTATTTCATTGGCGCGCGGCGCGCTCAGCTAACGTGCTTAAGTGCTCTTAAACTTCCACCTCTCCATGAAAAACAACCTCCGCAGAGCCGGTCATAAATACAGTTTCATCTGTATACTTTACCACTAAATCTCCACCTTTAAGGTGAACCAAAACATCTTCGTTTTTATCACAAAATCCATTTTCCACTGCCATAACAACCGCGGCAGACGCTCCCGTACCGCATGCAAAAGTTTCTCCACTTCCACGTTCAAATACTCTCATGCCAAGTGTTTTTCTATCTATAACTTTTATAAAATCAGTATTAATTTTTTCAGGAAATATTTTTGCATTTTCAAAAGTAGGCCCTAAATTTTCTATATTTAAAGATTCTATATCATCACAAAACACAACACAATGAGGATTCCCCATAGACACACAATTGATTCTGTATTCCGTACCATCTATATTGAAAGGGTAATTTATAATCTTTTTTTCATTTATCGAAACAGGTATGCATTCTGGAGAAAGCACAGCCTTACCCATATCTACCGTTATAGAACTTGCTTTTCCGTCCTCGGAATTTACGTAAAGCGTTTTTATACCACTTAACGTTTCAATTTTTATAGTTTCACTTTCCACCAAATAATTGTCAAAAAGATATTTGCCTACACATCTAATGCCATTTCCACACATTTTACCTTCACTAGAGTCTGCGTTAAACATACGCATCTTAGCGTCTGCAACGTCAGATTTACATATTAAAATCACTCCATCTGATCCTACACCATACCTTCTATCAGACAGCTTCAGACTTAGCCTTCCAGGGTCTTCAATTTCAGGTCCTCGAATACAATCAAAATAAATGTAATCGTTACCGCAACCGTGCATTTTTGTAAAATTTAACTTCAATATAAATCCTCTTTTCATTTTTTACAATAATTATAAAATAAAAACTCACTATTTACAATACACTTGTCAGCTACAAACATTTATTATTAATATCATTTGTATAAAAACATAATATTTCTTCCAAAATATATATTGGCTATTTTTTACAGTGATTATATATCACCATTGCACAAATTTAAATATATATTCTTTTATAATAAAAAGTAAAATACTTTTCGCAAAAACACTTAAAAAAGGGCTAATTCAATCAAATTGGAAGTGATATTTTAATGTTATCTAAAACCTTAAAAAAATTGCGTGAAAATTGCGGTTACACGCAACAGCAGGTTGCAGATGCTCTTAGCATTGAACGTTCTACCTACACTTACTATGAAACCGGAAAGACCACCCCAGATATTAATACTATTATTAAGCTATCTAAAATATTTAACGTTTCTTATATCGATATATTTGAAGAAGAAGAAAAACATCCACAACATTCATTTTCAGATGTTGCTGAATATGAACATTCTAACTTAAAAAATTTAGTTCATATATATGAGCTATCTAAACTTGAAAAGTCATTAATAAGCCTGTTTAGGCTTTTGCCGATAGAAGAACAAAAAAAACTGGTATTACACCTAAAAGAAGAAAACCAGCAAATTAAAAAAACTAAAGCTTAGAATTTTTATAAAGTACTTTTTATAAAAGGAAAGATCTCTTACTTTTGAGATCTTTCCTTTTTTCGTTAAGATTTAAATATTTCCAATATAAGGATTTATCAACATAAATAAATAAGTAGCAATTGTGGCTGCAGCCAAAACTATAATCAAGCTCTTATTTTTATAAGAAAGCACCACTGCCACAATAAATCCTACTATTGCGGGGATAATTCCCATACCATTTTGTTCGAAAACTTCCGGGAATATCATAGAAGTAAGTACAGCATACGGTAAATAAGCCAAAGTAGAACTTATAAATTTATTTTTTATGTCACCCTTAAAGAATATAAACGGCAACAACCTCGTAAAATAAGTTGTCACAAATAAGATTAAAATACAAATCCATACATATTTTGCACTCATTCTTTTTCCTCCTTATTTTCAGTTGGAAATTTCGATGCAATTATCATTGCACTAAGAAGTGAACCTATAATGATAACTCCACTTGGAGAGAAAAGTGCTGCGAAGATTTTATCTATAGCTGTATCGCCATTAAAAAAATTTCTAAGCCATTTGAACAAGCAACTTAAAACACCAGATAAAGCCGCAACATATAAAATTGGTCTAGATTCCTTTACCGCTGGTACCACAGAAGCTATAAGCATTGCATAAAGTGCCATTCCCATAGCTATAGTTATGCTTTTCGGTAAAATATCTCCTGCTATGCCACCAATCAAAGCACCTACGAACCATGCAAAATAAGGAAGTGCCATAACCCCTAAAAGATAATTTCCTTGTAACTTGCCTTCTTTTCTAACCGTTAAAGCAAAAATTTCATCGGTGTTTCCCATTGCAATTAACAGCCTCTTTCCAATCCCTGTATTAGGGTCTAACTTCCTAGTCATAGACAGCGATAAAACTATATTTCTAAGGTTTATAACTAGCAACGCTAAAAATATTCCTATGTATTTTTCATTGCGAGATATAAGATCCATAGTTGTCAATTGCCCCACACCTGTAAAACTAAGCATTGACATCGTTATTGAAGTCGGTATAGCTAACCCTAATTTACTAGCTCCTACCCCCAAAGTAAAAGCCAATGGTAAATACCCAAGTCCTATTGGGTATCCATCCTTTAGGCCTGTTTTAAACAAAGACCCATTCTTCATAAGCAACCTCCCAAATATAATAATTCATTTGACTTAACGCAATTATACCATAATCGAAATTAAAAAGGAACAAATTAATATAAAATTTTATTAATTTGTTCCTTTAAACATATTATTATTTGTTTTTTATTTATTCTAGCTGTTTCTTGCTACAAAAGATTCACAGTCAACGCATTGGCACACTGTAGGATTAGACTCATGCGTTCCTATTTTTACAGAGTTTAATCCGCAGTAATCTTCGCTGTTGCAATGATTCTGACAAGATTTTACGCTACACTTTATGCTTGGGTTGGCATCACTCTTATTTGTATTCATTCTGTCCACCTCTTAAAATAATATTGGTAATACAAATTATTTTCATATTACCTTTTATTATTTTTTCAAGCTAATTAATTATTATTCTGTAATTTTTTATTTTATTAATTTTTCAACAACTGATTTTACAACATCCGATGGAATAGCAAATCCTAACCCTTCCACATTGTCACCTGTAGACTTTGCCACAACTATTCCTATTAATTTACCGTTTCTGTTGAACACTCCTCCGCCAGAATTTCCTTCATTTATTTCAGCACAAGTCTGCAACAGTTTCATCCTTTTACCATCTAGCTCAATATCTCTATTTAAAGAACTCACCACTCCATCTGTCACGGTTCCACCAAGTTCTCCCAACGGATTGCCTATCACTATAGTTTCTTCACCAAGCTTTACCCTTGAATAATCTTCAAGCTCAGCAACTTTCAAGCCATTTGCATTTATTTTTAAAACTGCTATATCTTTATCAGCATCCGCTCCTATTACGTTAGCGTTATAGCATTTTCCGTTTTTCAACGTAACAGTAATCTTCCCAGCATTTCTTATTACATGGTTGTTAGTTATAATAAACCCATTTTCAGAGTAAATCACACCGCTTCCGGCACTGCTTAAAACGTAATAACTGCCATCTTGCTGACCCGACTGCGTAGATACATCCACTACCGCATCCGCTACTTTTTCTACCACTTCGTCTGTAGAAAGTTCTCCACTAGTTTCCACACTCATACTGT
Organism: uncultured Oscillospiraceae bacterium; assembly: GCA_900549775.1. Taxonomy (GTDB): domain Bacteria; phylum Bacillota; class Clostridia; order Oscillospirales; family Acutalibacteraceae; genus UMGS1224. Next base: position 131,129 of record URPR01000001.1, on the reverse strand, counting down.
TTACATTTATCGAAGAGTTATTATAACAACTGCTAAATATCGATCCGCCTATTATTCCTCCAATTAAACTTAGAACACAGCAAATTATAATTAAAGTGCCATCCTTTAAAAAAATATTTTTTCTACTTTTTAAGTTCCCTGCCTCATTTTTTAAATTTTTCATTTAGCAAAACTCCTTATTTTAAAAAATCAAACTTAGAGTTTTTCTGTTACTAACGCGGCCAAGGATGCATCCTTGGCCGATTGGTTAAAATTTTAACCAATCGGCTTCGTCGAAAAGATTTTTCGACGGGCCGCGTTTACAGGGTAAAGCTAAGCTTTTTATCATTCATGCGGGGTATATTGAAAAGTAGGTACTATGTCAAGCAAAGTTTCCTGTATTTTATATTTGTTGTTTGTGCTAGAATAATTATACAGCAATTTTAAATTTTGGTCAAATTTTTCTAAATTTATTTCAATAGGTTTTCCAATATAGATTTTTTTATTGCTAGTTTGTTTTATTCCCTCTTCGCTCATGAGTAGCTCTTCGTAAAGTTTTTCTCCAGGCCTAAGTCCTGTATATTTTATGTCTATATCTTTATACGGCACAAAGCCAGATAATCTTATTAAATTTTCTGCTAAATCTTTTATTTTTACAGGCTCTCCCATATCCAAAACAAATATCTCACCGCCTTGAGCCATAGAGCCTGCCGTAATAACCAGCGACACAGCTTCTGGAATAGTCATAAAATATCTGATGATATCAGGGTGAGTAACAGTCACCGGTCCACCATTTTTTATCTGTTCCTTAAAAAGTGGTATAACTGACCCATTAGAACCCAAGACGTTCCCGAATCTCACCGCCACAAAGCTGGTTTTACTTTTTTTATCCATACTTTGTATAATCATTTCACATATTCTTTTTGTTGCACCCATTACGTTTGTTGGGTTCACAGCTTTATCAGTAGAAATTTGTACAAACTTTTTTACGTTGTACTTATCCGCCAAAGTGACCAAATTAAGTGTTCCAAATACATTATTTTTTACAGCTTCTTCCGGGTTTGTCTCCATAAGAGGTACGTGTTTATGAGCTGCTGCATGAAAAATAACATCGATCTTTTTACTTATAAACAATTCTTCTAGTTTCTTATAATCTCTAATAGAAGCTATTTGCACTTCAAAATTTAACTTATCTTCATATTCTCTTTTTAACTCCTGCTGTATATCGTAAGCGTTATTTTCGTATATATCTAAAATTATTAAATTTTTAGGCTCTAACGATGCCACTTGTCGGCACAGCTCTGATCCTATAGAGCCTCCGCCACCTGTTACAAGTATTGTTTCTCCCCTTATATACTGACCAAATTTCTCCGAATCAAATATTATCGGTTCACGACCAAGCAAATCTTCCACTTCGACCTGTCTCATTTGGTCCGCTATAGAAATATTTGACCCTTCTATAAGTTGATAAATATTGGGAACTATTTTAACTTCTAAGTTTGTCCTTGCACAAACGTCAAGTATCCTTTTTTTATCTCTAAGTGGAACATTGGCTATTGCGAAAAGTATAACTTCTATATTATTTTTCTCACAGATTTCCGGAATCTCATAAGTTGAGCCTAAAATCTTTACACCACATATTCTTCTGCCTATTTTTTCTCTATCATCATCAACCATACATATCGGAATGTACCCATTACCTTGTGAGCGAGAAAGTTCATTCAGCATTAATATGGCAGCATCGCCGGCACCTACTACCAGCATCCTTTTTCCTTGGCTGTCGTTAACTGTTCTTCTTTCAAGCATTTTTTCTATCCTGTATATAAAGCGTATCATGAACATTATAAAAGTTGACAACACACACAGCAAAAGGAAAGTTCTTACTCCCAAATGGATATCTAAAAATAAAGTGCCTATACAGAATAAAAAATTTGCAGCCAAAGATGCCAAACCTACATAGAAAAAATCTTCTATATCCGCATAGCGCCAAATCTTGTCGTACAATTTAAATAAAACAAAAATAAACGTAAAGCTTATATTTAATACAATCAAACTTTTAAAGAAATCTGCTTCGTGATCTATCAAAGAAAAGCAGTTGTGATTTACTGCAAACGAAAAATAAAATGAAATATTCCAAACAAAGAAATCGCAAAAAAACAAAAAATATTTTCTAAACCTTTTCAAAACTTCATATAACATATCTTACACTTCCATTATCACAAGAAAAAAACTATAATTTGAGCAAATGCCGCTAAATATTACAAAGAGATTATATATTAAAATGCTACTTTTTTCAAGCTTACAGCATAACATTTCTTTTAACTAGCCCATTTCACCTGTTATTTTAGTTTAAATTTGGTTCCTTAAAATCATACTTTCTATAAAAGTGTTTCGTCTCAGGGTTCCTCACAACCTCAGACTGGTTCTTAGCTAGAAGCTGAGTAATGTCATATAAATCTATCCAAATTTCATTGTCACATTCTTTCTGAGACTCATCAAAGATGAGCTCCAGCCCTATATGTAGATGACTCGTTTCAATATTGTTAACATTTTCATTTGCACTATACCCCGTCCGTCCAACATAACCTATAACATCTCCAGCCTTCACAACTTTTCCTTCCTGCAAATTTTCATGAAATGGTTTATCCTTCCTCAAGTGGGCATAATAGTAATATCTTTTTCTGTCAAAACTTCTTATGCCTACTCGCCACCCGCCATATTGATTCCATCCCATAACTTCTACCACACCAGATTCAACCGCTACTACGGGTGTTCCTGTAGCAGCCATCATATCATGCCCTAAATGTGGTCTTGAATAACCATATGTTCGTTTCGAGCCAAAATCAGAATAATGTTGATAAGGAAAAGTCTTTGCTATTGGTGAAAAAACTTTTAAGCCATATTTTTGTTCAAAAATCGGCTCATTTTTTTCTTCATCAAAGCCCGTCTGTATGCTGTATTCGCCGATAAATTCCCCTAAGGTAGCCAAGTAAACTTCATGGAAATATTTATAGTATTTAAATTTTGCGGTAAGTTCTTCTACAGTTTTGCCCGAGTTTAATTCATTTACTAAAAAATCAAGGTCACTTGACTTATAGTTAACTTTAAAATCACCGCCGTATTTTGCCGCTAAATAAGCCAACAAATCTATCCAGTTTATTTTCACATCCTTGTCTCTAGATTCTATATCTATTTCCATTGCCCTTTTGAGGACTTCATAAGGCACGTTAAATTCTGCATATTTTATAAAATTATTTTTTTCTTCATTTTCCTGCAAAGTAGATAAAACGTTATTATTTCTATTAAAAAACAGTATTGAACCAATGGTCAGTGTCGATATGACTAAAAGAAAAACTCCCACAAATTTTTTCCCTAAAATTTTAAATTTCACTTCATCACCCACACAGTATATTATTAATCATTCATATGCTGTCAAAATGAGCTTTTATGCTTTACTTGCACGAACTTTAAGCGATTTAAACGGTCTTTGAAAGGAGTTGATATTCATTTGATACATGAAGAAATAGAGAAATTTCACAACGGTAAAAATTTTAAGTCGTACAGGTTTCTTGGTGCCCATAAGCTGAAAAGAGATAAAATTAATGGCACTGTTTTCAGAGTTTGGGCTCCAAATGCTAAAACTGTAAGTGTGATCGGAGATTTTAATGATTGGGATAAAAACAAAAACGTAATGTCTAAAATAGACCCGCAAGGCATTTTTGAGTGTTTCGTTCCAAGAGAGATTCCAAACTTTTCAATGTATAAATTTTTAATTACAACCAATAACAATGATGAGTTAATAAAAATTGACCCGTACGCTTACCATTTTGAAGAAGGCTGTAAAAAAGCCTCCAAAATTTTTGATATAGACAACTTTCACTGGACTGATGGAAATTGGATAAAAAATAAAAAAAATGCCGGAGTATTTGATATTCCAATAAACATCTATGAAGTCCACTTAGGTTCATTTAAAAAGTATAAAGATGGAAATAATTTTTCATATGCGAAATTAGCAGATGAGCTTATCGATTACGTTAAAAATATGGGTTATACGCACATTGAAATTTTGCCCGTTTGCGAATTCCCTTACGATGGGTCTTGGGGGTACCAAGTGACGGGATATTTTGCTCCTACTTCTAGGTTTGGCTCTCCCAAAGACTTTATGAGTTTTATAAATAAATGTCATAATGAAAATATCGGAGTTATCATGGATTGGGTTCCCGCTCATTTTCCAAAAGATGCTCATGGGCTTTTTAAATACGATGGTACCGCCTGTTATGAGTACTCTGATTATCAAAAAGGCGAGCATAAAGAGTGGGGTACAGTAGTTTTTGACTATTCTAAAAATGAAGTCGTCAGTTTTTTAGTTTCAAGTGTTATGTTTTGGTTGGAGAAATATCACATAGATGGCATAAGAGTAGATGCAGTAGCTTCTATGCTGTACCTTGACTACAACAGAAAAAACGGTGAGTGGACACCAAACCAATACGGTGGAAGGGAAAACATAGAAGCTGCGGCATTTTTAAAAGAGTTAAACAAAGCGGTGTTTTTAGAATTTCCAAATACATTGATGATCGCCGAAGAGTCCACCACTTGGCCGTTAGTAACAAAACCTATAGATGTAGGTGGTTTGGGTTTTAACTATAAATGGAATATGGGTTGGATGAACGATATGTTAGAGTACATTTCTACCGACCCGTACTTCAGGCCAAGTAAACACAAAAATATAACTTTTTCATTTTTCTATGCATTTTCTGAAAACTTTATATTACCAATATCACACGATGAAGTTGTGCACGGAAAATGCTCTTTAATAAACAAAATGCCTGGTGACTATGATATGAAATTTGCCGGTGTACGCGCTTTTATAGCGTATATGATGGCACATCCCGGGAAAAAACTTACGTTTATGGGCACAGAATTTGGTCAATTTAAAGAGTGGAACTACAAAAATGAACTGGATTGGTTACTTTTAGATTACCCTACACATAAAAATTTACAAAACTTTTTTAAAGCTATAAACCATTTTTATTTAAAAAGCACTCCTCTGTTTGAGCAAGACTTCTCTTGGAATGGCTTTTCTTGGATATCAAATGATGACTATCTTAAAAGTGTTATAAGCTTTAGAAGGATAGATAAAAAAGGTAAAGAATTAATTATTATTTGTAATTTTCAGCCTGTGGAAAGGAAAGACTATAGAATAGGTGTTCCTTACAGTGGAGTTTATAATGAAATATTTTCTACTAACGATGAGGCATTTGGCGGCACAGGTTCAATGAATAAAAAAAATATTCACTCTGAAAAAATACCTATGCACGGATTTGAAAATTCAATTTCGCTGGTTTTATCTCCAATGTCAGTTTCGTATTTTGAGCTTACCAGAAAAGCTTCAAGTAATAGTACTGTGAAAAGTATTAATAAAAAATAATTTTTATGGGAAGGAGAAAATTATGTACCCGAAACACGAAGTTGTCGCTATGCTGCTTGCAGGCGGACAAGGAAGCAGACTAGGCGCTTTGACGAAAAAATTAGCAAAACCGGCCATTCCTTATGGCGGCAAGTATAGAATAATAGACTTTCCTCTGTCTAACTGCGCTAATTCTGGTATAAAAGCCGTAGGGATTCTTACACAATATCAGCCTCTCGTTTTGAGTGAACATATAGGCAAAGGACAAGCCTGGAACTTGAGTTTTGCAAATGGCGGAGTGCAAATTTTACCTCCTTTTCAAAGAGAAAACGGCGCCGACTGGTACAAAGGTACAGCCAACGCCATTTACCAGAACATAGATTACATTCAAAAATATGAACCTCAGTACGTTGTCATACTTTCCGCCGATCACATATATAAAATGGATTATTCTAAAATGATAGATTTCCATAAAAAAGTCGGAGCAGATTGTACCATCGCTGCTATAAATGTTCCGCAACTAGATGCTCACAGATTCGGTATTATAAACTCAAGAGCTGATGGGTCGATTTATGAGTTTCAAGAAAAGCCAGAAAAGCCCAAAAGTACGCTTGCATCCATGGGCATTTATGTTTTTTCTTGGCCTAAATTGTTAAAATACTTAAAAGAAGATGAATGTGACTCAGAGTCTTGCAATGACTTTGGGAAAAATATTTTGCCAAAAATGCTAAACAAAAACGAAAAGTTGTTTGCTTACAATTTTGACGGGTACTGGAAAGATATTGGTACTATCGAAAGCTTGTGGAAATGCAACATGGATTTATTAAACCCAGAGATAAACTTAAAGCTAGACGATGAAAATTGGAGAATTTACTCAAAGCAAAACGAGCTTCCAAAGGCTTATATAACAGATGAAGCTAAAGTACAAGACTCGCTCATCTCGGACGGTTGCACAGTTTATGGAGAAGTTATTTCCAGTGTTTTGTTCTCCGGGGTATATGTAGCCGAAGGGGCTAAAATAAGCCATTCGGTCATCATGCCTAAAAGCGTAATAAAAGAAGATGCTATTGTAAATTATTCGATAATTTCAGAAAATGTAAAAGTTGGAAAAGGCGCTGTAATTGAAGGGACAGAAAACGAGATAACTGCTATTGGTGACAACGTTACTATAGGTGATAATGTGAAAGTTAAACCGAAATCTATGGTTGAAAACGACATTATTTTACGGCAAGAGTAAGGAGTAATTTGTTTGAAGTGTTTATTTTGTGCAAGCGAAGTTTACCCGTTCATAGCGTCCGGAGGGCTCGCGGATGTTGCTTATTCATTGCCGGTAGCGCTTAGAAAAGAAGGCATAGACTGTCGGGTAGTTTTGCCTTTTTATAAAAATATTTCAAAAGTTTTTAAAAATAAAATGAAGTTTATTACGAATTTTCAAGTACCCATTGCATGGAGAAGACAATATTGCGGTGTCTTTAAACTTGATTTTAATAACGTTGTGTTTTATTTTTTAGATAACGAATACTATTTTAATAGAGATAATTTATACGGCTACTACGATGACGGCGAAAGATTCGCATTTTTCTCTAGAGCAATTTTGGAAATGATTCCAAGGATTGACTTTAAGCCGAAAATAATACATGCAAATGACTGGCAAACTGCACTTATACCGGTCTTTTACAATTTAATATATAAAAATTTCTTACATTATGAAAATATAAAAACTATATTCGAAATTCACAATATACAATATCAAGGCAAATTTAGCAAAGACGTATTAGAAGACATTGTCGGTGTAAAAAAGGAAAACTTTAACGTTTTATATTACGACGATTGTGTAAACTTTATGAAAGCTGGAATTGAAAGCTCAAATAAAGTAGTAACTGTAAGCAAAACCTACGCAAGGGAAATTTTAGATCCTTGGTATGCACACTCATTACATTACATTTTGCGCGACAATAAGAAAAAATTAGTAGGTATATTAAACGGAATAGATGAAAACGTCTATAACCCTAGAACCGATACCGAAATATACGAAAATTATAGTGCAGAAACTTTATGCAAAAAAATAAAAAATAAAGAGGAATTAAGCAAGCGTTTAAATTTGAATTTTGACGAAGCTGTTCCTCTTATAGGCATGGTAACTAGGCTAGTTGAGCACAAAGGAATCGATTTAGTGGTAGATGTTCTAGAAAAGCTTCTTCAAGAGGAAAAAATAAACTTTGTGGTTTTAGGCTCTGGTGAAGGAAAATATGAGCAGTTTTTCGACTGTATGCAAGCTAAATATCAGAGCAAAGTCAGCTCATGCCATGGATTTGTGCCAGAGCTATCCCACAAAATTTACGCAGCATCAGATATGTTTTTAATGCCATCTAAAATGGAGCCGTGTGGCCTTGCGCAAATGATTGCGTTAAAGTATGGGGCCATCCCAATAGTAAGGAATACAGGCGGTCTTTCAGATACGGTAAAAGACAGCGGTGACCAAAAAGGTAATGGCTTTGTTTTTCAAAACTATAATTCATCAGATATGTTGTGGGCTATAAAACGTGCCATCATGGGCTTTAATGACAAAAATGGTTGGCAAACACTTACTAAAAGAGCCATGAAAAGCGATAACAGTTGGAAAAATTCGGCTAAAGAGTATAAAACTATTTATAATGAACTGACTTGATTTTTTGTGTAAAACAGAGAAAAATAAAATATTTATTGTTGAATAATGATTTCTAAAAGAGTTTATGATATAATTTTAAAAAATTATTATAAAGGAAGTCAGCGCACATGAAAAAATTTATATCATCAGTTTTAGCAATAACTACAATATTTGCTTCAACTTTACCTTTAAGCACTTTCGCTAAAGGACATAACGTCAAAAGCCAGATAATAACTATAGAACAGGAAATTGCAGGTGATGATACCTCTAGTGCTAAAAGCTTCAAACAAAGTAGACGTTCTAGTAACAAAAGTCAAAAATCTTCTTTATTTTCAAGGTTATTTGATAAATGTACAGGAGCTTTTTGGCAGACTCAAAAAAACATTTTATATTATTCTCTAGTTTCAATCACCGCAATATTACTTTTGGATAAAGTTAAATTTCTTAATAAGGAAGATATATTCGACAAAATAAGAAATATTAAATTTGGCGACGTAGAAGAATTATTTAGTAGTATTTATTCTAACATTAGCAGCGTTCCAGGTGCATTAAATTTAATTTACAGTACTTATAAACAAAAAAATCCATCAGCTGATAAAGAATCTGACCTTACATGTAAAGATAACTTTGTAGAAAGATCAGCAAAACAAATTTCAACATTAATTGACACATTTACAGGCAGCAATAAAGAAATATCAAACTCTCAAAAAATATCCGATACACTTAGAAACTTAAGTGATGCGCAGGATGCGTCAAAGGGAATTTGGTATTACTTAAAAACTAACGGAACCACAATGTGGTTAGGGTCTATGATTGGATCTGCTATAGGTGCTTTTGGAACTCTGTTTGGCGTAAGCAATCTCGGTTGGATATATGGAGCCTTAATGTTGCCGTACCTGTTTAGTTTTAGATCTGATGTAAAAGATTTAGATGTACTTGCTAACTCTGTCGATCTTTGCAACAGCGTTTATAATAAAACATCTAACACAGCTTCTGAGCTAATTCAATTGATGAAAAATCAAATTTCGAAATTAGCTTCTCTAGCAAAATAAATTATGCGCACTACAATTAAGTGGTGCGCTTCTTTAATTCTTCCAGATACATAATACTTTTGCTTTTCCCGTTATTTTATGTATAATAGAAATATTATGAAAAATAAAATAAATTTAACTTCTGGAAATATTTATAAAAAATTAATAACTTTCGCTTTTCCTATGTTTTTTTCTCTACTTCTTCAAACATTTTATGGCGTTGTGGATCTGATAGTTGTGGGATTTTATATTGGAAAAGATGGAATTGCTTGCATTGCGAATGTAACATCTTTAGTTTGGGTTATAGGCTCAATCGGCACAAGTTTGTCTTCTGCTGCTACAGTACTTATTTCTCAGTATGAAGGAATAAAAAGTGAAAAGGATCAATCTGAAGTAATTGCTTCCCTCGGAAACATTATACTCATAACTTCTTGCATAGTTACTGTAGTTACTATAACTTTCTACAAAGAAATTTTGTTGTATCTCAAGGTTCCACAAGATTCTATTAACTATGCAAACGATTACATGAAAGTCATGTCCACTGGATGGCTTTTTAACTTTTCATTTACTTCCATCTGTTCAATTATCAAAGGCCTTGGAAACTCTAAGGTACCGTTTATATTTATGATATTTTCAGCGCTACTCAATATGTCACTGGATTACTTTTTCGTTGGAGTTCTTAAAATGGAAACTGCTGGGGCAGCCCTCTCTACAGTCTTTACAAATGCAATTTGTTTGGTCATTTCGTATATTTATTTAAAGAGGTCTTACTTTAAACATACACGTCTCTTGTTTATAAAGTGCAGTAAAAATAAAATAAAACTTTTCGCTAAAATTGGGTTACCGCTATTTTTACAAATGATAATTGTAAATTCGTCTTATGTAGCAATAACCAAAATGCTCAATTCTTACGGAACATATATAGTTTCAGCCTTAGGTATTGGTTTTCAGCTGCACACACTTATAACCGTTCCGTCTAAATCTATAAATCAAGCTATGTCAATTGCTGTTGGACAAAACGTTGGTGCCAATAAAATAGATCAAGCTAAAAAGATTTTAAAATTCACCTTAAAATTAAATATACTTTTAACTTCTGCTATAGTGGTTTTAACTCAAATTTTCTCGCATCAAATTATACGCTTATTCACAAATGACCCAGAAGTTATGCGACATGGCTTGCTTTATATGCAAATGTGCTGTTCTTTAGATTGTATTCTGTACGCAATTATGACTACATTTAATCTATTTGCAATAGGTATTGGCGATACAAAATTTAGTTGCTTTAACTCCCTATTCGGTCAAGTTTTTTTACGACTTTCACTGTCTTACATCTTCTCAAAAAAATTAAATATGGGATATTTAGGAGTATATCTAGGGTTGCTTGTATCCACGTTTTTCCCTGTGATTATAGGGGCTGTATATGTAAAGTTGAGCAAGTGGGAAAAAAGAGTAAGTACTTACCTTGAAAAGAATATTACTTAGTTTCACAAAAATATAAAAAAAGCATCCACTTAATATTGTGGATGCTTTTTTTATCGTTAAAAATCTTCAGTATTATCTATTATCAACTTTATACATATGAGCGATCAAATCCAAAATCTTGTTGCTATATCCCCACTCATTATCATACCAGGCAACCAGTTTCACAAAATGGTCATTTAACATGATTCCGGCTTTAGCATCAAAAATAGAAATTCTGGGATCTGTATAAAAGTCCGAAGAAACTACTGCGTCTTCTGTGTAACCTAAAACACCTTTCATTTCATTTTCAGAGGCCAACTTCACAACTTTGCAAATTTCTTCGTAAGTTGTAGATTTTTCAAGACGGCAAGTTAAATCAACAACAGAAACGTCCGGAGTAGGCACTCTAAACGACATTCCTGTAAGTTTTCCTGCCAGTTCAGGTATAACCAATGCACAAGCCTTAGCAGCTCCGGTAGAAGATGGAATAATATTGTTTGCAGCGGCTCTTCCACCCCTCCAGTCTTTCGATGATGGAGCATCAACCGTTCTTTGGGTGGCTGTAATGGCATGTACTGTAGTCATCAGTCCTTCAACAATTTTAAAGTTGTCATTTATAACTTTTGCAAGTGGTGCCAGGCAGTTCGTTGTACAAGAAGCGTTAGAAACTACTTTCATGTCTTTAGTGTACTTATCCAAGTTTACCCCACAAACAAATGTCGGAGTTTCTTTATCTTTTGCCGGAGCTGAAATCACTACCTTTTTAGCTCCACCTACAAAGTGCCCAGAAGCTTTCTCAGTTGTGCAAAATACCCCCGTAGACTCAACAATATACTCTGCACCAAATTTCCCCCACGGTATTTCATCTGGTGATTTAAATCCACATACATCTACATTCTTGCCATTTACCACAAGTTTACCGTCTTTTGTAGAAATATCCCCATTAAACCTTCCGTGAACTGTATCGTACTTTGTCATGTAAGCCATGTAATCTAAATCAATAAAAGGGTCATTTATAAGCTTAATATCGAATAAATCCGGCCTTGAAACTGCTGCCCTAAACACTAACCTTCCAATTCTTCCAAATCCATTTATACCAATACCAATTGCCATAAAACAACACTCCCCCTTAAATATTAAAAAACATTTATTCCGCTACTTCGTCATCCGGTTTTTCAGCTAACACTTTCACTTTGTTATTTCCGCTTTTTTGTAAAGCTTTACTCAAGTTTTCAAGCAAAGCTATAATAAATATAGCTAGGAAATAATTCACAGTATTTGTAAAGTATTGCAAATCCAATGTATTCGTCTTTGAGAGGAAAACAGTTTCAAAAACTATAAAAATAACGCTCAAGTAGCCAAAAACGAAAAGTCCTCTCAATTTACCTGCATTGTCAATGTTTGCAAATACTCTTGCTAGATTTAAAAGGAATAGCGTAACGAAAATTACTACTATTTCGTCCAACATTTCCCACGGGTAACGTGAAACAGAACTGTAAACCGAAAATCTTTCAAACAATCTTATTATACTCCAAACAACAGGAATTAAAACTAAAATCTCTCTATTTTTAAATATATTCTTGCCTATAAAGTAACATATGCCTATCATTACAAAAACTATACCGGAAGCTATTCCGAATAAGGATAAAACAAGCTGCATAATATCTCTGTAGCCATTAATATAATTTAATAGTTTTGTAATAGATTCAGCCCCTAAAAATACGCCAGCCAACAATGAAAAAATAGACGTAATCACGTTTTTCTTCACAGTAAAGCTAAAATCCTTTGGCCACTTGACGCAATAGCCCATCACAATAATAACAACTGCTAAAAATAAAATTGAAAAAAAGCAAACTGCATTACACATAAAATCTGAATTTCCGAAAATGCCGTTAAGCTTGCCAGCCGTTTGTAAGATGAACATAACCGCAAGTAAAACCAATGATATAAAAACTGGAATTTTTAAATGTTTCAATTTCATATAAAACACTCCTAAAAATAAAAATTTAAGATATTGCATATATATTTTACTTCTTAAAAAAAAAATTGTAAATAGTTATATTAACAAAAAGGGAGAAAAAACTCATGAAACAAAAAATTATTTTACTCTTAATCTTATTTATTTTTATGATAATTACGCCTGTTTTCGCTTTAAATGGTAACTTCAAGGTTGATATACCGAACGTAAAAAATATATTCCAAAATGTCAATTTATCAAAAAACAAAACGAATGACGATAAGTTTAAAGTACTAGATAAATCAAATGGCGAAATAATTAATGTAAATGTACGAGAATTTTTGTGCTTAAGTGTTGCTTGCGAAATGTCACCATTAAATGAGGTGGAAGCTTTAAAGGCACAAACGGTAGCCGCTTATACTTACTTTAAAAATTTACAAGAAAATCAAAGAAATAGGCCGGACGATGGTTTAAAAGGCTGTGATTTTAGCGTTGATTCAAAAAATCGAATTTACTATATGACTCCCGAAATGCTAAAAGAGCGATGGCAAGAAAATTTCGAGAAATATTACGACAAAATGATGAAAATAGTCGACAGTGTCTATGGTGAAAGTCTCAAACAGAACGGTAAATATATTGAAGCTCTTTATCATTCCATATCTAGCGGAAATACTGAAAATTTAGAGGACGTTTTCGGAGGAAATGCAGATTATTTAATGTCTGTGCCAAGCCCTTATGACCTTTCAGCTCCAGGCTATCAAAGCAAAAAAGAATTGTCGCTAGATGAATTTAAAACAATTGCACAAGATAAATTTCAATCAAATTTTAACGATGATGTTAACTCGTGGGTACACGAAAATGAACGTACTCAGGCCGGAATGATAAAATCCATTAACATTGGCGACAAAACTGTTAATGGCAGACAGGTAAGAGAAGCTTTTGCACTCCGCTCTTCAAACTTCACCATAAATATTTGCGATGATAAAGTTATATTCACAGTAAAAGGATACGGTCACGGCGTTGGTATGAGTCAATACGGCGCAAACGAGATGGCAAAACAGGGCGCATCTTATAAGCAAATTTTGTCTTGGTATTACCCCAACACAAGCCTTGAAAAGGAATAAAATCAGCATAAATGTATAAAGCTTTTCGCACAAGCGCATACTGATTTTAGCAAAAGTAAAACTTGAATTTTGAAGGGGAAAAAACAATGAATACAAGTATACAAAAAGTAAAAGCATTGGAGATTCTTGATTCTAGGGGATTTCCTACAGTATGGGCTTCCGTGACTTTTTCGGACGGAACCTGCGATAGTGCTAGCGTACCGTCCGGTGCATCCGTGGGAAAAAATGAGGCACTTGAATTAAGAGACCAAAATAGTAACCGTTTTTTTGGAAAAGGCGTGACAACTGCCGTAAAAAACATTAATGAAATTATTTCTCCTGCCTTAACCCGGCTAAAAAATCCAGATTTGTGGAGTGTAGATAATTTATTAATGGAACTTGACGGTACTAAAAACAAGTCAAACTTAGGTGCAAACGCAACGTTAGCTGCATCTATGGCTTTTGCGAAAACTGCTTCAAAATTTTACAACATGCCCCTGTTTAGATATCTCGGTGGATTTTCCTCAAAGAAAATGCCCACACCAATGATGAATATCTTGAACGGCGGTGTGCACGCTTCAAACAATGTGGATATACAAGAATTTATGATAGTTCCGACAGGAGCTAATAGTTTTCAAGAAGGACTACGCTGGTGCAGTGAAATATATCATACATTAGGGAGCATATTGAGAAGCAACGGCTATGAAACCTCTGTTGGAGATGAAGGCGGTTACGCGCCAAACTTGACTTCAGACGAAGAAGCTATCGAGGTTATAATTTCAGCTATAAATCAAGCCGGATATAGCACAAATGAAGTGAAAATTGCTCTGGACGCGGCTAGCAGCCAATGGCATTTTGGGAACAACTATACGATGTTGAAAAGGCAGAAATCATTTACAAGTCAAGAATTAGTTGATTTCTGGTACAACTGGTGCGAGAAGTATCCTATTATTTCGATAGAAGATGGAATGTCCGAGGAAGACTTCGATGGATGGGCTATATTGACTGAAACTCTGGGTAGCCGAATACAGCTAGTTGGGGACGATTTATTCGTTACGAACTCAGAAAAGTTAAAACATGGCGCCAAACAAAATCTTGCAAATTCCATATTAATTAAGCCAAATCAAATCGGTACATTATCAGAAACATTTGAAACAATCGAAACCGCAAAATCTCTAGGGTATAGCACTGTAGTGTCGCATCGCTCGGGCGAAACGGAAGATACTTCCATAGCAGATATCGCTGTTGCTTCCAGCAGCTGGTTAATAAAATCAGGTGCGCCATGCCGAAGCGAAAGAGTCGCTAAGTATAACCGTTTACTTACAATTGAGTCTATGCTTAAAACGGAGGATACAAAAAAAACTTTTTTTAACAAAAGAAGTGAATTTATAAAAAACTATAATTTTTTTAACGATAAACGAGAAAAACAACATTCTACCTTTCAAAGCAAAGGAATGAATAAACCAAAGCACGGATATTTGCTGGAAGTATGATGCCAAGCTTTAACTTGACAGTTTAAGAAACTTATTATAAAATAGTTTGTAAATTTAATAAATGCGGGGTGTATTTATGAAAAAGTGTAATAAATTTAGTATATTAATTGCAATAGTCGCCACAGCTGCTACTATTGCCGCTGCAGTTGCTACAGCTATTGTTTACTTTGAGAAAAAGAAAAAAGACGAAGAAGAACTTGAAGAGTATCTGGATTATTCAATAGTATAAATTTGAATAATAAAAAAACTTAAAAGCAACCACAACATTGTGGTTGCTTTTCTGTAAATGTAAATAAATAAAAATCAAACGTGTTTCCCTTTTTAATTTAAGAATACGCATTTAACATCATGTCTTTTATTTTCATCAGCCTCACAGAATTACTGCGTTCATTTTCATCTATTTTTGCCGATATATATTTTATATTCGTTTGGGCTTCCGGAATAACAATATATTCAAGTGCATTTACACGCCTGTTTGTTTTTTCTATTTCGTAAGATAATTTCTGGCATACTTTTTCGCATTCTGCAAGTTTTACCATATCCTTGAAAATTTCAAATAAATTTTCAAGTGCTTCATCTAACGCTGCACTTGTAGTAGCAAAACTGTACGGGAAAATATCGGCCTTTTTATTAGTTTTCATTCTATAGGTAAATTGCGGTACTTTAACACTCATTATGCTTTTATATTTTACATCTAAAAATACGTCTTGTTTAGGCGACAAAATCGCCGTTTTCAGTTGATCACTTCCCATTTCCGCTTGAGCCAAAGTAAAATCGTCGTGATACCTCTTTATCGAGTCTTCTACTTTGAGTCTTAAATTTTTATTTTCTTCTATTAACTTTAAAAACTGTCGCATCATCTCATCGCGTTTATCTTTTAAAAGCTTATGACCACGTCTTGCGGTAAGCAACTTCTTTTTTAGCCTGGTAAGTTCCATTCTCGTCGGGGTAACAGCAGTATTCACTAAACTATTCACCTACTTTGCGATAGTACTTATCTATAAATTTATCATCTATTCTTTTCAGTTCAGACTTTGGCAGCAACGACAAAAGTTGCCAACCTATATTTAATGTCTCTTCAATGGAACGATTATTTTCATAGCCTTGAGAAATATACTTCTGTTCAAACTGATCTGCAAACTTTGCATAAATTTTGTCCATTTCACTAAGAGCTGCTTCACCCAAAATCACCATAAGTTCTTTTGCTTCTTTTCCTCTCGCATAAGCTGAAAAAAGCTGATTCATCACACTGGCGTGGTCTTCTCGAGTTTTGCCCTTCCCTATCCCTTTATCTTTAAGTCTAGAAAGCGATGGCAAAACATCAATTGGAGGAGTTATATTTTTTCTGTAAAGTTCTCTACTCAAAATAATTTGCCCTTCAGTGATATACCCTGTAAGGTCCGGTATAGGATGAGTTTTATCATCTTCCGGCATAGTTAATATCGGGATTAAAGTAATACTACCATTTTTGTCCTTTTGCCGCCCTGCCCTTTCGTAAAGCGAAGCTAAGTCTGTGTACATGTATCCCGGGTACCCTCTTCTACCAGGGACTTCCTTCCTCGCTGAAGAAACTTCCCTTAACGCATCTGCATAATTAGTTACATCTGTCAAGATAACCAATACATGCATGCCTTTGTCAAAAGCCAAATATTCTGCTGCTGTAAGAGCCATCCTAGGTGTCGCTATTCTTTCTATTGCGGGGTCGTTTGCCAAGTTTATAAACATAACACTGCGGTCTATTGCCCCTGTTTCTTTGAAGTTTTCAATAAAGAAATTTGCTTCTTCAAACGTTATACCTATTGCGGCAAAAACTACAGCAAATGCATCTTTAGTCCCTACAACTTTCGCTTGTCTTGCTATTTGAGAAGCAAGGCGAGCATGAGGAAGACCGCTTCCTGAAAAAATAGGCAGCTTTTGTCCTCGCACCAACGTATTTAATCCATCAATAGCTGATATTCCAGTTTGTATAAATTCACTCGGGTAGTTTCTCGCAACAGGATTCATAGCAAGTCCATTTATATTAAGGCGTTTTTCTGGAATTATCTCAGGTCCATCATCCAGCACTTTGCCTAAACCGTCAAACACTCGCCCTAATATATCTTCAGAAACTGGCAGTTGCATACTCCTGCCCAAAAACTTAACTTTGCTGTTTGATAAATTGATCCCTGCTGAACTTTCAAAAAGCTGTACTAAAGCATTTGTCCCGTCTATCTCTAAAACTTTGCATCGTTTTTTTGTACCGTCTTCAAGCTCAATCTCTCCAAGGTCATCGTAGTTGACATTGCTTACACCTCTCACTAAAACCAGCGGGCCAGACACTTCTTCTATAGTTTTATATTCTCTTGGCATTATTCTTCCTCCTCTCTCACAGCGTTTTCAGCTTCTTTTGCCATTTCTTTGAGTATTTCCTCATATTCTTTTTCAAGGTCATCTTTTTCCACATATTTAAATCGTCCTATTTTTTCACGACTTTTAAATTTTAAAATTTCTTCCACTTCAACACCATTCGTAATTAGTTCGTTTGCAGTTTCTTGAAATTTAAAAATTAAATTCAGCATGAGAAACTGCTTATTTAATGAAGTATACGTATCTACTTCATTAAAAGCATTTTGGTGTAAGAAATCTTCACGTATAGATCTAGCTATTTCAAGTTTTAGTCTATCAGACGCAGATAATGCATCCATTCCAACAAGCTTGACTATTTCCTCTAAGTTTGCTTCTTCTCCAAGAATTTTTACACATTCATGCCTAAGGTTCAGCCAATTTTCATTAACATGCTCACAGAACCATTTTCCTACACTGTCTATATATAGGGAATAGCTGTTTAGCCAGTTTATAGCCGGAAAATGCCGCTTATATGCAAGGTTTGAATCAAGCCCCCAAAAAACTTTTACTATTCTTAAAGTCGCTTGAGACACCGGTTCAGAAATATCTCCACCAGGCGGCGAAACAGCACCTATAACGCTAAGAGTTCCTTCTCTTTTATCGCTGCCTTTTGCAATTACTCTGCCGGCACGTTCGTAAAACTGAGCTAACCTGCTACCTAAATATGCCGGATACCCTTCTTCGCCCGGCATTTCTTGTAGCCGACCAGACATTTCCCTTAAAGCTTCTGCCCAGCGGGATGTGGAATCTGCCATCAAAGCTACAGAGTATCCCATATCTCTAAAATACTCAGCTATAGTAATACCAGTATATATAGATGCTTCTCTTGCCGCCACCGGCATGTCTGAAGTGTTTGCTATTAAGACTGTTCGTTCCATCAGAGAGCGCCCTGTTTTGGGGTCTATAAGCTCTGGAAACTCATTTAGAACATCAGTCATTTCATTTCCACGCTCACCGCAACCTATATATACTATTATATCTGCATCGGCCCACTTGGCTAGCTGATGCTGCACTACAGTTTTCCCGCTACCAAATGGTCCCGGTACCGCAGCGACTCCCCCCTTCGCCATAGGAAAAAGAGTATCTATAACGCGCTGACCCGTAATCAAAGGCTCATTTGGCATAAGTTTCTGTTTATATGGTCTTGGAACCCTCACAGGCCATTTTTGAAATAATTTAATTTCCTTTTCTTCACCGTTTTCACTTTGAATAACAGCTACTACATCATCGACTGCGAATTCCCCATCGTAAACCTTTTTTATTGTACCATTTATACCAATCGGAACCATTATTTTATGTTTTACTATCGGTGTTTCCAAAACTGTCCCGATAATATCCCCAGAAACAACTTCATCGCCTACTTTGACTTCTGAATTAAAATTCCACTTTTTATCTCTGTTCAAAGGTAAAACTTCTATTCCTCTTTTTAGGTTGTTGCCAGATACCTTTTTTATTTCGCTAAGTGGACGCTGGATGCCATCAAATATATTGCCAATAAGTCCCGGTCCCAGTTCTACGCTTAAAGGCTCATTTGTAGATACTACAGGCGCACCAGGCCCAAGCCCTGTCGTTTCTTCATATACTTGTACGGATGCGTCACCCGAATGCATCTCAATAATTTCACCAATTAACTTTTCGTTACCTACCTTAACAACGTCAAACATGTTGGCTTGTTTCATATCCGATGCTATAACCAGCGGTCCTGCTACCTTCTTTATTACGCCAGATTTCATAATTTTCACCTCAGTTAAGTACACTTACCGGGCGCAGCCCCCGCGGAGCTATTTTATAGCTCCGCGAATTTCGTTGGTATCAACGAAATTTCAAAAATCAAAATATTTGATTTTTGAAGGGCTGCGCCCTTAAATAGTAAGTAAAAACATCTTTATATCTCTAAAATATTACTTCCTACAGCTCTTTCTATAGATTTCCTAACATTTTCTAACCCTATTTTAGTGCTTTTGTCGCTACCGGGAATAGGAACAATTGCAGTATTATAATTAACCTGATAGTATTTTAATCGTTCGTCTAGGTCTTGTGCAACTTTTTCCGTTAAATAAATAATCCCATACTCAAGCTTTAATAGTTCTTTAATTTTCTTTTCAGCTCCAGTAGTATCATCAATTTCAAAAACGTCCAACCCAAGTGCCGCAAACCCAATTACACTTTCTTTTTCTCCTATAACTGCAACTTTATGCATAAGTTTGTCGTAACCTTTCTTTTATTGTTTCAGTTTTTAGTCCTATCTTTTTACTTATACAAACCATCCTGACTGTTTTCATTTCATTTTCTTTTGCTAAAAAATAAGCTATAACAGGAGCTACAGTAAAAGAATTGCTTTTCTGACCTTTCGCCAATTTAATAAGTTCATCTTCGATGCATTTATCGAATAAAACTAAAGAATCTTTTAAAACCGCCACGAAAATCCCATAATCTGTAGTTAAAAGGTACTCATAAAGTAAATCTAAACTTTCGCTGGCAGCTTCCACCAATTTTTCTTTATCTAAAGTATCACATTCAACTATAGCTCTTTGCAAAAATTCCTTAGACTTCTCATATTTGCAACTTCTAATTGCTGTTTTTACATTACAGCTTGCAACAAAAAGTTCGGCATACCTTCGCACAAAATCTAATTTCGTACATTTTTTTATTTCGTTTATCGCTTTTAACATCCCTGCATCTATAATTGTATCGCACAACTGTCCATCGTTAGTCTTAAGCAACACGTCAAAGGCATCTTTGGCACAATTTTTTATATAAATCGGCAAAGCTTCAAAATTTCGTTCCTTTAAAGCATCCACAACCGCCTTTATTTTGATGTTTCCATAGGGAAGAAATTCACCTTCAACGCTTTTACCTGTGATAAATGATTTTATAGCTAATTTCAAATTATTAAAGTCAAACCTATACAGTATTAAGTTTAGTTCATCAGGCAAAGCTCCGTTAAAGAGAGATAGTTTCTTGATAATTTTTAAGGCTTTACAGGTTTCAAAAGAAACTATTTCATCTATATTTCCCGTATTCAAGCCCTCTGCCCACGAATGATTTTTCAAAAATTTTATACAATCATCATAACTTTTCATTGAAAGCATGGAGTTAATGTCATGCTGTGTAAGTAGATAATTTTCTAAAAATCTAACATTTGCAACCGCATAAGTATATAATTCCTTAATTTTTATCCCCCCCTCATTAAAAAGTTAAGAGAACAATATCTCATTTAACTCATCGCATATGCTGTCAACATTGTCGTTAAACAAAGCATCGATCGTACAATTTTCTTCTATTTCACCGTAAGATATAATAAATCCTCCAGAAAATTCTCTCGCTGTTTTTGAAATCTCAATTTTAATATTATTTTCCTTCTCAAGTCTTGAAATTTCTAATTTAAAATTATCCGGCATCCTGTTTAAGTCATCTTCAGAAAAAATTAATATACAGTTGTCCTTCGCCACACGGTTTTTAAATATCTTTAAAAGAAAATCAAAATATTCACAGTCAGGTAAATTCATTAAATACTTTTTGGCAGAATCTATCGTATCAGACACTATTTTAGATTTTTCAGCCAATATAGCCCTTTTTTTTTCAATCAAAGCTGATGACTTTGCTCTCTCTACTGTAAGTTTAGCAATCTTTTCTGCTTTATCAGTCATATCTAAGCTCATTCCGGTAGCTTTCTGATTCGCAGCTTTAAAAACGCTTTCAGCCTTTAATTTCGCGTCATCTAAAATTTTTCCTGCTAGTTTGTTGGCATCATCTTCTATACTTTTGACTATATTTTCTACACCTGTCATCACAAAGACCCTCGCTACTATAGGTTTATATTAGGAATGTTCAAAATGGCAAGAATAGACGTTAAAAGAGCCAGAAGTGCATATGTTTCAACCATAACTGGAAATGTCATCGCTTTACCCATTTGGTCAGGCCTTTTCGCCACTATACCTATTCCAGCTACAGCAGCCCTGGCTTGCTTAAGCGCAGACCAAAGTCCTACTATTCCCATAGGAAGGCACGCCGCGAAATATAAAAGCCCTTGAATGAAGCTGACAGTTGTCGGTTCACCCAAAATACCCGTTTGTATGAATGTAAATATAGCAACCAAAAGTCCGTATATTCCTTGAGTTCCGGGTAAAAGTTGTAAAAGCAAAACTTTACCAAACTTTGACGGATCTTCAGTTACAACACCTGCAGCAGCTTCTCCGCCCATTCCTACACCTATTGAAGAACCTATGCCCGAAAGTAAAACCGAAATAGCCGCTCCAAAAATCGCAAAAACTATACCAAAATTATCCATTTAAATATCCTCCTTGATTTTATAATATTTTGTATTTATTGAAAATGGGGAAAATTTTTTGCCTCCACCCTCATAAAACTTACTAAAGAATTCCACAAACTGTAACCTATTGGTGTGAACGTAAGCTCCCAATAGATTTATACCTATGTTCATCGCATGTCCTATCAAAAAAATAGTCGTAAATACAATAGTTCCAAGTACACCTGAACCTGCGACAACTCCCATTTTATTGAACACCTGCGCTATAACTCCCGTGGCTAACCCCAGCGCCAGAAGCCTTGAGTAAGAAAATATGTCACTTACGTAGCTTGTTACGCCATATAAGCTGTAAAGCCCTTTTAAAAGCCGCTTGAAAGGATTTTTGCTTTCTCTCCCGGAAGTTAGCACAATAGTTAAAGCACCTACCGCTATGCATATCAATGATGCATTCGCAGCTGTCCTTGATAATACGAAACTTAAAGTAAGTAATTTTGTCATCATTGGTATCGACAATAAATAAACTACACTTCCACCTACAAGTAAATACCACGATATTACGTCATAAAATATGTCTTTATATTTTTTTGCCTTGAAAAGTTGGCATATCTTTAAAAACAGGCCCGCAAACAAATGCAAAATGCCAAAACCAAAAGAATATGCTAACATTCTCATAGGTTCATTCAGTGGAACAAACCACAGCGCCGGAATAGTTATTTTATGATGAAAAAACGTTTCTGAAATCACTTCTATGGCATCTCCAAAGTAGCTTCCAAACATAATCCCCCAGAAGGTTGTAGATATTCCACAGTAAAGAAACATATTGAGCGATTTTTTAAGACCCGGCTCCATATTTTTAAATTTTATCAATGCAAATAGACAACCAATAGTAATTAATATTCCGTAGGCAGCATCTGAAAGCATAAGCCCAAATAAAATATAGTAGAAAAACGCCATAGTAGAAGTTGGATCAACTTCACCTTTTCCGGGTAAGCTATAACTTTCCAGAACTGGTTCTACGGGCGAAGCTAAAGCTGAATTTTTTAATAATATAGGAAACTCACCATCTTCTACAGAAGAAAATTCAAACGCCACAGTAAAGTTATTTGATAAAACTTTTTCTAATTTTTTTTGTTCTTTTTCAGGCACAAAACCAAATAGCATAAACGTATGCTTAGTATACTGAAGTTTAGATATAACCTCGTATTTCTCTGAGCGAATACTGTAGTAGTCAATGATAAACCTCATTGCGTTTCTTGCGCCTTCATAGCTTGCTATAAGTTTACCAACGTCATTTACGTCTTCTTCTAAAGCTTTTATCTTCTCAGAAATTTTTTCTATTTTATACTCCGGGGTATGTTTTGTAATGCTAACAGGCGGCGAAAACCCCATATTTTTAAGTGCTTCTTCTACATCTATGCTATTTTCTTTTTTACAAACTACAAAAACATACGTTGCATCTATGCTTTTGCTCACTATTTCAAACTCTATATTTTCAATATCCGGAGCAATTCTCTTAAAAGCTGCCAATAAACTTTCTTCATCTTGTTCTCCTGGAACAGTTCCTATGAAAGCTTTCGTAAATTTTGTACCTTTAAAGTTCATATTCACATCTAAATTCATCCAAGGCTTTAAAGAGTCCTTTTGTAAAGCAAGTCTTACAATTTCTGCCTTTCTCTCTGAAATAGTATTTTGTGCATCGCAGATTGTATAAGCTATCCGCATTATTTCCTGTGCATTATCTACGAACTCGTAATAATCTTCCTTAGAGATCGAATCTCTTCCAACTAGCGATGAGACTTTCTTGCCTTTACTCGCTGTAAAATGGTCTAAAATTTCCAACGCATCGCTAGCTACTTTTGCGTTACTTCTGAAAACCTCCATAGATTGCTTTGTATCTATCTTTTCAAACAACTCATCTTGCATCTCGCTGTCTTCAACTTGAACAACTCCGGCCCTTTGAAGAGACTCTAATATATTCTTCCTGTCCTTTTTTAAAGCGCACAAAGCAAGTTTTTTCATTTTTACAATAGCCATATACTTTCACCACCTAAAATCAAGTTTGGCATATCATTTCAATTATTTTTTCTATAGCTTTTTTCTTTTTACTTTCTGCTAAATTTCTTATCTCTTTTATTTCTCTGTCGGCTTCTTTTTCAGCGTTTGATAAAATCTGTTTAGCTTCATTTTTAGAAAAATTAACCCTTAAGTCGGCTTTAGCTTTAGCTTCTTTCATTTTTGAAGCAATTACAGTTTCTGCTTCAGCTTTAGCCTTTTCTTCTATCAATCCAGCTTTCTCGCTAGCCAGTTTTTGTAAATTTTCAGCCTCAGCTTCGGCATTTTTTATTTTATCTATAATTTCTTTAGCCAACAAATCACCCCCTACTAATCAGCTGTAATTACTCATAAAATTATAAGATACCCCGGACTCAAAATTTATCTTCGAGCTTCCAAAGACTTCGCTTTCAAAAAATTTACCTTTTAATTTTTCACCATTATTCTTGTAAATGACACCATTTCCTTTAGGTATACCATTTAAAAAGTCACCTGTATACCTGTGGTCGGCGTACAAAACAGTGCCTTTTCCAACAGGTTTGCCATTTTCCAATAGCCCTGAGTAAAGCCCACCCAGTATTTCCTTTTCTATAACATAATTTGGTCCAAATCTGTAGTTGATATATTCCGTATCGGCCATATCATCACATTCCGGCAGTGGTTGCAACTTTTTTAAGAATACTCTCATACTGTTAAGCTCATTGCCGTTTGCAAAAATACCTTCAAACTCTTTTTCGCCATATTCCGTAAACTTACAGCCCATTCCGTTGCGCTTACCTGCACGAATGTTCCCATCGTAAATTATATTCAAGTCTGGATATCTATACTCTTTTAAATAGACCAATTCATCCTTATCGAAAAGACATTCTTTCACAATTTTACCGTCATATACTTCATTTATTCTGCCTTGTTTATTGCCATTTTCAAAAAATCCTACAAAGCTCGGCTTAGCCTTTTCATACGTTAGACCTATACCATTGTACTTGTCGTCCTTCCAGTGACCAACATATTCAAGTTCATCATCTCTCAACTGCTTGCCAAAGCCATCTTTTAAGCCGTCTTTAAAACTACCATCATAAACACATTTGCCATGTTCAAAAAGTTTCCCTTTGCCATTATACAGGTTATTTTCAAAGTTCCCTTCATATACTTTTTCACCGTTTATGTAGAGGATCCCCTCTCCACAATAGGCATCTTCATCGAAATTCCCTTTGTAAATAACTTCACCATCTGAATTAAATTCCAGCAATACGCCCGTAGCAAGACCTGCCTCAAATAACCCCTTCAGGTAATTTCCGTTGTTTAAATACTTAGTTCCCTCTTTGTTATACAGGTTGTCTTTCCAGTTGCCTTCATATATTTTACGGTTTTTACTGTCAAACTCGCACGCAAAACCATTTACCTTACCGCATTTAAATTGCCCTTCTATTCTACGTCCATCGTCCAAGTATAAAATGCCTTGTCCATCGTACATGTCATTTTTCCAGCTGCCTTTATACTTAACCGTCCCATCGCGGTTGTACTCTACGCCACTGCCACATTTTTTACTGTCAGTTTCCGATAGCTCTCCACTATAAGCCAAATTGCCGTCTTCATCAAACAAAGTGCACTTGCCCATAAATGACCCTGCTTTAAAGTTTTTTACCACAAAGCCTTCGCCATTGGATCTACACTCCAATGCAGGACCAACTCGTTGCCCATCAACTATTTTACCTGCAAACAACAGATTACCATTCTTATCGAAAATTGTACTTGTTTTCCCCAATTTATTTTTCTCAAAGGAACTTAATAAAATTTTTTCACCATTCTTTGAAAATTGTACTCCAAAGCCAGACCTTTGATCTTCCTTAAAGTTTCCAACATAGCAAAGTTCCCCAGAACTATAGCGATAAACTCCAAATCCGTCTTTTTTATCGTTTTTGTAGTCTCCTTCATATGCTGTCACACCGCTTGAAGTTACAGTCCTGCCAAAGCCTGACCTCATTTTATCTTGCAAATGCCCGAAATAAAAAAGAACCTCTCCGCTATTAGTTTTTATAGTTTTACCGTAAGCTTTGCTAAAAGGACAAGCATTCTTTTCTTTATAGCAAATAAACCTTTCAATATCGCTTTCCACACTTTGTTTATCATTGCAACTATCCTGGTTTTCAGGCTCTACAGTAAGTAAAGCATTGTCTTCTTTATCTTTTTCTGCTCGCTCTTTAAGTAAAACAACCTGGCTCTTGGTATAATAACAAAAATTTCCGGCGCTTGTCTTACAAATAAGCATCGCTACACTTTCATCGCCACTTTTTAATTTAGAACACTCGACAGGGTAAATCTCATATGACATGCAACTACCAGAAAGCATTTTTTCTGTAACTTTTATATTCTCACTAGCAGGCAATCTTTCAAATGTGATTTTGCCATATTTGCGATAGTACTCACTTTTTACCCAGTTGTGCTTTCTATCAAAAAATATCACTTTCGTAAGTTTTTTATCTGTTCCCTGAACTTGTATCTGATAACTGCCATCCTTCTCTTCCTTGACTTTCTCAAGAGGTTTGTCTTTCAACATCTTTTTCCATCTAAGAGGCTTATCCTTTTCCAAAACGTAAGAATAGTGATATATTTCTCCATCAATTTCTTTTGTTATTTTGTTTTTTTGACGTTTATTGTAAACAAAAAAGTTGTATCGTATTTCTGAAAGTAAATCTGAATTTATATAGTCGCACTGCGGGCAAAATATGGAATAATAAATATTATTTTTACTAAATTCAGTCATTATCAAAAAGCTCCTAACAATTTCTTACACTTCATTAAAAATATATTATATCATCTCAAAAAATTTTTCAAGGATTTTATAAACAATAAAAGTATGATATAATAGTGTAAACTTAAATAAAATTACGACAAAATAAGCGAGGACGTTTTATGATAAATGAAAATATTTTTACATCTACTCTTGCTCAATTGAAAAATTTCTTGCCACATATCTTTTCAGCCTTTGTTATATTGACTGTAGGATGGTACTTATCTGGAAAACTCACAAACATAATAGGCAACGCCATAAGAAAAGCTAAAGTCGATGAAGGTATCATAACATTTTTTGGCTCTATCATAAAAATTTTATTTCGTATTATAGTGATTTTAGCCGCTCTGTCAAAGGTCGGAATAAATATATCTTCTATGATAGCTGCACTCGGCGCTACTTTTGTAACAGTCGGTATCGCTTTAAAAGACAGTCTTTCAAACATCGCAAGCGGAACAATTATCATTATAAATAAGCCATTTAAAGTCGGAGACTTTCTGGAAATCGGTACTCATTCCGGCAGGGTAGTGAGCATAGAACTTATGTTTACCACGCTTATTACACCTGACGACAAAGAATTAATCGTTCCAAATTCTAAATTAACTTCATGTGAAATAATAAACTGTAGTAAACAGAAAACCGAGCAAGTTGATTCTACTTACATTCCAAAAAACGTAAAAGATAAGCTTAAACAGATAGTTCAGAACAATACCATAACAAATAAACACAAAGAAGCATTGGATAAACAGTCTCACAAGGAGGATGACAATAATGAAATTTGATGCATTTTCAGCCGGCATAACTCCCGGAGGGCTTAGAAGCAAAAACGATATTAAATTATTAATCTGCTATATTTTATCCAGCATAAAATCTGGACTTTCTAAGGAAGACTTAGTTTCAGTTCTCCAGGAAAATAACCTTGCAAATTATTTCGAAATCAACAGCGCTATTTCAGAATTATTAAAAAGTAAAAATATTGAATCTACCGAAGAAAATTCAAACTTGTATACTGTTACAGATTCGGGGAAAATTGTCTCTAGTCAGCTTTATTCGTCTCTACCCATAGCGATACGAGACAAAGCTCTCAATGCTACGATAAAGTTACTTGCTAAAATAAAAAGAGAAACAGAAAATACCGTTTCTATAAAAGAAATTGAAAACGGATATCAGCTTAATTGTAAAATTTCGGGTGGAGATGTAGATTTACTGTCGTTTTCTCTTTATGTACCTGACAGACTTCAAGCCGATATGGTGAAAGAAAATTTTCAAAGTAACCCTGACATAATATATGAGTGTGTTTTAGCTGTTTTAACTAAAGATAAAAATTTAGCTAAAGATATATTGAACAAACTACAGTAAAGCTGAACCGCGCGCCAGCGCCAATAACCGAGCGAACGCTTCGCTCGGTTATTGATTATCTTTTCAATACGGAAAAGATAATAATTTGTTTTTTCTCGAAAAACAAATTGAGCTGGCGCGCAATCTAAAAAATCAGCTCTTAGCTTCTATTATTTTAATTTTGTCACTCGATATGCCTGCTTGACCGCAAACTATATCTTTTATAGATATTGCTGAACTTTCATTCAATTCAGCACCTGTTACCACTAAGCTGCACTCATCATTCTGCAGAAAAGCCAAACATTCACTAAACCCTTTAGCTCTTACGAGGTTCTCTATGTTAGATTCTTGTTCTATTTTCTGAGCAATCTCCGTAGCTTTTTTTACGGCTTCTGCTTTTGTTTCTTCAGATGACTTAGCATTTTCCAAAATCTCTTTAATAGACTCTGTAGCCTCGTCTCTAGCCTTTTGGCGTTCTGTTTTAGCTTTATTAAAGTAATCTGATGACTCTTTGCTTTCTTCTGCATTATCCTTGTCTGCTTCAGAGTTTTCAGGTTTAGCCTCACATTTCTGAGAATTATTCACAAATTGTGCTTGACCAAGCTCTTTGGTCGACATAATGCTATCAGTCGAAGTTAACTCTTTGTTTGAAGAGAATTGCCAATTCAAATATACAGCTGTTGCTAAAGACAGCACTAATGCTGCCAATATAATATGTCTTTTTTTCGAACCCATTTTTAATATCCTCCGTTAAATCATTTAGTTACAAAAACCCTTTTTGATGTAATATTTAGAGCTGTTTTTACAGCATCTCTTACTTTTTCCTGCACCTCTTTGTTATCACCTCCCTCACAAACTACAACCACACCCTTAACCGAAGGCTGCAACTGCGTAACAGACAACGCCTGTTCTGCTCCATTTGCATCTTTTATTTTTATGTATTTTGTTTCAATATCATCACTTTCTTTTATTTTTCTGGTTTCCCCGTCCATGTTGTCGTGAGTAGCCTCTTTGTTCTTTTTTTGTTCTGTGGCGTAAATTGTTTGCTGTGAACTTTCAAGCGTTACTAAAACTTTAGCGTTTCCTGCTCCTTTAATTTCAGCTACTATACTTTTTATGTTTTCTTCTAAATTCTTAGCATAACTTTCCATATTACCTGGTAAATTAGTCTCAACAGCCTTTTTTTCGGTGTTCTGTTTTAAAAAACTTGATGCAAATATCAACGCTATACCCACAGTTCCTAAAACTATTATAAATTTTCTTAATTTATCCTGCTGAGAGAAAAGCTCTTTAAATTTTCCTATCAGAAAGCTACTTTTTTTATCATCCATCAATTATCACTTCCTAAAACTTCTACAGACGTTTCCAATTTTTTTGACAGTATCTTTTCTAACTCACCCCTCTTTTTCAAGCTTCCTTCATTAACATAAACTATAATCTTACTAATACATATGCAGTTGTCCTTATCTGTATCCATAAATATATCAACTTTTTTTGTCACTATATTTTCTTTATTCGAAATATCACATACTGTTTCTTTTATTTTCTTTTCAGCTAACTCTTTGCTTTGGGCTTTTATCATATCTTGAAAATTTGAATTTTTTTCATCTATATTAAAGTTCTTACTATTTTTAAAGTCTAAATGAATATCTTTAGCTATGTTCTTCAACGGCAAAATAAGCATACATAAAATTAATGCATTTATTACCAGTTTCAAAATTTTTTCCATCTTTTTGCCAGGCGATATAATCTCCAATACAGCTGAAATTATTATAGAAATACACAGCAAGGAACACCATTCTTTCAAAGCCGTCATTAATCATTCCCCCAAAATCTAAAAAGGGTTTGTATTCAGCACTATAACTGTCGATATAATCAAAATTACTACGAAACAAGTTAATACCGCTATTAAAATATTTAAAACATCAGATATGTTCTTTAAAATCTTGTTAATAGGTACAATGCCAAAAGCCTCCCCTATGCCCGCACAAAGTGTAGACAAAAAATTCCACATTACGCACTTTACAAAAATCGGAGCAAAAGTAAGGATAATTGCTAACAAAAAAAATGCTCCCACGCTCGATTTAAGCAGCTTTACACAACCTTGCACTGTAAGAAATGCATCGCTTAAGGCGCTACCTACAACCGGTATACATCCGCTTATCACAAACTTAAATGCCCTTGAACCTACACTGTCCACTGCTCCAGCAACTATACTTTGTATTCCAAGTGCTCCCACAAACAGCGTCGATATAAACCCCAAAGCCCATTTACATATTTTTGAAAAACTCTTGCAAACACCGGAAAGATTTAGTCCATCTGAAAGTGCAGAAACTATGCCTATAGATAAAAAAATATTTAAAACTGGCATTAAAAATTTCGTCATAACTTGAGCCATACACTCCCCTAGAGTTAGCATCAGTAAAGAGTAAGATCCCGCCAGAACATTCTGTCCTGTTGCACACATCACTCCTACCATTATCGGCACGTAACTGAGCAAAAATTTGGAAACTGCCTTTATAACACCAGAACTCACAACTATACTTGTAACCACAGACTTTACAAATACTATGCAAATCACCAGCACGCAAACGAAGTTCAAGACTTTATCGATTGATCTTTTATTTAAAGATAGTTTCATTCCATCAAAAAATGCAGCTATCGTTATAGTTCCTACAGTTACGCTCAAAGTTTTTAAAATTTCAGGTACCTGATTTTTAAATTCACTACAAAAGTAATTAAAGAAACTTTCCGGCTTTAGTTTTTCGAAATTTTTAGGATTTAAATCCGCTAGTCCCATACTGTTTAAATCATCTTGCGTTTTTTCAGGTAAATAATCCTTCAATTTATCTGCACCTGTTGATTTTACTTGTTCATCATAAATTTTTGAAAATTCTTCATTTGCGCAAAAAGCACCGGAATAAGCAGGCTTTACAATAAAAAATAAAAATAAAATAAACACTATCTTTTTCATTTTTTACCTCAACAGCTTAGTAATTACACTCACAGCTTCCTTCAGAAGCGGCAAGGATACTATTAAAATCATGACCTTACCGGCAAGTTCCACTTTAGAAGAAAGCGCTGTTTGTCCAGCATCAATGCATGCATCAGACGAAAATTGAGTAAAAAATGCTATTCCTAGACTTTTCAAAAGTATGGATATGTATTCTGACGGAACGCCTGTATTAAATATCAGGCTTTTTATTTCATTTACACTCGGCAAAACGTTCGACAGTATTCCCAAAACCAAAATAATCCCTGACATAATATTTATAGCCATCGAAAATTCCGGATTGTGCCGTTTTAAAGTAAGCGACAAAATTGCCGAAACAATTGCAATTCCTATTATATTAATTAAATTCATAAGTTTTAGTCCTTCATGTTAGCCTAATAAATTTGATTTTAAATATCATAAACCAAAAATTGATTTTACTGTCTTAAACAAAACATCAATCTCTTTTATTATCATCATTAAAACCACTATGAGACCGGCCAAAGTAGTCATCATGGCTTGTTCTTCCCTGCCTGAGCGAATAAGTACTTGATTTAAAACCGCAACAATAATGCCTATAGCTGCTATTTTAAAAATTAAATCTACATCCATTTGCTTTTCTCCTTCAGTTTTTATCAAAGCTCGTTCGTCAAATCACAAAATTAGTAAAATAAAAGTTACTCCGGAAAGTAAACATAAATTACAATAAAGTTTACTTTTTTTATTTCTCTCTTCAATAGATTCCGCCAAATTTAAATTACATGCGTTTAAAGCCAGTTCACAATATGACAGTTGACTATCCACATCGCTTTTGCCCAGATTGTTACCCAAATTTTCTAAAAAGTTTAAGTCGCTTTTTTTTAAGTTAAAATCTTTCTTTACCTCATCTAAAGCCAAAATCCAGGATTTATTAAAATCATTTCCTTTTTCTATATTTTCACAACACTTTCCCAAGAAGCTCTGTATGGTATGATTATCTGGGTATCGCTTCAATATATCATAGATTGTATCTTTGCTGTAACTTATCTCGTTTTCTAAATATTTAAGAAAATTCAAACAGCTTTTTAGAAATTCAATTCTCAATGTAAACCTATGCGATATTGTGAACGCCAGAATTAACATCGATAAAGAAAAAATTACAATTCCCATTGCTTTTATCAATTTTTTCACCAACTTTTAAAATCTCAAACTTTTTTGATAATTTATTTAAAAAAACAACTGTGTCGAAAACCCCTTTGCTAAAAAGTCCCTTCAGTGCAGTTTTTTTAGTTATTCCCTCTCTACCACTTACATGAGCACTCGCTATAAATGCTACTCCGGAATTTACTCCGGACTCTATGGCATTTACGTCAGATTCATTGCCTATTTCATCACAAACTATAATTTCAGGAGATAAACATCGTATGCTGTGCTCTATTCCGTCTTTTTTAGAGTAACCATAAAGTATGTCACAGTACCCTAAGTCATTTTGCGGTTCACCTCGATACATTCCGCTAAATTCGCCTCTTTCATCTATAACAACTACTTTCTTTGCACTCGAAAATTTTCCTATAGACAAATTCCTTGCAATGTCTCTTAGCAATGTGGTTTTTCCGGAACAAGGAGCCCCTGCTATTAAAATTCCTGAAAAATCTGTGTTAACGTTCTTTAAAACAGTATCCGATATTCCTGGCATAGATCGAGCTATTCTAAAGTTCAATGACGTTATGTCCTTTATGTTTTCAATGTTTTTGCCGTAAATTGCAGTTCCACAAATTCCTACTCTATGGCCTCCTTTTATCGTAATGAATCCATTAACTATTTCTTTTTGGTAACTATAAACGGAGTAATTGCATATTTTGTTAAAAGTGTTTCTTATATTATCAGCTGTCGCTATCAATAAGTTTTCTCCTGCCACTTTCGTTAAAGTTCCGTCTTTAGAAATAAAATACATACTTTCCCCTAAATGCAAAACAACAGGACAATTTATTCGTAATCTTATTTCTTGTACTTCACTTTTTACCTTTTTACTTAAATGGCTCAATGCTCGGCTAAGTTCTAAATCTAAATTGCTTATGACTTCATTAAATTTGGTTGCCACAAATCTTGTCCCTCCCTTTTTCTAATTGATATGAAATAGTAAAATATATTAGAACACTAAAATAAAAGTTAGTGCGTAATTTGTTGGCGGCAGCCAGATGGTTTATTTTATAAACCATCAAACGGTCCATTAAATGGACCGTTACACAGGGTATGATAAAAAATTTATCATATCCTGTGGGGCTGCCGCCCCAATATAGGCACTAACAAAATACTATACTATTGACTAAAATCAAAATAAAATGTACAATCTTAAAGTAAAAGTAATAACTATAAAGGAGTTGTTTTACTTGAAAAATGAATTTTCTCCTGACGTAATGACCCTTGTAGATGATGATGGGAAAGAACACACTTTCGAAATATTAGACACAATAGAAAACGATAATGGCTTTTTTTATGCTTTGTTCCCACAGAACGAAAAGTCAAATTCAGATTCAAGTTACTATATATTTGAACTAATAGAAGATAACGGTGAGCAAGTCTTAGCTGAAGTTCAAGATACAGATCTACTAAATGAGCTGGCAAAAACTTTTGAATCTCACTTTGAAGATTTTTATGAAGTTAATGAAGAAA
Source organism: uncultured Oscillospiraceae bacterium (assembly GCA_900549775.1). Classification (GTDB taxonomy): domain Bacteria; phylum Bacillota; class Clostridia; order Oscillospirales; family Acutalibacteraceae; genus UMGS1224. The sequence goes on along the minus strand of URPR01000001.1, from coordinate 97,571 downwards.
ATCAATAATAAAATCATTAAACACATATATTTTTTATAAATACTATTTACATTTTGAAATTTTATGATATAATTATATTTAGAAATTATATTTCCCTGCTTAATTCGCGGACTGTGTTATTTAACCCTACAACTTTTTTATCGGGAGCTTCGCTCTGTTATTGGATTGCAGACCTCTCAGCTTTAGCTGAATGAAGGGAGCGAGAAAATTATAGGCTGGCACCCACCTGTTTATTTAGTAGGCAGGTTATTTTGTACACATTACGGTTAAGCGGGGAAACTTTATAAAATTCCTAACTCCAAAAATTATCATTATATAAAAACATCTCCCAATTAAACTGTGAGATGTTTTTTTGTTTCAATGAACTTTTAATACTCTTCTATGGATAAATAAAGCTAAGGCTCCGCACAATAGCCCTTTTAGCAGGTTTAAAAGCAATACTGCACATAAAAATTGGATAAGTAAATTGTTATTACAAATTAAAATTTCATTATACGGCACAGATGCTATTTTTGAGTATAACGGCACCAATACAAAATAATTAAGTACTAGAGAAAAAATACATAAACTAAAAATTCCTGCCCATACTCTCTTGATTGCTCCGCGTAGCGTCCTATTACGCTTACATATAAAAATAGGCATAACAAAAGAAAAACTTAACAACATATCCGCTAAATTTCCGATAAAAAAAGTTGACGTACCTTTCACTAGCAGCACCAACGCAGTTCGTATAAGTATTATTAAACTAGCGGCTAAAGGCCCCAAAACAAGTCCTCCTATTATAACTATCGAATCGCTCAAATTCACTTTATAAAAACTTGGTAATGGAGGAACCGGAAAAGAAAACAATGCTAAAACTGTCGCAGCAGCAGAAAATATTGCTATTTTGGAAATGTATAATATTTTATTGTGCAGCAAAAGAAAACCTCCTTATCAAATTTTATTGATTATATTTTAAAAATATTGTATAATAAATTTTATATAATAAGAATTATTTATTGATTTTACATCTAAAGAAAAGGTGATTTACATGTTCGCTAAAATAAAAAGTCTCGGACTTTTCGGCTTGGACGCTTTTATAGTGGATGTAGAAGCTTCTATAGACAGAGGCATTCCAGCCTTCGACATCGTGGGTTTGCCAGACGCAGCCGTTAGAGAATCTCGAAATAGAGTTAGGTCAACTATAAAAAATGTCGGCTTAGATTTTCCTATAAGCAAAATAACTATAAATTTGGCTCCGGCAGACATAAAAAAAGAAGGTGCAATCTATGATCTACCAATTTTAATCGCAATCATGGCAGCTTCAGGGCAACTAAATGTGAACTTAGATAGTTGTGCCTTTTTAGGTGAACTTTCTTTAAACGGCGAAGTTAAGCCCATAAAAGGTACCCTTGCTATGCTTTCTAAAGCCAAAGAATTGGGTATAAACACAGCATTTATCCCGAAAGAAAACGAAGCAGAAGGCGCTGTCATCAACTGTATAAACACCTACCCTACAGACAATATAGAAAATTTAATTTTGCATTTGACGGGACAAAAGAACCTTCCTCGTGCTAAATTAAATAATACCACAAAAGCTGAAAATTTTGAACTTCTAGATTTTTCACAAGTTAAAGGACAATTTCAAGCCAAAAGGGCTCTGGAAATCGCCGCTGCAGGAGGGCATAATGTGTTACTAATAGGTCCTCCTGGTTCAGGAAAAAGCATGTTAGCAAAAAGGTTACCATCAATTTTGCCTGACATGACTTTGGAAGAATCTATAGAAACAAGCAAAATATATTCCATAGCAGGTCTGTTGCCCCTAGGTACCAGTCTTTTAAAAAAACGCCCATTCAGATCTGTCCATCATACTATATCACCTGCCGGTCTTGCAGGAGGGGGCAGTATACCTAAGCCCGGTGAGATTTCCTTAGCTCACAATGGGGTTTTATTTTTAGATGAGTTACCTGAGTTTGCAAGAGCCTCAATGGAAGTCCTTAGACAGCCAATAGAAGACCGCAAAGTTACAATATCGCGCGTAAATGGTACCTTGAGCTATCCCTGCTCTATTATGTTAATCGCAGCCATGAACCCATGCCCTTGCGGGTACTACGGTCACCCTACGAAAAAATGCATTTGCAGTAAAAAACTGGTAAAGAAATACCTTTCTAAAGTCTCGGGACCACTTTTAGATAGGATAGATATACAGGTAGAAGTAGCACCTGTTGACTTTGAAAAGCTTAGTACATATCAAGGCGAGGAAAGCTCCGAAAGTATAAAGGAACGTGTAGATAAAGCAAGAATCATTCAAGCAAATCGCTACAAAGGCAGCAATGTCACATGTAATGCACTGATAACTCCAGACATGTTAGAAAAGCATTGCCAGCTTTCAGACAATGCTAGAGCTTTATTCAAAAAAGCTTTTGAAAATTTAAACTTATCCGCCAGAGCATACGACAGGATCTTAAAAGTTTCAAGAACTATAGCTGATTTAGCCTGCAGCGAAATTATAAAATCCTCGCACGTCGCTGAAGCTGTACAATATAGAAACTTAGACCAGAAATACTGGAAGTAGTAATTATTGAAGTATCAAGTTTATTCTCGTCTCAACTTTGCTCAATAGTATAAAAAATGTGTACTTATTGATTTTGATACTCTTTCATCTGTGATGGCAATCATCAAAGCTAAAACATTACGTGTTGTCATTTGCTTTGAAACACTGTTGCCTTATTAAATTTAATGGATAATCAAACACTCTTACACTAGATAATATAACACTTAACAATATTGCGATAAGCAAAAAAACCACTCCCCCTGTTTTTCCCAGACTAAAAATATTGCTAATATTAAAAAATTTATCCGCCAAGCAATAAATAATCCAGTGCCAATAGTAGACATTCAATGTATGTAACCCTAGCGAAGAAATAAACGAAATTCGAACTTTTGACGTTAAAGTCAATAAACTTGCACCAGTCAAAAATGTAATACAGTAACATAACAAGCGTGCCAGTGGGCCATATTCAAGAATTTCACTAGAAAAGCTATTTCTCCCAGTAAACAGGTGTCGGTAAATATAAAATTCATCTCTTTTATAAAAGCATAAGAAAAACCACATTGTTATAATAATTATTGCAATACCAATAAATCTTTTTGAATATTTATTTAGAAAAGACACGATCTTTTGGGGAGAAAGCATCGTACCCAATAAATAAAAAGGGAAAAAGACAATCATTCTAGAAAGATATAAATAATCTCCAACAGTCGTATCATATCCAACAAAACAGGCCAATATTATACAAAAAATAAGTAAGAACACTTTATTTATATTTCTAAAAATATACATTAAGATTTGATAGCTCGCTAATACAAACATAAACCAAGGGATCCCTGCATCAGTCAGCAAAGAAAAACTAGTACTGCTGCGACTACAAATTAAATCTACAATTGAAAGTGATACTTTTAAAGCGAAACCACTACAAATATAAAACATTATTTTTGGTATGTTTTGTCTATTCGTGTAAAATAAACCTGAAACAAATATCATCATTGGCATGTGAAAAGCATAAATAAAGAGATATATGCTCTGGCAAACACCTGAACTTTCTGTAAAAACATCTGCAAAATGCCCCACAACCATGAGTGTAATCATAATAAATTTTATATTATCATAAAGTGCCACTCTTTCTCTTTTTTGCAAGCTCACTTTTGTCATATATTTCTCCATTCCCTATAAATCAATATTTACAGTTTTGAAAGTAAAACAACTGTTTCGACATGAGCAGTCCTTGAGAACATATCAACAGATCCTATATTTTTTATTTTATAAGATCTTTCTGCAAAAAGTTTTAAATCTCTAGCTAACGTCGCAGGATCACACGAAACATAAATAACTTTAGGCACTTTAAAATGAGAAATTAAGTTTACCACGTTTTCATCGCAGCCTTTTCTGGGAGGATCAATCACCACAACATCTATTTTGTTTCCTCGTTTTTTTAACTCTTCAAAAGCAAGTTTTGCGTCCATACAGACAAAGCTTGCATTTTTTATATTATTCATTTTTGCATTATTTTTCGCATTTTCTATGGCCTGTTCAACAATTTCTACCCCTATCAATTTTTTGCACTTTTTCGCCATTGTAAGTCCTATAGTTCCCGTCCCACAATACAAATCTAAAACAGTCTCACTTCCGCTTAAATCTGCATACTCTTTCACTAAACTGTACAATTTTTCCGTTTGGCTTCTGTTTACTTGATAAAACGAGTTCGGAGAAATATTAAACTTGAGTCCACACAATTCATCTGTCAGGCATCCTTTCCCCCACATTACCTTATTTTCTTTACCCAAAACAACATTCGTATCAGCTTTGTTTATATTTAAAATTATACTTTTCACTTGCGGCACAGTTCTTCTAACTGTGTTTATTAATAATTCCGAATCTTCTATGTCATCTCCATTTATAACCAGCGAAAACATAACTTCATCAGTTTTTTCAGCTATTCTTAAATATAAATGCCTCAAAAGTCCACTGTGTAGCCTTTCGTCATATACACTAGGTTTTGTTTTGTTTGCCCAAGCCAAAAATGCTTCTATTGATTTTCTAAAAATTTCGGGTTGCAATTTACAGTCTTTACAGTCAACTACCCTGTGAGTATGTTTTGCATAAAAGCCTACTATGTAATTGCCACTTTTATCAATGCTTATTGGTAATTGTGCTTTGTTCCTATAACCATCAATTTTCTCAGAAGGAATAATTTTCTCTATTTTTAAATCTTTAATCCCTCCTATCTTTTCAAGTGAATCCTTTACTTTCCTTTCTTTAAATAGCAATTCCGATTCATATTTCAAGTTTCTGAAAGTACAACCGCCACATTTAGGAAAGGAATCACAGTCAGGCTTTATTCTATTTGAAGACGGTTCTAAAATTTTTTCTATTTTAGAAAATGCGTAATTCTTTTTTACCTTTAATATTTTAATAAGCAACTTATCTCCCGGGATGGCATTTGGTACAAAGACAGCAAAATCTTTTATCTTACAAATGCCGTTGCCTTCCGAACTTAACGATAACACTTCTGCTTCTAAAACGTCATTTTTTCTAATAACCATTTCCCGTTTCAATTACTTTTTCCCCTTCTTTAATATTCCTTTTAAAACTCTCAATAAGTACTGCAATTCGTCTGTATGATAAAAAAATAATAAATTAATCACATTCGGTACAACTAAACAGCACGCCGCATTTACAGTCAACTGCAAAATTATGTTGTTAAATCTAAAAATCCCGCATAAAAAATACGATATTATCACTTGGCCTAACGTTAAAAACAAGTACAATACAAACTTTTTATAATAATTTAACACAGACTTTTCAAAAACATTCACGTAAACAACATAAGGCTGTACCCAAAAAGGAATTAAAATTGTACTTATTAAATTTGCCATTAAAATTCCATTTAAACCGTAATGCCCAACCAAAATCCAAGATAAACTTAAATTTATTATAGTTTCAGCTATGGCAAAGTATCTATCTGGCCTATACAAGCCCACACTGGACTTCACCATCGTCACCGATTGTCTCATTCCCAACAAATAAAAATTTAAAGTGATAAGTATTATAGTCTTTAGAGGAAATATAAAATCTTGTCCCATCCAAAGCTCCACAAATGGCTTTACCAAGCAAAAAAACGAAACTGTAAAAAACGAAAACACCACATGATTTAACAAGTACAATTTCTTATAAAGTGCATATACTTTTTCTTTGGTATTGCTGGCTAAGTAATTACCGAAACTCGATAGTATCGAATTGAACACTTGAGTAATAACGTTAATAAGACCACTTGTTATGAGCGTGTATGGGTAATAAATGCCTGTAACGATTTTACCTAGTTTATTTGTCATTATTATAGTTGAACCTGAAATTAAACTTTGATAGCCTATTTTGTGGTAAAATAACGCATTCAAATTCTTAAATAAATCTTTCTTTTCAGATTTAGCTAGCTTTCCTTTTATTTTCAAATTTATAATATTCGAATACAGTTTTTTGTATTGTCTGTTTATGAGCAAGCTTTCAATAAGTGTAAACAAAACCTTTACCACAACATACCATATAAACGATTTAAAAATATAAATAACCATAACCTGGAATACAAACATCAAAAGTTGACAAACTGTCCTACATAAAGTAACAATGTAGTTCTTTTGATCTGCTATGAGCATTGCCCTTTTGTGGCCAAACAAATAAGTAAATAAAGTGTCTAAAAGATACAAGAAGAACGCAAAACTTAAAAAAACTTCTGAAACGCTCTTTGGTCCTTGGTTTTTCGCAAAAATTTTAGGTATTATAAAAGTCAACCATAGTCCCAATAAAAACACTACACCTGCAACCGCTTTAAAAGCATTCTTATAAAAGTTCAGCAATATCGCAACTTTTTCATAGTCCTTCTTAGCAATAGGTTCATATAGTTTGTATATTATTCCATAGCTGATTCCCAATTCCACTATGCTCAAAAGAGCAACTGTGTCGACCAAAGTTTTTTGTATACCAAGATATTCTCCACCTAAAATGGATTCTAAAAAAGGGCTCACAAAAAACGGGCCTAAAAATAAAATAGCATACGATATTAAAGCAAAAGAGCTATTTACAATCGAATTTCTCGTTCTCATTGCGTTTTTTACCAACCTTTATATTTTTAACTTTTACAAGCTATATTGTCTTAAATAAAATTTTCTTCAAAACAAAAAATGTGTAAATGCCTACTGCACAGTTATGTTTTAAAAGTGTAAAAACTATTTTCAATTGCTTGTCATGTACTTTTAGTTTCTTGTCGATCGCTAAAACTTGTGGTAAATTTATGATTTTTTTTATTTTATTAATCTTTTCTTTTTTGTCACATTCATCTAAAAACACAACTTTTTTTAAAATATAATAAATTTCTTTTAAAAATACTCTATCTAAACTGCCATCTAGATGATCATCACCAAATTTTTCTTTGCAAAATGATTTCACCATGTCGTTCAAATACAGTTCTTGCTCTAAAATTTTTTCATCATATTTCAAACTTAAAGAATTATCTATATTTGCGTTATAATTATAAGGGCAAGCCTTTATTAGCCGAATTTTATCGCAATTTTTAAAGTAATCTAAATTAAAAAGTAAATCTTCCCCTATGGAAAAATCTTGTGAGAAGTTAAAGTTTATTTTTTCTCTTTTGTAAAGTTTATTCCAAGGAGCATTAAACAAGGCGTTTTCATATAAAAATTTAAAACCTCTTTCCAGCCCGCTTTCACCTTTTAAAAATGCCCCTACACATTTTTTCACTTGATTTAAAGACTTGTTTTGCCTTTTATAGCCGCAAACAACGATGTCAGCATCGCTTTCATACATTGCCTTAGCCATTTCTGAGCACATGTTTTCATCTATAACATCATCAGCATCAACAAATTCCACGTACTCACCCGTAGTGTTTTGGAGCCCAACGTTTCTCGCTGAAGAGACACCTCCGTTTGCTTTGGTTATAACCTTCACCCTGTCATCTTTCAAAGCAAAATTTTCACATATGGGCAGCGAGTTATCAGTCGAACCGTCATTTACCAAAACTACCTCAATGTTTTCATACATTTGAGACAAAATGCTATTTACACAAGCTTCTATATTTTTTTCTTTGTTGTATACTGGAACAATTATGCTTATTTTCTTATAAAACAAAAATTTCTCACCCCTAACTTGCATTATCTTCATTTTCTATAAAGTAAACACATTTTCCCATAGATAGCCAGAAAAACAGCACACTAACAGTATTTACAAAGAATATTTCAGATAAAAACGCCGCTGATACAGCTATCATTGCAATGATAGTTAAGAAAAATGTAACATAAAGGTAATTACTTTTGTTGACTGCATTTTTAGAAAATAAATACTTAAAAATATAAACCAGATACTTTACAAAAAACAGCACAATAGCCAGTGCTCCTAAAATACCTGTAGACGTTAAAATGTCAAGGTACACGTTATGAACCGCATAACCTCTCATTCCTATAAAATTATTGGGAAATTCAGTCTTAGCGTATTGCCGCATGTTTCTGGGAGAAGTTCCTAAAATAGGTTTAGATTTAAACAATTCAAAAGCCGCTTTCCATATTTTAAACCTACAGCTTGAAACGTCTGAAGTGTCTTGTATGTCTTCCCTTTTAGTCATAGCAGGCTTAATTTTATGCTGTGTACTTTCTTCTCCTTTAGCACTGCAAAAGCTAAACATCGGTGGCACATATGAAAGAAGTTCACTTGATAAATTTACAGCAAAAAAAGCAAAACCAGATAATAAAATGCTAGAAATCACAATTGCGAGGTGCTTGAAGGCTTTGTTTTTTATATCAAAAAACTTATATCTAAAAGCAAAAAAACTAAAAACAAATACTCCAATACTAGCTGCAAGCTGTGCCGTTCTAGACCCTGACAGAACTATATAACAAAATTGCAGTACTATATTCGTTATGTAAAAAATATTTAATATCTTGTTTTTTAAAGCTTTTATATTCCAAATAGAAAACACCATCGTAATTATCGATACCATCGCAGCAAAGTTAGGATCTTCAAATATTCCAAAAAGCCTATTTTCTATAAATCCTTGTCTAGCAAATGAGTCTGGATAAATATAAACATAAAAACCTATTTGAAATATAAACATGTACAACGAGTAAGCCACTACACAAAACCAAACCGCTATTAAAATATTTGAAAGTATACCTATTTCCTTAAATACGTCTTTTTTTTCTCTTTTCAAGTTTATTGCGTACAAAAGGAAAAACGAAACTAAAAGCCATACAAAGTTTCTTATATTTCCCAAAAATCCATATTTTACATTTAATATGCTCGAAACTACTACTGTAACCAAAAATAAGCTCAAAAGTTCTTTATATTTTACTGTGAACATTATCCTTTCACCAAAAAAGTCCACAGCCAGTACAAGTAGTCCAAAAAAGGCTACAAAGCCAAAAACCGCACTATTAACAAGTTGAGACTCATTTAAAGCTATTGGCATCAGTACCCTTGTAAGCACTGCAAACAGAAAAAGTATCATATAAGCAAGCCGCAGCTTTTCATATGTTTTTACGCTAAATATTTTCTTTATTTTCATATGTAATCTTGTTCCTTTATTTGTAAAATGTAATTACTATTAATTTACTAAAGACATATTTCTTTTATGATTGTACCGTATTAATGCCTTATACAATTTATCGTTTAAGAATAAACAAACCATTCCAATTTTTCTGTGAAGTGAAAAACAAGAGTTTAATAAAATTTTTGTTCTATTTTTTTTGAGTGTCTTAAGAATTTTTTTATATTTTTCAAAATCACTAAAATCATCTGTCATTATCATTTTATCAAGCACACACATAAACGCCCACAAAAGTCTAAATTCTGCTTCTTTTTTTAGTTTAGGACATTTTTCTTCAACTAATTTTAAATTTTGAAAATAAGCTTCTATTACATCAAGGTCCTTTTTCTTATAGCTAGACGTTGTGATTGTTCCGCTCCTGTGCACATAAAAATATAGCGGCACAGTGTTTACTACCACCCTCCTGCTTTTAAGTAAAAGTTTCGGTATGGTGAATGCGTCTTCAGATAATTTATTTATGGGAAATAGAACATCTTCAAATAAACTTCTTTTATACAATTTATTTACAGCATGAACTGAAAAAACTTTTCCTTCCAAAGCCATTTTTAAAGCCTGCTCATTGTTAAGTAAATAAAATTCTTTTTTGCTATATTGAGGGTAAACATTATTTTCATAGCAATTATACAAACCGCAAATTGAGATGTCTGCATTGTTCTCAATTAAATTATTATACAAAAATTCATACATGCTAAATGAGATATAATCATCGCTGTCTACGAAACCAACATACTCCGCGCTCGAAGCCTTTATTCCTTCATTCCTTGCTGAGCTTAATCCTCCATTTTCTTTATGTATAACTAAAACTCTGCGATCTTTCAAGGCATATTCATCGCAAATCTCACCAGAGCTATCGGTAGATCCATCATCTACTAAAATTAATTCAAAATTTTGAAATGACTGATTTAAAATAGAATCTATACATTTTTTTAAATATTTTTCAACATTGTAAACCGGCACAATGATGCTTATACTAGGAACTTTGTTAGTATTTTTACCCATCTAACTCTATACACCCCATTTAAACACAGTTTTAAATAAATTATAACTATCTTTTTTGAAAACTCTATGAATATCTGAAATTTCTTTAACCTCTGGTTCTTGCGAAATTACAGCGCTCAATCTACTTTGAAAATCACTTTTTTCCATAAGATTTATAGCCTTTTCAAAGTCTTCTCGTCCAGATCTACTACAGCCTATGAAAGTTAACCCTTTTTCTAAAATGTCTCTAGTATTTATAGATATTTTATTTTCGCTCACGCCAAGCAAAACAGTATAACCTTGCGGTCTTATAAAACGAATGATATCGTCTATTGCAAAGAAACTACCTTCCCCACCGGCACATTCAAAAGCATTATCAACTGAAAAGTCTTTCGGCAAACTGCCCACCAGAAAAGTCCTGTCTACAAAGGTAAAATATGAAAGCTTTCTTACATCTTTGCCTATAACTACCACCTTAGAATCGGGCAACTCTTCTTTTAAAACACAAGAAAACACATAAGCTAAGCTCCCATCGCCCCATATCCCAATTGTGCCGATTCTTTTGCCAGTAGCAAGCTTAAACCGATTCACCGCGTGGCATGCTACACTTACAAACTCACAAATTGCAGCCACTTCCATTTTTATATTTTCAAATGCTACCAATCTATCTGCCGGCATACTCACAAATTCTTGCATAAAACCATCTGTCGAGCTTGACCTAAATTTTGAATTTAATGAATAATTTTCAAATACGCCATCGCATTTTTTTCCTGGTATATTTGGTATCAAAACTACTTTCTGCCCGGCCCTGAAAGTCTTTGTATTATCTCTAAGTACAGTGCCACTGCATTCATGTATGAGAGCCATTGGTAGCTTTTTACTTAAAACTTTAGCATCTCGCTTTCCTAAGTAATATCTCTGGTCGGCATGGCAAATGGACATAAAGTCAGGCCTAACTATAACGCCTTCGTTTAAGTTTACATCAGCGTATGACACCGAAAAAAAGTGCGGACTTACCAGCTGATAAATATGATTAATCAATCTCCAGCCTCCCTACCATGCTTTGAGCGATTTTGTAGTCCGTTACAGTGGTGATTTTAAAGTTTGAGTACTCCCCTCTTACAAGCCTCACCGGTACATTCTTCAAAACACAAACTTTGCAGGCATCTGTTAGAGTATTTTTTTCATCACTTGTCAATTCATCGTATAACTTTTTAATTAATTTTAAGTTAAAACTTTGAGGAGTTTGCCCTTGATACATAGTGCTTCTTTCCGGCACTGAATCTATTGTGTCTCCTTGCTTTGAGGTTATTATCGTATCAACTGAGCTAACAACCGTACCACAAGCACCAAACTTTAAAGCCATATTTATATTTTCATCTATAATCCTGCTTGTCACAAACGGTCGCACTGAATCATGCGTGACAATGATATCATTATCAGATAAGCTCAGCGACTCATCATTCTCTATCTTCTTTATTATGTTTAATATGCTTTCTGTTCTGTCTTTGCCGCCTCTTACCAGTTCAATCCTCTCATCGGCTAAATTATATTTTTTCAACAAGTCAGACATATGTAAAAGCCAGTCCGCATGCACGCCTACATAGATTTTGTCAAATTTATCGTTTAACAAAAATTTCTTAATAGTATGCACCATTATAGGCTTCTCCCCCAGCGGTAAAAACTGTTTAGGCATGTCCGCTATATTCATCCTTGAGCCTACTCCGCCTGCTAAAATTGCCCCAAATATCATTTTTCTCCCTCCACGCAATAATACTTTCCTTTATATTTTTTGTAGCTGTTGTTTAAATCACAGAACACCACATCATGGTGAGGTACCCATTTTTCTTTTGGCGGAAGTTTTAAATACTCTCCAAAAGCTGTCTTCAAATATGTATCGTAGTCGCACGGCAAAGGCATCTCATAGCCCTCAAAGTTTTTGTAAACCGGCTTATCAAATGCACTCTTAGGGTACTTTTTCATCATATAAAAAGGCCCCGAACACAGCTCTGTGATATTATCGCAATCTGAAATTTTATATTGTTTCATTTTCTTCTCCGCAAAGCTCCAAATCTTATACCTGGTTTTTGAAGATCTAAAAAGCATTAGTCCTACTTTTCCTATTGCTTTTACGAGCTTCCCATGATTCTCAGGTACCATTTCAGCACAAAAAAGCGAATATACCAGCGCCCAGAAAATTTGATTTGCTCGTTTTAATTTTGAATTCGGGTAACCATCAAGAGGTAAGATGTCCAAAACCAGACCATGGTTTATATCAAGAGACGCCTGATGAGTTTTAATAAACGTTGTGTTATTGTCATTTATAGTTGCAAAAAGGTTTCTGTAGTTTTTAGCCTCACTGGAACGACAGTATGAGTACTTTTCGGTATCTGCTTTTTTGTTCCAAAGCTCTCCCAGTTTCTCATAGTCTTCTCTTTTCATAAATACATCTACGTCATCGTCCCATGGGATAAAACCACCATGACGCACAGCACCTATGCAGCAACCCCCACAAAAGTAAAAAGTTAAATTGTTTTCATCACAAAAATTTTTAAAATATAATAGCATCTCTAAATTTTTTAGTTGTAAGTTTCGTAACTCATCTTTTGAAAAATTTACTGTCTTTTCCGGTTTCAATATTTTTCTCCTACAATTTTTTGTTCAAGAACTTAAATATTCCCACAAGAAATCCCAACCCATAAGATATATGTAAAATAAAATGTACAAACACTAGTCTTAATTTGTCAGAAAAAGAGCTTAAATACTTATTTTTAAAGGAATAATATATATTTAAAATAAAATACAATGTCATAATGCTCCAAAAGACGCACATAGCTGGTTTTGAGAAAAAGGATAAAAGCCCAAATAAAATCATAAATAAAACGAAACTTGCCGGCACTAGATGAGATATTCTTGCAGGTTTTCTGTGTTTTTTTACAACAGCCACTTTGAAAAGCCCGTACTCATAATATTGTCTAAATAGCTCTTTGTAAGAGCTTCTGGGATAATATACACTCTTTATTTTTGGTGTTATGAATATTTTTCCGCCTGATTCAATTAATCTAAAATTCAAATCATCGTCTTCACTTCTAGGTAAGCGCTCGTCATACATGTTAAGTTTCTCTAATGTTTCTTTCTTAAACGCACCCAAATATACAGTGTCTGCATAACCTTCGTAATGTTCGTCATGGAACTTGCCACCACCCAGTGCAAACTTGCTGTGGTAAGCCGCCGCAATAACTTTTTGGACCTTCGTTTTGCCTTTAGCTATCATCGGGCCACCTACATTATCAGCTCCTGTGTTTTTTAAGCATTCAACACAGCTGGATATGTAATCTTTACTATATTCAGAGTGTGCGTCCATCCTAACAATATAAAAACCGCTCGCATTTCTTACGCCTATGTTCAGAGCATACTGTACTGTTTTATTAGGGTTACTACAAACTTTCAGCCGAGTAAATTTTCCTTTAAAGCTATTAATAATATCCAAAGTTCTATCTTCCGACATACCATCTACTAAAACTACTTCAAGGTTTTTTTTAGGAAAATCTTGAGAAAGTAACGAATTTAAAAAATTCTCAATATAATTTTCTTCATTTCTTATTGGCGCTATTACCGAAACTAAAATATTTTCTTTTTTTCTCTCTTTTTCTATTTCTGACACTTTCTATCCCTCTATTTCATAATATGCCATTAAGTATTATATCAAAAAAACAAATAAATGTAAATTTGCAATCTGCTACACTATTGTCTATAAAATCTTTTAATAAAAGACAATTATCACAATTTTCTTCAAAATTTTCATGTAATATCAAAATTTGCTTCTATTAAACCTTTTATTGAGCGTAGATAAAGCTTTTTTCTCTATTCTAGATACATACGAGCGCGATATACCTAAGATTTTAGCTACTTCCCGCTGAGCAAGCTGTTGATTGCCATCTAGGCCATACCTCAGCAAAATAACTCTTTTTTCTCTATCGCTTAGAACCTCATCCATATAAGATAGCAACTTCTCAGATTTTATCTTAGTGTCTAATTCATCTATTATGCAGTCCTCTACAGACATAACGTCCATAAGCACCAAAGCATTTCCATCCTTGTCTGTATCTATAGGTTCGTTCATCGAAACGTCCTGTGCACTTTTTTTACTGTTTCTAAAAAACATCAACACTTCATTTTCTATACATCTTGCCGCATAGCTAGAAAGCCTTATCCCCTTCGACAAGTCAAAACTGTCAATTGCTTTTATTAATCCTATAGTCCCTATAGAAACTAAATCGTCTTGGTCATTCGTTGAAGAATAATACTTCTTCACTATATGCGCAACCAGCCTTAAATTATGTTCAATCAGCTTACTCCTTGCTCTTTTATCTCCTTGCTTCATTTCAACTAAATATTTTTTTTCTTCTTTTTCCGATAACGGTTGCGGAAACGAGCCCGGTCCTGTAACATGTAATACAAAAAATAAAAAATTTTGAATTACCGCTAAAATCGTCCCTAAAAGCACAAATACCACCTCATTTGCATAATACTTAATCTTATGCAAAAAAAAGGCGGTAAGTGCTAGTACAGTCTATTTTATCAAATTTTTCAAAGTCTCTAAGATTAATTTGCCATTGGCTGCCCTATTTGATTTGGTCATTGCATCTTTAATTAAAATATTTATTGCGTTTTTCTTTCCACTTTTATAATCATCCACAGCTTTTTGATTTTCTTTTATCGCTAACATGCAAATCTCTTTGATTTTTCCTTCACCAAAACTTTCTATTTTACTTTCATCCAGCTGTACATTTTCATTGTTTTGCACCATTGTTTCAAAAATTTCTTTTGCAAAACTGACAGTTATTTTGCCGCTATCTAAAAGTTTCATAAGTTTATTTAAACTTTCCGCCTTTACCGGTAAGAGAAAATCTTGTTTTTTTGCTTCTGTATCTAAACTCTCAAAGATTTCATTTATAAAGAAATTTGCTACTATTTTTTTATTTTCTACTCCATCACAAACCGCTTCAAAACAGTCCGCTACCTTACGATACTTAATTAATGTTCTAGCCTGCAAATCACTTAGTCCATACTCGCTTGTAAATTTCGCTATTTTCTTTTGCGGCATTTCCGGCATCAATTTTCTTATGCTACTTACCTTTTCCTCCGAAATATTTATAAGCGGTATGTCTGGCTCCTTAAAATATTTATACTCCCTCTGTTCTTCCTTTTTGCGCATAACTTCAGTCTTTTTTGAAAGTTCATTGTATCGCCTTGTTTCTTTAGAAACAACTTCGCCTTTCTCTAGCATTTCCACTTGCCGTTTGAACTCATACTCAACTGTTTTTAAAATGTGAGATATTGAGTTTACATTCTTTACTTCTGTTTTCATATTAAGTTCTTTTTCGCCGACTTTTCTAACAGAAATATTCACATCACAACGCATTGACCCTTCTTGCATTTTACAGTCCGACACCCCTATGTATCTCATAAGGTGCTGTAGTTTAGAAAGGTACTCTTTTATTTCTAATAGATCATTTAAATCCGGCTCTGAAACTACTTCTATCAGCGGCACCCCACTTCTATTGTAGTCTATAAGTATATCCTGACCCTTATACGTGAGCTTTGCGGCATCTTCTTCAATGTGTATGTGGTTAATCCTTATTTTCTTGCCCTTTTCAAGCTCTATATATCCGCCCTTGCATATTGGGAACTTATTTTGAGTTATCTGATAACCCTTCGGTAAATCACAGTAAAAATAGTTTTTGCGGTCAAATCCTATAGTTTTTTCTACTTCACAGTTTGTCGCAATACCTGCCATTATCGCAAAATCTAGAACTCTACCATTAAGCCTGGGTAAAACGCCTGGATGTCCTAAACAAATCGGGCAAACATGTGTATTTGGTACGTCTCCAAATGAAGTTGCACAACTACAAAAAATTTTGCTTTTAGTCAATAGCTCTATATGAGTTTCTAAACCGCAAATTAATTCATATTTTTCAAATAAACTCACAATCTCACCCCCATATCTACTTCCTTGTAATTTTTGCCACATTGCATCTGCTCAAACTTATAAGCTGCATTTAAAATTTTATATTCGCAAAAACGGTCACCTATTAGTTGCATGCCTATGGGTAATTTGTTCTGATCCACTCCGCACGGGACCGATACAGCACAAAGTCCAGCAATATTTACAGGCACTGTGCATATGTCCGTTAAATAAGCCTGCATCTGATCATCCGGCTTGAAGTCATGCAAAAATGCAGTCTCAGCTACAGTAGCGCTTATAAGTACATCGCATTCTTTGAAGGCATTATTAAACATTTCAATAATTGCACTTCGGATTCTTAATGCCTTTTTATAGTAAATTTCATAGTTATCTTTCATATGAAAGTAAGTGCCCAACAAAATCCTACGTTTAACTTCGTCCCCAAAGCCTTCTGCCCTGTCTTTAATAAAAAACTCATCCATATTTTTATATGAAGTAGCTTTGTGACCATAACGTATGCCATCAAGTCTAGCTAAGTTCGATGCAGCCTCGCTACAAACTAAAATGTAATATATCGGCAAAGAATATTTTACATCTGGCATATCAAGATATACTATTTCCGCACCGAGAGATTTGTAAACCTTTATGGCATCATCTATTGCAGCTCTTATCTCCTCTTTTACACCTTCAAAATATTGTTTCAAAATTCCTATTTTCATGCCCTTTAAATCTTCATTTAAATGCATGTGACTTTCATCATTTACCTTACCGCAACTTGTCATGTCTCTAGGGTCTTTAACCGATAAAGCATCATATATTATGCTGGCATCTTCAACACTTCTTGTCATAGGTCCAATTTGGTCTAAACTAGATGCAAGTGCTATCAGTCCATACCGCGATATCGAGCCATAGGTTGGCTTTAGCCCCACTATGCCACAAAAGCTAGAGGGTTGTCTTATCGACCCACCAGTGTCTGAACCTAAACAATATGCCGCTAAATTTCCAGCTATTGCTGCAGCTGAACCTCCAGAACTTCCACCTGGGACTCTGTTACAGTCATGAGGGTTATTTGTCTTTGCAAAATAAGAAGTTTCACACGAGCATCCCATAGCAAATTCATCCATATTAGTTTTGCCTAGCAAAACAGCATTCTGAGATTTTAAAATTTCCCAGACTGTAGCATCGTAGGGTGGGATGTAATTTTTTAACATGTTGGAGCTACAAGTCGTTTTTATGCCTTTTGTGCAAATATTATCCTTCAGTGCCATAGGGATGCCTTCAAGCGGTAAAAGTTTTTCTTTCCTTGAAAGTTTCTCATCTACTTTTTTGGCTGTATTCAGGGCCTGCTCTCTAGTCACACTCACATATGATTTTAACTTTTCATCATCTTTTTCTATTGCGCTTAAATACCCCTCAGTCAGCTCTGTGCAGGTGATTTCCCCTTTTTCTAGCAATTCATGAATATGCTTTATACGGCTCTTTCCACTGACCATATTACATCTCCCTTTCCTTTACTACGTAGAAGTTGTCTCTATTGTCAACATCTTTGAATATTTCTTTATGAGTTAATGATTTTCCGATTTCATCTTCAGCAAGGTTTTCAATCTCATCATCAAACCCATTAAATTCAACATCAAAGTCCTTTTCATTCACAGTGTTAATGAACGCTAGCATGTCGTTCAAATCATCTGCAAAATTTTCAAGTTCGTTTTCCTGCATCATTATTTTCGCCGATTCACATAATTTTTTTATGTCTTCACTTTTTAACAAAATAATACATCTCCTTTTCTATTTTAAATAAAAAGCAGTTTCATTGGCTAGCCTCAAAAGTCACCAAAGCTCGGTAGTAAAAGAAACCAGCCACTGCTCAAATTTTTCTAACTTTAAATAGCTGGTGTATCAAAAAAAGTATCGTGGATTACAATTACAGCTTTATCTGCTTCGTTTTGGTTCAGCAAAACAGAAATCTTTATCTCGCTTGTTGCTATCATTTGAATATTAATCTGTGCTGTAAAAAGTGCTTCAAACATTTTTGCCGCAACACCAGGGTGACTCTCCATGCCGGCTCCTACCACGGACACTTTCGATACATTCCTATCGTACGTTACAAAGCTACCTTCTATAGATTTACAATACTCATTTAAAATTTCTACTGCATCGTCAAGCTGTTCTTCTCTTACAGTAAATGAAATATCTTTCGTGTTTTCTCCACCTGTAGATTGCAATATTATATCCACATTTATTCCCTTAGATGAAAGCTTTGAAAATATCTTAAACGCCCAGCCCGGAATGTCTGGCACACCCATTATCGTAATGCGCGCTATGCCATCGTCTTTTGCGACTCCACTAATTAGCATTTTCTCCATACCACTTGCCTCCTTAACTACAGTGCCGGGTAAATCTTCCATACTGGAAAGCACTTCAATTTCTATATTGTGTTTCTTAGCTATTTCAACCGATCTATTGTTTAACACCTGTGCTCCCATATTTGCTAACTCTAGCATTTCATCGTATGAAATATAAGAAAGTTTTCTCGCATTTTTTACCTTCCTCGGGTCGGCAGTATACACACCATCAACGTCTGTATATATCCTACATACATCCGCATTCAAAACCGCAGCAATCCCCACGGCGCTTGTATCTGACCCTCCCCTGCCTAAAGTCGTTACATCATAGTACTTATTTAAGCCTTGAAAGCCTGCAACTATAACTATGTTTCTCTTATCGAGTTCTTTTCTTATTCTTGCAGGGTCTATTTTCGTAATTAGTGCGCTCCCATAAGTTGAGCTGGTCATAACGCCAGCTTGCCAGCCTAAAAGCGATACTACCGGGTAACCCATTTTTTCTATCGCCATTGCAACAAGTGCCACTGAGATTTGTTCTCCTGCCGATAGCAGCATATCCATTTCTCTTTTTGATCCTTTTTTATTTATTTCATTAGCTTTAAATATAAGCTGATCTGTCATATCTCCTTGCGCCGAAACAACAACTACCACATCATTATTTTCATCATACGCCTTCGTTACAGTTTTCGCAACATTAAATATAAGCTTCGAGTCCGCTACAGAAGTTCCTCCAAACTTTTGCACTATTAAGCTCATATTAATTACCATCTCCACATTCAATTTTATTCATAAATATTATTTTCTGATGTTACTGTATTCACATTTGGTTCATTATTTCCCACATCATTTTCAGACATTTCTTCAGTCTGTTCACTCTCAAAGACAGAGTTGTCTAAAACATAATCCTTTTGCTCTTTTCCTTCAAGGTATTTTTCCATTATTGCCTTCCAAATTTGTTTTGAATACGCCGTAGAACTTAATCTTTTAGGAAAGTTGTAGCCGGTCCATATTCCCGCTACCGCCCAAGGCGTTTCTCCCACAAACCAACTATCTTTGTTCGAGTTTGTAGAACCAGTTTTGCCTATTACTTCCCAATTTTTTATATTGGCCAGTCTACCAGTACCGCTCACCACTACATTTCTTAGCAACCTGTTCATTACGGTTGCGGTTTTTTCGCTTATCGCTCTTGTCGAAATATTATTCCGATTATCTAAGAGGATTTTCCCATTCCTATCCAAAACATAAAAATAAGTGAATGGCTTATTGTACATGCCACCATTTCCAAATATTTGAAACGCTGCTACCATTTCTCTGACTGTAACCCCGACGTTTAACCCCCCTAAAGCCAGCGCCGAAGAAGATACAAGATCCGTTTCAGATAAGCTGCTCATAAAGAGTTTCTTTGTTAAAAAGTCATAACTTTTTCTGTTAGTAAGTTTTCTCAAAACTTGTGCCGCAGGTGCGTTTGCTGACTGTTCTATTGCCCATTGTAAGCTCACAGAACCTTTGTATCCTCCATACCAGTTCCTAGGACCTGGTTTTCCTATACCGTAGAAATTTTCTATAGGCGCATCCGGAAGTGTTGAATTATAATCATAAAGTCCCAAGTCAATCGCAGGAGCATAAACCGCTATAGGCTTAATGGACGATCCCGGTTGTCGTTTTGCAAAGTTTGCTCTGTCAAATAAACTATTGGCTGTTTTTTTCGCTCTAGAACCTACACTTGCCAAAATCCTACCATTAAAATCCATCATCAAATAACCAAGTTCAAGCTTCTTATCTCCAGATAATATATTAGAATCCCATATGACAGATTCAGCTGCTCTTTGGGCTTTTTCATCCATCGCGCTGTAAATCTGTAAACCTTGCGTATATAGCATCTTTTGCGCTGCAGATTTGCTGATTTTGTATTTCTGAGACAAATCATTAACTACATCGTTGAACAAAGCTTCTGTATACCAATCTCTTACATGCTCCGGAAGTATGCCCTTTTTAGAAGTTGAATTTTTAAAAGTCATTTTATTAGATTCTTCTATTGCTTTATTATATTCATCTTCTGTGATTTTTGACTGAGAAAACATTTCGTAAAGCACAGTTTCTCGCCTTTTTTTGTTATTCTCAGGGTGCAATAATGGATTAAATGCAGTTGGGTTTTGAGTAATACCGGCAATTGTCGCACATTCTGCTATTGAACAATCTGCTATATCCTTTTCAAAATATTTTTTAGCTGCAGCCTGTACTCCATAGCATCCTGCCCCAAAGTGAACCACATTTAAGTATGCTTCCAATATTTCATCTTTCGAGTTTTCTCTTTCAAAATTTAAGGCTCTAAATATTTCTTTTACTTTTCTTGTTATGCTGGTTTGATTTTCACCTGTCAAGTTTTTTATCAATTGTTGCGTTAAAGTTGATCCGCCATATGTGTCAGACCCCGTTACTAAATTTATCGCAGCACCTGCTGTTCTAATCCAGTCTACACCGCTATGTTCAAAAAATCTTTTGTCCTCAATAGCTATTATTGCATCTTTCATATGATTTGGTATTTTATCAAAATCAGCCCAAATTCTGTTTTCAGTATCATATGCTCTTGTATATTCTTTAGTGCTTCCATCTTCTCCATTTATGTAAACTATACTGCTTAGCAACAGCTTAGATGCCTTAACGTCATATTCTACCTTATCATTTGCTACTTGAAATAAATAAACCAATCCTGTGCTAAACATAAAAAAAGCTATTACTAGAAATATAACTAAAAAAGTTTTTAAAACTTTAACCGCTGCAACTCTAAAGTAATTATCATTGATGGTAGTTACAAGTTTATGTGTAAATTTATTTTTATTTCTTTTATTTTTCATTTATGTCCCCTGCCGAAGCATTTCAAAATTTTGATGTATAAAATTACTTACTTTTCCAAACAATATCACCAGCTAATTAAGATTTACTGTGGGGTGATATTGTGCGAAAAAAAGTATTTTTTGGCATAATTTTTGCAATTTTATTTTTATTAATTTTGTCAATAGTTTTATATAAGAAGCCACAAGAAGAAGTAAATAAAGCCGAAGCGCCACCTACCACTTCAAATAGTAGTTTATCATATATTGTTAAAGATTTCAATGGAAGCATTGCTGTATTTGAAAACGGCAATGAAAATCCCATAAAAGTAACTGAAGTTCATACATCCAGCTTACCAAAAGCAGACCAAAATATGCTTTTAAATGGTGGCATTGTGGTAAAAAATCAATCTGATTTATCTTCTCTGCTCGAGGACTTGTGCAGTTAATAAATCATTTGAATTTTAAAACTTTAATACCTTGATTTTTTTTAATAATATGATAAAATATATTCATTAAACTTAACGGAGGTGCTTTATGGCTTACAAAATTAACGATGAATGTATATCATGCGGAGCATGCGAAGCACAATGCCCTGTCGGTGCAATTTCTGAAGGTGAAGGAAAATACGTAATAGACCCTGAAATTTGTATCGATTGTGGCGCATGTGCTGGCGTTTGCCCTGTTAGTGCTCCTAATCCAGCTGAATAATGCGTATTATTTGCTTTCAATGAAATTTAAGGCGAGGATTTCTCGCCTTATTTTAATATAAAACTATGCGGAGATACTTTATGACAAATGAAAAATTAGAACCACTCGGAAATGGCATATCAGTTATAGTGTCGGATGAACACAAATTTTCTACAGATACGCTGCTTCTTGCGGATTTTGCCTGCCCTAAAAAATATGAAAAAGCAGCAGAATTCGGGACAGGCTGTGGCACAATTCCTCTTTTCTGGCACACCAAAACTCCACCAAAATTTACAACAGCAATTGAGATTCAAGAAAATGCCTTTAACCTTGCTAAACGTTCTGTAGAACTTAATGATCTATCAGACAAAATTGAAGTTGTGCATTCTGATATAAAAAATTATGACCTCAAAAATTACAAGCATTCCTATGATTTAGTCGTCTGCAACCCTCCATATAAGGCTGTGGGCAGGGGGTTGCTTAATGACTCGGTACATAAAAAAATAGCACGGCATGAGCTTGTTTGTTCTACAGACGATGTAGTAAAAGTGGCAGAAAAATTTTTAAATTTCGGTGGTAGGCTTTGCATCTGCCAAAGAAGCGAACGACTTTGTGATGTGATGCTTTCAATGAGAAAACACAATATAGAACCAAAAAGATTAAGGTTCGTACAGCAGCGGCGCACATCATTACCTAAGCTTTTTCTTTTGGAAGGAAAAAGAGGCAGAAATCCTGGCCTTGTTGTGATGCCAGCTTTAATCATGGAAGATGACAATGGAAATAAATCTGATGAGCTAAAAAAGATTTATGAATTTTATATGGAAAACGGAGAAAATAAAAATGATAGGTAAATTAATTATTGTCGGCACACCTATAGGCAACTTGCAAGACTTTTCGCAAAGAGCTATCGATACCTTAAAAAGTGTAGACTTTATAGCGGCAGAAGATACCAGAGTCACCCTTAAGCTTTTAAATCATTTCAATATCAAAAAGCCTCTTACAAGTTACTTTGAGCATAGCGATAAACAAAAAACTGAATTTATTTGCACAAGAATTTTAAACGGTGAAACTTGTGCATTGGTCTCAGATGCAGGAATGCCTGCCATATCCGATCCCGGCGAAAAACTTGTTAGACTTTGCGAAGAAAAAGGCATACCCGTAACTGTAATACCGGGTCCCAGTGCATTTACAGCTGCATTGTGCATATCTGGAATCTCAAGCGGAAGGTTTGCTTTTGAGGGCTTTTTAAGTGTAAATAAAAAAAGTCGCAGAGAACATTTAAATGAATTAAAATTTGAAAAGCGTACTATGATTTTTTACGAGGCGCCACACAAACTTAAAAATACCATACATGATTTATACGGCACTTTAGGAGACCGAAAAATTGCAATTGTCAGAGAACTCACCAAAATACACGAAGAAGTTATAAGGACTACGTTGCAAGGCGCCTGCAATATGTTAGAAAGTACCGCGCTCAAAGGTGAAATAGTAATAATAGTGGCAGGCTTTAGCAAAGCCGAAGTAACTACAGTTTCAAAAGATGAAGCCGTGAAAGCAGTAGATAAATTTTTAAACGAAAAATTAAGCCTTTCTCAAGCTACTAAGCTTGCAGCTAAGGAAACCGGCCTTTCTAAAAGCGAACTTTACAGACTTTTTCTAAATAAAAATTAAAATCTTAACTCATAAATTTTTAAAGCTCTATTGCATATTGTACTAAATAAAAAACTGGTCTATATCCATAAATTCTCAGACCAGTTTTTACATATTCGTAAAACAAAAGGGATTTACTAATTTGAAAAAATTCAATAAAATATGTTTTAGTTTTCTTTTTTCACCCTAAAGGTTTTGATTTGTTCTTTAAATTCAACAGGAAAGCTTTCATCAACTTCAACCTGCAGTGGCTGTGAAAGGTCTAAGCTGAATATTCCCATTATAGATTTGCCGTTTATGACATGCCGTTCTGAAATTAAATTTACAGGGAAATCAAACTTATTGGCAAAAGTGACAAAGTTTTTTACGGTTTCAATATCAGATAGTATAATGTCTTCTTTATACATATCGTGCCTCCCAAAATGTAAAACTCACTATTTACATTTATGTTAGCAGCATTAGTTCATTAGGTCAAGCCTATAAAACTAACTTTATGTGAACTGACAAAAAAAATAAAAAAATCTCGAATTTTAGGAGAAAGTAATGAAAGTATTTATTTTTACCCTCGGTTGCAAAGTAAATCAATATGAATCTCAAGCTATATTGGAAAATTTTATTAAAAACGGATTTGAAAAAACAAATGATTTAAAAGAATCAGACGTAATAATTGTAAATTCTTGCACTGTCACTGCTGAAAGCGATAAAAAAGTCAGAAAGATTTTACATAAAGTGAAAAAGGAAAATCCAAAATCCATAGTAGTGCTAACAGGCTGTATGCCTCAAGCCTTTCCTGAAAAGGTTTCTGCTTGGCCAGAAGCTGATATAATAGTGGGAAACGCAAACAAAAACAATATAATAGATGCGGTTAAAAAATTTATAAATTCTCAAGATAAAATCTCTCGTATAGAAAATTTCTTGAATACATACGATGACTTCAAAATAGAAAACTTTAATGACAGAACAAGGGCTTTTGTAAAAATTGAAGATGGATGTAACAGGTTTTGCTCATATTGTATCATTCCGTACTCAAGGGGACGGGTAAGGTCAAAAAATCTTGAGAACCTGAAAGACGAAATAGAAAATCTTGCAAAAAATGGATATCAAGAAATTGTACTAGTTGGCATAAATCTTTCTTGTTACGGTCAAGATATCGGCAAAAACCTCTGTGACGCTATAGAAGTTGTTGCGTCAGTTGAAAAAATAAAGCGAGTTCGACTTGGTTCATTAGAACCTGAACAAATGGATGAACGTTTTATACGGCGTTTAGCAAAAATAGAAAAGCTATGCCCTCAGTTTCACTTGTCGCTACAAAGTGGATGCGATGAAACTTTAAAAAGAATGAACCGACACTATACTACAAAAGAATATGAAATTATTGTCCAAAATCTCAGAAGCAGCTTTGAAAACGCTTCCATTACTACAGACGTGATGGTTGGATTTTCAGGAGAAAATGATGAAGAATTTCTAAAATCTATTAACTTTATAAAAAAAATTCGCTTTGCAAAAATTCACGTTTTTCCATACTCTGTAAGACCTGGAACAAGTGCAGAAAAATTTAAAAATCAAATAAGTCCGCAAGTTAAGAACTCACGGACTAAAATAATGCTTGCCCTTGCAGAAAAATTAAATTCAGAATTTTTAGCAAGCCAAGTAAATAAAACTGAAGAAGTTTTGTTTGAACGACCTATTGGTGAATTCATTGAAGGTTACTCGAAAAACTACACTCCTGTGCTTGTCAAATCAGATGAAAATTTACTTGGTAAAATATACAATGTAAAAATTACAAGTGTAAAAAATAATCACTGCTTTGGCATCGTTCTATAGTCTAGCTGTTAAGAACCTTCATCATATTTTTAACTTCCTCTTGGCTTTGTGGTAGTTTCAAAGACCCATAGCAAAACAGCATAAACCCATCACAGCCTGATTTTCTCGCATATTCCACTTCTTTTTGCAAAATATCATTTGAATTCTTCCACGTGCCTCTGTCGACATCTGAACCAGCTTTGTAGACTCCCAACCCGCAGTAAAGCTTTATGTCCTTATTCCTAGGAATATCTTTCCAAGTGTTCATAGCCGTGTCAAATGGCAAAAACCAATGTTCAAAATTTACGTACATTTGCGGGCAAATATAATCAACATAGCCTTTGTATTGGCACCAAGAATAAATATCAGCGCCTATTGCGGCGTTCTTCAGTATGTTGCACTGCGGAGATATCCCAAATTCTACATTGCTTTTTATCGATTTTACAGCATTATAAGTACCTGCAACTAAAGCATTTATATTTGCCATTCTCCATTTATCAAGAGGTAACGCCTCCCCCGGCGTTGCTTGACTCAAATATTCACTGTAGCATTTTGCATCAAAGTCCGGCTTATTTTCTGGGTAAAAATAATCATCAAAGTGAATACCGTCCACATCGTAGTTCGAAACAACCTCTTTTACACCATCTATTATGAGCTTTCTCACTTCAGCATACCCCGGGTTATAATATTTCTCATTGCCAAAATCTACAACAAAGTTTTCAGTTTTAGGATCCATATTGTTTTTCCACGCGTTAAATGGGTTATTCTCAGCCAGAAATTCCGGTTTATTATTTATTTGTATTCTTAAAGGATTTATCCATGCGTGAAATTGCATGTTCTCACTGTGAGTTTTTTCTATCATATATTTTAAAGGATCAAATTTCAACGTATCGCCTTGTTTTTCCACCACAATGTGCGAACTTGGAAAAATTTTTGACGGATACAGGGCATCTCCAAAAGGCCTTACATTGACAATTAAAGTATTTAAATTAAAGCTTTTGCAATCATCAACTATATTATCAAATTTTTCTCTAAAAGCTTTTTCACTATAGTCAGTTCCTTTTAAATCTAAGTCCATAAACGAAACCCAAACCGCTTTCATCTCTTCTGTTTTTCCGGCACTTGACGCACTAACCATAGTGCTTACACTTTTGCCTACCGGGGAAAATTTTTCTTTCGCAGCAGAATATAAAACACTAAGCACAAGCATAAACAAACAAAACAATTTCATTAGTATATATTTTTTTACCTTATTTTTTTTATCATTCACTGTTGACAACCGTCCCTTTTTATTTTATAAAAAATTTTATTAACTTGTAGTAAAAAAAATGACTGTTAAATTAAATCAATTTTATATTTTTTCATCCAGCAGTCTATTTGTATAATGTACGCCATTATCTGAGGGACCCGCATTAATTGTCCATACCAGTTTTCATTTACCTTTTCTTCGTTCTCTATTAGATCAACAACCTTATTGTAATCAAGTATTGACGATAACACCGAAGTTTTATCCTGCAATATGGTCTTAACTTTGTCACTTACAGCTTTCATATATACCGGGTTATGAGTTTTAGGGTATGGGCTTTTTTTTCTGTATATTATCTCATACGGCAAAATGCCTTTCATTGCTTCTCTTAAAACGCCTTTTTCCCTACCGTTCAAAGCTTTTATTTCCCATGGCATATTAAAAGCGTATTCCACAATTCTATAATCGCAGAATGGAACCCTTACTTCCAGGCCATTGTACATGCTCATTCTATCTTTTCTGTCAAGCAGTGTCTGCATAAACCACTTTATGTTTAATATGAACATTTCCCGCATCCTTGCGTTTAATTTCGATTCCCCATTTAGTTTTGGCACATCTTTTATCGTACTTAAGTATTTCTCCTGCACATAATTTTCGCCAGACTTTAAAAAGCCTTCTTTAAGAATATTTCTCCTGATATTTAAAGACCTTGACCATGGAAAAGTTTCATCAAATAAGATTTCTCTGTCGTGATACCAAGGATATCCTCCAAAAATCTCATCGGCGCATTCACCTGACAATGCAACAGTAAAATCTTTTTTTATTTCTTTGCAAAACAGTAAAAGTGATGAGTCTATATCAGCCATACCGGGAAGATCCCTTGCTAATGTAGAGTCATACAAAGCGTTGGCAAGAGTGCCGTTTGAAAGCGTTACCGTTTTGTGATTCGATTTTATATAATTTACCATTATATTTATGTACTCTAAGTCAGAGTTGGGCTGATATTTATTCTTTTTGAAATATTTCTCGTTATCTACATAATCTACTGAATACGTACATAGCGTTTTATTTTCTTTTCTATAATAATCTGAAGCTACTTTTGATATTATGCTTGAGTCAAGACCTCCAGACAAAAAGCAACAAAGTGGTTTATCGGATACCAGCTGTCTATTTATAGAATCGGTTACTAAAAATCTCGTTTTTTCTATAGCCACACTTAAGCTATCCTCAAACTCTTTAGCTTGCAATTTCCAATAAAAATTTTTTATTGTTTTATTTTTCGAGAAAACCATATACTCTCCGGGCTTAAGCTCCTCTACCCCTTTTATTACACCATTCCCGGGTGTTCTCCCCGGTCCCATAAAAAATATCTCCTTCAGGCCAACTTCATCTACTACAGGCTTAACTATCGGGTTACAAAGTAAAGTTTTTATTTCAGATGCAAAAATTATTCCATCATTGTAAAAATAAAAAAATAATGGTTTTACACCTATTCTATCCCTAGCTAAAAATAACTCTTTGTTTGAATCGTCCCAAACTGCAAATGCAAATATTCCATTTAATTTATTTACACAGTCTTTGCCCCATTGAACAAAAGATTTTAAAAGTACTTCCGTATCTGAATGACCTCTAAAGCTATACCCCAACACTTCAAGCTCTCTTCTTATCTCATCTGTATTATATAACTCGCCATTGTACACAACAGTATATTTTCTGTCGTTAAAGTTAAATGTCATGGGCTGTTTTCCGTTTTCAGGATCAACCACAACCAGTCTTCTATGTATTAAACAAACATTTTTATCAACGTAAATGCCACTTTCATCCGGTCCTCTTCTTCTCAAAGACTCTGACATTGCACTAATGCAGTCACTTTCACTGATATCTTTTTCCCAATCAAGCCAGCCAGCAATACCACACATACGCAAACCTCCTGTAAATTTAAAAATTTCTATTATTACAATATATAAAAAAAAATAAATCAGGTTACTACAGCCTGATTCATTTTTTATTTCACTCAACCCCTAAACTTCAGTTTTCCAATTGGTTGTTGTATATCTCTTCAATGACTCTTTTAAATGCAGGGCCACAGCTTTTTGAGCCACTTTCTGCATCTTCTGCAAAAACTACAACTGAATATTTAGGTTCATTCGCCGGGAAAAAACCAGCATACCACGCCTGTTGCGCATAGTGTTCTCCTACTTTTATTCCGCTTTGAGCCGTACCCGTTTTTACCGCAACTTCACATGCTTCGGGTTTTCCTAAAACACCTGTCCCTATATCTGCTGACATTTTCATTGCTTCTTTCAAAAAGTCTGCCGTATACCTTGAAAAGGCTCTTTTTGCTGGCCTTTGAAAATTTCTCTTGGTATATTCCAGATTTTCTCCTACAAGACCCTCTATCAGCTTAGGTTTAACAAGTTTTCCTTTAGACGCTATAGCATTTATTAGCCCTGACACTTGAATAGGCGTTGCCATAAGCTTGCCTTGTCCAAATGACAAATTCGCCATTAGCTTTGGGTCTTTTAAACTATTTAAGTTTGGCAAGTTCCCACTTTGAGAGAAAAGTCCTGGTGCAAGCTCTATCTTTTCACCAAAGCCTAAACTTTTAGTAAAATCAATAAACTTTTCTGCATCCATATCTTTCATTAAATTTACAAAATAAGTATTACACGAATATGCTAAAGCTAACTTTGCATCCTCTATCCCATGGCTTTTTCCATTAAAACAGTGGTACGTTCCGTCATTTACATTAATTGACCCTGTACAATCAAACTCTGTATCCAAATTTATGCCAGTCTCCATCGCCGCCGCAATAGTCACTAACTTAAAAATCGAGCCCAAATTGTATGAAGATAACCCTCTATTTAAAAGCGGAGAATCCTCGTTATTTAAAGAAGCAGATACATTATTCGGGTCAAACTGTGGAGTACTAACAAAAGCTCTGATTTCACAGTTCGGAACCTGCGTGATTATAATCGCACCTTTTTTTAAATACCTTTCAGCAACTTCCTCTGAAATTTTTTGCAAGTCCTTGTCTATAGTCAAAACCACTCCCTGTGACTGTTTATACAACGTATCCTCTACTTTGAGTTGCTTACCATCTAAAATTTCCCCTAATGCATTAATCTTATATTTTAATTCTATTTTCCCTTTTGATGAATTTAAATAATCGTTGAAAGCCTTCTCTATACCACAAACTCCATTACCACTGCTGTCTAAGTATCCCAAAATATGCGATACTAGTTGAAAATCGGAGTATCTCTTAGGTACTTTAAAATATTGAATATCTTCTGAAATTATTCTGTTCTGCTCACTATTTACTTTCAAACAAAATGGCTTTCTCGTCTGCAAAAGTGGAATAATTTCATTCATTTCACCAGAAGACATTATCTTACTTAAAGTTTTTGGGGTAGAATCATTCGGGAAAACCGATATCATTGTATTTTTCTGTAAATTTACCAAAGGCCTTTTCTTACAGTCGTAAATAATGCCCCTAGCTGACGCCACATTTAGCTTATAGATGCCATTTTGCGAAGCTGCCGTTTGAAGAGACTCACCCTGAGATAAAGTGTACAAACGGAAAATAGAAAAACATATACAAAATAAAAGCGTCATGAAAAATATCGTAATTCTTTTGCTCATATTTATACCACCTAATCAGTTCTAATAAATAGAATTGTCCGGTATGTATGAATAAATTCAAAAACTCAAATTATTTTATCTCCATCCACCACGCTGAATTTGTAGTCAAGTCCCATTTCACAGACTTTAGGTAAAGCTAAAGAATAAATATCGGATAGCTTAGCCTCAAAAGCAAATTTTTTCAAAATGTTTTCATCTTTATATTTTTCAACCTCTGAATATTTAGTGAACACAGGAAGAGTAGCTGATTTTTTTAATTTACTTAAAATTTCCTTACCTTTAACGCTAAACCCTAAAATCCTTATGTAGGACGGCAAAACATTTTGAATTTCTTTATCTATGCCAAGTATCAATGATAAAACAATGCGCTTTATTCTGGCGAGTGTATACCTTTTAGATTTTACTTTATCTAACAGCTCTTCAAACAACGATGAACTCTTTATCTCTTTATATATCTTAAATTCAAGCCCCTCGCCTATTTCTGAAGCCATCAATATATCGTCTATTTCTAACTTCCTCAATTGAAACAAAAATGCTCTTTCAAGCCTTTTTACATCTGCTGGAGCTAGTCTCAAAGCCATTTCTTGCTTCAAAATTTTCAGAGTGGCTCTCGGCACAAACTGCGAATAATCTTGCCCTTTTAAAATTAAACTTCTTATATATGATGCACTTGCAAAGTTTCCGGCACAGTCCATGCTATCGTGCAAAACTTGTTTCCTCAAAACCGGTAACGGCTTTATGCGCGAATCAAAATCATTCAAAGCTTTTATGTATTCAATAGCTAAATTATTATTTGAAAAATTAAAAATATTTGAAACCCGGTTCCCATAAACTTTTTCTACTGCCAAAGCTCTGGCTTTTGCAAAAGTTATGCCTGTTTTTAAAAACTTTTTTATCTCAGTATTTACAGTTTTAGAAGATGTTGCTTCAGCTGCTGTTTTTAACATCTGAATATTTCCACATTCACTACCAAAAATTAACGCATCTATGCATCCCAATGAGTTTGCCAAGTAAATCGCTGATTTTGCAAAAGTTTCTGCCCTAGATATCGAGTATACAGCTGGCAATTCTATCACTAGATCCACGTTATTTAAAAGCGCCATTTTCGTCTTTGCAAGCTTGGAAACAATAGAGAATTCACCTCTTTGCGTAAAATTTCCAGACATAATGGCAACAATATGAGTAAAACCCATCTGCTTCGCTTTGGATATTAAATAGGCATGTCCGTTGTGAAAAGGGTTATACTCACAAATTATAGCACATACGCGCATAAAGGTCCTCCAGTAAGTTTTATTTTAATTATATTACAATAAATTCGATAAGTCCAAAATAAATCATTTCCATATTTTTAATATTAAAATTAATATTTAATTGACATTTTTATACATATATGCTATTATATATTAAATTTAACAGGAGGAATGTAGAATGAATTTAGATGAATTTAAAATCTCTGGAAATAAAAAATTTGACTTTAAAGATTTTGACCCCAGTGCTAAAAAGTTAAAATTAGACAAATTTGAGATTGCAAATAAAAGTTTAGTAAATCTACAAAGGCTCGGACAATTTCAAGATAAATTTTACGCTGAGGGTAAAGAAAGTTTGCTTTTAATTTTTCAAGCCATGGATGCAGGAGGCAAAGATGGCGCTATAAAACACGTTATGAGTGGTCTTAACCCACAAGGCGTACAAGTTAGCAACTTTAAACAGCCAAGCTCTGAAGAACTTTCACACGACTACCTATGGCGCTGCATAAAGAAACTGCCATCCAAAGGTATTATTGGCATTTTTAACAGGTCATATTACGAGGACGTACTGATTGCAAAAGTCCATAAATTATATAAAAATTACAACATGCCAGATAGGTGCAAAAAAGATATTATTAATAAGCGTTATAAACAGATTGTAAACTTTGA
This sequence comes from uncultured Oscillospiraceae bacterium, assembly GCA_900549775.1. Classification (GTDB taxonomy): domain Bacteria; phylum Bacillota; class Clostridia; order Oscillospirales; family Acutalibacteraceae; genus UMGS1224. Next base: position 65,353 of record URPR01000001.1, on the reverse strand, counting down.
AGATTACCTGTGGGAAAATGGCGTGCGAGTATTAAAATTTTTCTTCTGCATATCTAAAGACGAACAGAAAAAACGTTTTTTCAAAAGGATAGACAATAAAAACAAAAACTGGAAATTATCTGAATCAGATATAAAAGAACGTGCATTGTGGGATACTTACATGGAGGCGTACGAAAATGCTATAAATAAAACAGCAACTCCCACAAACCCTTGGTACATCATACCCGCTGATAAAAAATGGTTCGCTAGATATTTCGTATCTGAGATCTTGACAAAAACAATGGAAGAAATAAATCCGCAGTATCCTCAAAATAATACAAATACTGAAAAATTAGTTTTGAATTGCAAAGAGATTTTAGAAAAAGAAGTCTAAACGTTTGACAAAGCCTGTAGATTGTGGTAAGATTATTTTGCCGCATATTGCAGGCTCTTTAAGAAAACATTCGTTTTCGCCTGTAAGTAGCGAGTTTTATAAAAAGGGCAGGTGCCAAATATGTACGCAATTATTGAAACCGGTGGAAAACAATATAAAGTTGAACAAGGCGATGTTATTTTCGTTGAGAAATTAACCGCTGAAGAAGGCTCTACTGTTGACTTTAAAGTTGTTGCTATTTCAAATGATGGCAATCTTTCTTTAGGTACTCCATATGTTGATTCCGCTAAAGTTAGTGCTAAGGTTCTTAAGAACGGTAAAGGTAAAAAAATAACAGTATTTACTTACAAGCCTAAAAAGAGTGAAAAACGCAAGCTAGGTCACAGACAACCTTACACTAAAGTACAAATCGAAAATATCAATGCATAATGATAAATGCTACTTTTTTAGTAAATGAATCTGGTTTAATTTTGGGATTTCAAATTTCTGGCCACGCTAACTACAGTAACAATCAACCAGATATAATTTGTGCCGCTGTTTCTTCAGCCGCTTACATGGCAACTAATACAATTACCGATGTTATTAAGATTGCTGCCGATGTTAGCGTAGATAATAGTGGAAAAATGTTTATTAAAATAAAAAAAGATGATTATAATCCTTGCAAAGATATACTTCAAGGTCTAAAGTTACACTTAATTGCTTTAGAAGAATTATACCCTGAAAATATTGTTGTAAATTACATGGAGGTGTAATAATATGCTTAAAATTAATATACAATTGTTTGCTCATAAAAAAGGAATGGGTTCGACCAAGAACGGCAGAGACTCTGAATCTAAAAGGCTTGGCGTCAAAAGGGCCGATGGGCAATTTGTTTTAGCTGGTAATATTTTAGTCAAACAAAGAGGCACACACATCCATCCTGGCAAAAACGTAGGTCGTGGATCTGATGATACTCTATTCGCATTAACTGACGGTACAGTTAGATTTGAAAGGTTCGGCAGAGATAGAAAACGTGCTTGTGTTTATACCGCCGCTGAATAATTTGGCTTAGGGAGGATATTTTCCTCCCTTATTTATTATTCGTGAGATCGAAATATGTTATTCTCATTTTTTAACCACAAATCAACTAAACCAATTCACAGAAAAAAGTAATTAAATTTTCATCAAATTTAATTAGGTGCGAAACTCAGTTCCTTTTTTTGAACTTATTTTAGTCTCAAATCAATTAGTCTTACATTTCGCTGAAAAAGGCAATAAAATTTTCATAAAACTTATTGGAGGCGGAACTTAGTTTCTTTTGCCAAGCTTTTCTTTTCCTTCAAAGAAAAGCGGAAGGAGGAAAAATGTTTGTAGATATAGCAAAAATAAAAATAAAAGCCGGAAATGGCGGAAACGGTGCCGTTTCCTTTCACAGAGAAAAATATGTAGCAAATGGCGGTCCCGATGGAGGGGACGGTGGAAAAGGGGGGGACATTATATTTAAGGTCGACAGTAATCTTTCTACACTCGCCGACTTTAGATATAAAAGAAAATATGTAGCAGAAAATGGGCAGAATGGCAAAGCTTCCCGCTGCGCTGGCAAAAGCGCTCCCAACTTAATAATAAAAGTACCTAAAGGTACCATAGTCAAAAACGCTAATACTGGCAAAATTATCGCCGACATCTCTACAGACAAGGAAACTGTGATAGCCAAAGGCGGCAAAGGTGGCCTTGGAAATATGCACTTTGCTACCTCCACAAGGCAAGCTCCTCGTTTTTCTAAACCTGGCGATGATGGAGAGGAACTTGAAGTACAACTGGAACTAAAACTCCTTGCAGATGTAGGTCTTGTCGGTTTTCCCAACGTAGGTAAATCAACGTTAATCTCAGTGGTAAGCTCTGCAAAACCAGTTATAGCTGACTATCACTTTACTACACTGAGCCCTGTTTTAGGGGTAGTTACTCGAAATAAAAATCGTTCGTTCGTTATGGCCGACATTCCCGGAATAATAGAAGGTGCTAAAGATGGCATAGGCCTTGGGCACCAGTTTTTGCGACATGTAGAAAGATGCAGACTACTGGTTCACGTTGTTGATATTTCCGGAAGCGAAGGTCGTGATCCTAAAAACGATTTTCAGATTATAAATAATGAAATAAAAGTCTTTAATCCTGAACTTGCTTTGCGCCCTATGCTGGTCGTTGGAAATAAATGCGACTTAGCTACGGATGCTCAAATATCTGATTTTAAAGCATTTGTAAACAACCTCGGATTAGAGTTCTTCCCTATAATGGCTCCAATAAACTACGGTACCGACAAACTTTTAGATGCTATAGAAGAAAAACTTGCAAAGCTGCCACCCATAAAAGTATTTGAGGCAGAAGAAACTGTGGACAACATTGAATTCAAAGAAAAAGATAGAACATTTACCATAACTAAAGAAAATGGTGTTTACAAAATTGAAGGAAAATGGCTTTTAAAATTATTAGATTCCATTAACTTCGATGACTATGACTCATTACAGTACTTCCAAAAAGTCCTTTCTTCTAGCGGAATAAACGATGCTTTGATAAAAAAAGGCATAAAAGATGGTGATACTGTTAATATATACGATTTTGAATTTGATTTTATTGAGTAGGTGCGTGTTAAATCTTGGAAAGATTGTACAATGAAAATTGCGATTATAAAAGCTTAAATCCACTTTCGCTAGCGTTTATAGGCGACGCTGTCTTTGAGCTTTTCGTAAGAGATCAGATTATTTGCCAAAACAGATGTGCCGTTAATAAACTCCACAAAAGAAGCGTCGAAAAGGTATGCTGTCAATCTCAAGCCGAATATGTAGAACAACTTTTCCCGCATCTTACAGATGAAGAAAAAGATGTATTTAGAAAGGGAAAAAATTCTCATACAAAAAACATCCCCAAAAACGCTACACTCGTTCAATATCATAATGCTACAGGACTTGAGACTTTGTTCGGATATTTATACTTAAAAGGCAAAATAGAACGACTTCGCGAACTTTTCAATATCATTTCCCCTTCAGCCGACAACAATTAAACAGCAAATACCACCTCTAAATCATCCTTTAGAGATGGTATTTTGAAATTAAATTGATTTAAATTTTAACTATTTGCAGTTTTGACTGTTTTCACTGTTCTTATTTTGGTTTTGATTCTTGTTCTGATTCTGGTTTTTATTTTGATTATTGTTTTGTGCCATTAGGTCCACCTCCTCAAACAACTCAATGTTTGTGATCCAATGAGCCAATCTGTTTATACAATGGTTTCTCTTTTCTTTGCAAGCGATCTCGGCTTGCAATATTATTATCTGTATCTGATTTAATTTTATTCTAATTTTTTATAGGAGTTTTTTGAAAATGGAATTGCCAATTGATTTTAAAATTGAAATGAAAAATTTGTTAAAATCCGATTTTAATAAATTTATATCTTGCTACAACAGTCCCCCATACAGAGGACTCAGGGTAAATACTTTAAAAGTGAGCTTGGAAAAATTTAAGAAAATCATAAACATGCAGCTATCCCCTACCCCTTTTGCAGATAATAATTTCTATATAAGCAACGAAATACAAAAAATAGGCACTCATCCGCTTCACCACGCCGGGGCATTTTATGTGCAGGAACCTTCTGCCAGTTTTGCAGTCACTGTACTTGATGTAAAGCCCGGTGAAAAAGTTTTGGATTTATGCGCTTCCCCCGGAGGAAAGTCCACACAGATTGCTGAAAAGTTGGGCAGAGCAGGGCTACTGTGGGCAAACGAAGTAATAAAAAACAGAGCACATACTTTGCTTTCAAATATCGAACGCATGGGAATAAGAAATGCTGTCGTTTCAAGCTGCAAAGTTGATATCCTTTGCTACAGACTTTCTGGTTTTTTCGATAAAGTCTTAGTAGACGCTCCTTGCTCTGGAGAAGGTATGTTCAGAAAAAATCCTCAAGCCATAGATGAATGGTCAAAAGAGCACAGCATATCCTGTGCTAGACGGCAGCTGGAAATCTTAAACTGCGCCAAATTTGCCCTAAAAGAAAACGGAGAATTAGTTTACTCCACATGTACTTTTTCTCCTGAAGAAAATGAAAAGGTAATTTGTAAATTTTTAAAAGAGAATGATGATTTTGAAATTTCAGAAATAAAGTATTCTTGTGCAAGAAACGCCGACAGTGCATACAGTTTTGCTGGAAATAATTTGGCGTTTGCTAAAAGAATAACCCCAATAGAATGCGGAGAAGGCCACTTCGTTGCTAAACTAGTAAAAAAAAGTCATCAAAAAAATACCGTTCCTGCTTATAAAATTAAGTCAAAAGAAAAAGATCTACTCAAAGCCGAAAAACTTTTCAGCAACCTATTCAGTAGCGAGTTATACGGCCCTTTAGAAAATATAAACAACAAATTTTTCATCTTGCCATACGAAATGCCAGATATAAGAAATTTAAATGTAATTAGGGCCGGAGTTTTATTTGCCGAGGGAAAAAAGTCCCATATAGAGCCACATCATGCCGTTTTTATGGCAGCTAAAGAAAATGAAATTAATAATAAAATCAATTTTCATCAAGATTCAAACGAAATAGCAGCATTCTTAAAAGGCGAAGAAATTCCTTGCAGTAACTGCCAACCAGGATATATCGGCATAACTGTAGAAGGCATTCCTATAGGCTTTGGAAAATACTCAAACGGAAAAATTAAAAACAAATACCCTAAAGGACTTAGAAATTTGTAATTCTTATTTAGCAATATACAGACGTTAATATTGAACCGACTTTGTGGTCTTCCTAGATTGCATATATTTCTTTTCGATGCTATAATAACCATATTATAGATTAAATTTGAGGTGTAAAAATGTATATATTTATAGGTGGCGCTTGGCCATATGCAAATGGTTCTATGCATTTGGGACACTTGGCGGCCCTCCTGCCGGGTGACGTTCTTGCTAGATACCACAGGCAAAAGGGCGATAATGTGCTTTATGTTTCTGGTAGCGACTGCCACGGAACTCCAATCATCTTAAAGGCTAAATCTGAAAAAGTTTCTCCTTCAGAAATTGCTGACCGATTTCACAATGAATTTTCCGATTGCTTTGAAAAATTAGGGTTTAGTTACGATATTTACAACCGCACAGATAACCCCTTCCATTGTGATAAAGTTAAAGAAATTATAAAAGAGATTTACAAAAATGGGTATATTATTGAAAAAGAAGTAAAAGAACTTTACTGTGAAAACTGCAAAATGGCTCTGGCTGATAGATTTGTAGAAGGTACTTGCCCAGTTTGTAAAAAAGACGCAAGAGGTGACCAGTGCGACCATTGTGGAACCTTGCTTGACCCCCTAGAGCTTGAAAATAAGCGCTGCAAAACTTGCAACAGCGAACCTATAGAAAAAAATGAAAAACAGCTTTTCTTTAGACTCTCTGCTTTTCAAGAAAAACTTGAAAAGTATTTGAGTACTAGAAGGGACTGGAGAAAAAATAGCTTAGCTATGACAGAGCGCTATTTGAACGAAGGTTTAGTCGATAGGGCTTTATCGCGTGACTTGCCTTGGGGAATAGATGTTCCTATCGAAGGCTTTGAAAATAAAAAAATATACGTCTGGTTTGACGCTGTCTTAGGCTACTTGACCTCGTCAATAAAGCTGTCTCAAGAAAGAGACTTTGACTGGAAAGATTTCTGGAGTGAAAACGCAAAATCTTATTTCGTTCATGGTAAAGATAACATCCCTTTCCACAGTCTAATTTTGCCTGCCCAATTGATGGCTTTTAGTAACTTAAAGTTACCTGAACAGTTAGTATCTTCAGAATACCTGACGCTTGAAAACAGAAAATTCTCTACAAGCCAAAATTGGGCTGTTTGGGTACCGGACATTGTAAACAAATATAATCCCGATTCAATCAGATATTTCTTGCTGTCTAATGGTCCAGAAAAAAAAGATGCCGATTTCTCATGGAGAGAATTTTTAAATGCAAATAACAGCGAACTTTTAGGTGCATATGGTAATCTCATAAATAGAACACTAGTATTTTTAAAGAATAACTTTAGCTCAGTAGTACCTCAAATAAGCGATAAAAAAATAAACCTTGAAATAGAAAATGAACTAACCGCACTGTTTGATAAAGTATCTGAACTTGTAGAAAAAGCGGAATTTAAAGCAGCCATAGAAAATATTTTTTCTTCTATAAGAAATATAAACAAATATTTTGATGAAGAAAAACCATGGATAACAGTAAAAGAAAACAAAAAGGCTTGTGAAGTAACTATTTACAACTGTATAAATGCAATAAAATCTTTTGCCGTACTTTTAAATCCTTTTATTCCGTTTTCTTCGGAGAAAGTCTTGTCTTGGCTAAGCTGCGATAACTCTTGGAAATATGAGCGTATAAAACCTGGCATCACGGTAGCTGAGCCTAAAATATTATTCGATAGGCTAGACAAAAAAATCATTGATGAGGAATTAAGTAAATTAGGAAATAATTAAAGTTTTTGCAAAATAAATAAGTAACAGCCCATCCATTTCATGATAGGCTGTTATTTTAATAATGTTTTAACCGAAAAAAAGTAACCATAAAAACCGCACATAGATTTCACTATTGTAAGTATAACAATAAATTTCAAACTACCAAAACATAATGAAGGGTTATTGTTTATGGTACAAAGTTTTTCACGCATCAAATGTTGTTCCAGTATCACATTTACGTCAAATACATGGGTGAAAGGTAAATGATTTGCTTAAATAGCAATAAATATCAACAACATAAATATATACGATGTCTGATGTTATGTATTATTTTCGTCAAATCAATCCAAAACATAGTGTGCCACAAATTATGGACAAACTTAAAACTAAAGAATACGTAGACCCATTTAAGGGTAACAAGTAATTAGTCCTCTTAGGCTTGAACGTAGTGAAAGCTATCCGTCTTAAAATGACTGGTTTTCGGTTTCCCATACCATGTCTCTTAGACTGGTCATGACTTTATATCTATGCTTTTTTATTAACATACTCCCATTTAAAACCATATGCGGTTTTTCCGTTTCCATTGCAAATCTTGTTTATTGTGGCATAGTCTGCTTTCGAATAATTGGTGTTTTCTCTTATCCAAGCAGCACCATCCATTATTTTAGGGAAAGTCATCAATATTTCTCCCGTGGATTTATCTATCATATTAATAGCTATGGAATTCGGTCTATTATTTTTATATTTCTTTACCATTTCCGCTCTATATTCCGGGTCGGTTCTCATCTTTTCAAGATGCTTTTTCAGACCATCATTTAACTCTCTATGCTTTGAAGATTTCCTTTTTCTCTTAGTCTTAACATTTCCATCTTGTCTATTAACAGAAACGTTTTCTTTATTGATGGTGTTTTCTTCTCTGTATTTATCCGCGTAGTAATCTCCTTTTTCTTGAAGTTGTGACTCTAAACATTCTTCTATTAAAGAAAACTCAAAATTACGAGCACCATACTTTTTTAAATCCTCTTGCAAAGACAGTTTATCATTTTCAAGTACTCCATCGTATATAGCCCATATATTCTTGAAATCCTTACTCTTGCCTATGTATACTCTGCAATTTACTTTATTAACTAATTTATAAACACCAACCAAATTTTAAACACTCCTATAATTTTTGAAAATAAAAATGGTGGAGATGAGGGGAATTGAACCCCTGTCCGAAAATTGATCCATAAAGCTTTCTACGAGTGTAGTCAATTCTTTAACGTTCCCTCCATAAAGCGCCAACTGACAAGCTCTATACTTCAGTATTCTCTAATGCATGAAAAAAGTCGAGAAAAGCTTAATTCACGTTCACCGCTAATCAACGTCTTAGCAAAAGCCGCGGTACTCTTAAGCAAGACGGCTGCCATTAATTAGGCAGCTTGTGCAACTAAATTGTTGTCGTTTAATTTTAAAAATGCGTTTTTTAAGAGAGCTCGCATCTCTACTCGCTTACTTTAATTCACAATCCCCGTCGAAACCTTTACATCCCCACATTATACAGCAAATGACGCTTTCCAATCATTGTAAATTTCTTGTTCAGTTTTTCCAAAAGTATTTTCGTAACTACCAGTTTTGACAAGTTTAATTGTTTTATCTAACCCATAAGTCCGAATTAAATAATCAACATAAGTGTATGAAAACTGATATCCTACACTAATTGCAAAGCTCACATTGTTTTTTACGTGCGTTTGTGAAATTGTAGGAAAAGAAAAATATTTAAAGAAATCCTTAGTTGGTATTTGCTTTGATAGATAGCCTGCCAAACCTTCATCGAGCCAAAGTGAAATTTTATGATTTAACCTACGGGTATAAACATGTGCTATTTCATGAGCTGCGGTATTTTTTATAGTTTCATAGTTGTGACATGATTCCAAGCTTGCAGGCGACAACAGCAGTACACTCGTTTCATAAACATCTCCTACGTACCAGTTTAAGTTTAAATTAGGAGCTAGACATCCTAATCGCTTTGATTGAAAAATTTCTTTTTTATCATAAATGTATATTTCTATTCTTAAAGGCTCATCGAATCCTAAAGCTTTTGATATCAAAACATTTTCTTCTTCAGCTAAATTAAAGACATCCTTTGCAGCATCTTCCTCGTTTTCATAAAATACTGTTATAAATTTTCCTTCTAATTTTCGCATTCCTGGTTCAATAAATTCAACATTTTCCATTATGTCTTTAGAAAAAACCTTTTCATAATATTCGTCCAAATCTATATCCTGTCTATGCATTTAGCACCTCTAGTTATCAATAGCTTAAAACTTATTGTTTTCTTTAATGGCTCTTTCTATATTCCTTTTTGCGGTTTTTTCCGCAATGTCATTCCGCTTGTCGTACAATTTCTTACCCTTGCATAGACCCACCTGCACCTTTAAAATCGAGCCCTTAAAGTAAACAGATAAAGGAATTAAAGAATACCCTTGTTGCTTAACTTGGCCAAATAATCGCATAATTTCTTTTTTGTGTAAAAGAAGTTTTCTAACCCTAAGCGGGTCTTTATTAAAGATATTCCCTTGCTCATATTTAGCAATATGCATTGCATTTATGAAAATTTCACCATCTACAATCGAGCACCACGATTCTTTGATGCTTACACCACCATGTCTTATCGACTTAACTTCCGTCCCAGAGAGTTCTATGCCAGCTTCAACTTTTTCAACTATAAAGTAATCATGGTATGCTTTTTTATTTTTAGCAACTTCCTTAAAAGATTCTTCTTTCATCAAGCTTTCATTCCTCTCTGATTATAGATTATAACATTTGAATTTGTCCATGTCAATAACAAAAAATTCTTTTTTAGAATAAAAAAGAATTTTCAATATTTGTATTATTCAATTATTTAACTATATTTTTCACCAAAAACTATATTTCATTTCTTCCTTGCAAAGACCTCTGTAAAGTTATTTCGTCCGCATATTCTAGATCTCCTCCTACAGGTATGCCGTAAGCTAACCTCGTTACTTTTACCCCTAGTGGTTTCAAAAGCTTTGAAATATACATAGCAGTAGCTTCGCCTTCTACGGTGGGGTTGGTTGCCATTATAACTTCCTTTATGTCTTCTTTTGCTATTCTGGCTAAAAGTTCTTTTATATAAATTTGTTCGGGTCCTATTCCATGCATCGGAGATATGGCACCGTGTAGAACATGATATAACGTGTTGACTTCCCCTATTCGTTCTAAAGCCATGACATCTTTAGGTTCCTCAACTACACAAATTGTCGACCTATCTCTCGATTTATCTTTACAAATAGAACAAACTTGTTCATCCGTCAGATTCTTACAAATATCACAATATTTAATTTTTTCATGTGCATTTATTATTGCAGCGGAAAAATTCTTTGCTTTCTCTTCAGGAAGGTTAAGGACAAAATAAGCTAATCGTTGTGCTGTTTTCCTCCCGATTCCAGGCAATGACTCAAACTGGTCAACTAAGCCTTCAAGAGGAGCTAAACTATATTCACTCATAAATCAAAATAATCCCGGTATATTCATACCACTGGAGAGCGATTCCATCATGCTGTTTTTCTCATCTGACGCAGCCCTTAAAGCAGCATTTGAAGCTGCTATTATCAGATCCTGAAGCATTTCTATATCGTCTTTGTCTACAATTTCAGGAGAAAGCTCAACTGACGTGAGTTCCATCTTACCGTTAGCGGTAACTTTTACAGCGTTTCCTCCCGAAGTCATTGTGTACTCTTTAGATTCTAACTCTTCAGTAGCTTTTTGCATATCTTCTTGCATCTTCTGAGCCTTAGCCGCAAGTTGTTGTAAATTTCCCATTCCTCCGGAATTGTAGTTCTTTGGTAGTCTCGCTTTCATCAATTTATTCCTCCATTTTAAGTTATTGCTTAAATTTAGTTCTTGTTGCGCGCAGCGCGGTTCGATGACAAAGTCATCGAGAAAATTTTCAATTTTTGCAAGCTTCGCTTGCAACCGCGCTGCGCGCGCCGCACTAATCTACAGCAAAATAATTGCAATCAAATTTTAGAAACTTTTATGCCAGCATCGCTAGCAGTTTTGAAAAGCTCATCCAATGGGTCAATTTTTTTGCCTTTTACCACTGCATCGCCTTTTCTTTTATACGGACCCAACTTGTACGATTTGCCGGTAACTTCTTTAATAGCTGTTCTTATTTTGTCTCTTTGTGAGGATTTCCTCAACAGTTCAAAAGCCATTTCGTTATCCGAGTCTATCAAAACATAAGGGTCACTTAAATACGCACAGGAGCCTCTAAATGCCATAGAAACCGTAGGAGAAAAACTTTTTAATGATTCTAAAACCTGTGTCCAGTTTTCCATCTTAACAGCACTATCAAAAATTTTCTGCATATCACAAGGTGCTGAGTCCGCAGTAAGTTTAGCGCTCGTTTTTTCCGCTTCAGCTATTGTATTACTCTGCAATGCTTCACTTTCTTTTGCTGATGAATTTTTATCTTGTGCATTAACATGAAAATCTTTTTTAGAATTTAAAATATCATACAAATTATTTAATCTCGATTCTAAATTTTCAATTCGGTGCTTTAGCTCAACGTCAGAGCTTCCAACCGGTTGTGGGGGTGCCGATTTAAATTCACATAAACCTACTAAGCACATTTCAAGTTCTATTTTTGAGTCACTTGTTCTGCCAATATTATTTAAAGTTCTAGATAACAAATTTAAAATTTCTAATATTTCAGAAAGTGTAATTTTCTCAGAAAGCAATTTTAATTTATCGAACTCACAGTCGGATAAAATCATAAGATCACGTGGACTGAATGTGGATTTTATTAACATTAAATTTCTAAATACACAAATCAGTTCCTCACAAATGTTAAAGAAATCCATAGACTGATTATTCAATTCATCTACTAACTTTAAAGCTAAGCTCAAGTTTTTTTCAACGATAGATTCTGCTATAGAAAAAAGGTGCTCGCTGTCAACAATGCCTACCACATCTGAAACCGTGGATGAATCAATCTTATCCGTCAAGCCTACACATTTATCCAATATTGTTAAGGCATCTCTCATAGCCCCCGATGCTAGGCGCGAAATCAAAAGTGCTGCATCTGGGTCAAGATTCACATTTTCTTTTTCAGAAATATATAGTAATCTATTTTTTATATCGTCTGCTTTAATTTTATGAAACTCAAACTTTTGGCATCTAGATAAGATTGTGGCTGGGATTTTATGTGCTTCTGTCGTTGCCAAGATAAATATCACGTGGGCAGGCGGCTCTTCTAGCGTTTTCAAAAGAGCGTTGAATGCACCTTGAGACAACATATGTACTTCGTCTATGATGTAAACTCTGTACTTCGCTTTAGTAGGAGTGAACGTAGCCGACTCACATATCTCTCTGATGTCATTTACGCCGTTGTTGCTAGCCGCATCAAGCTCCACTATATCCATGTTTTTACCTTGCTCTATCTCAGTGCAAAGTTCGCACGTGCCGCAAGGGTTTCCAGATTGGTGGTTTTGACAGTTTACGGCTTTTGCAAAGATCTTAGCGCAAGTTGTTTTGCCAGTCCCCCTTGAGCCAATAAACAAATACGCATGTCCTATTTTTCCGGAGCTTATTTCTTTTTGAAGGGTTTTAGTTACATGGTCTTGACCAACTACATCAGAAAAAAGTTTTGGCCTCCATTTCCTATAAAGTGCTTGATACATAACTTTCCCTCCCCCTTTGTGATGTTTATAAGCGCCCACTTTTGCCGCACTGTGCACGACTTTTGCGGGCGCTTATTTTCAATCTAGGAATAAACACAAACTTATCCACTTTAATATGCAAGCCAGCAAACTAACTGCATCGCCTCCAGCAAATCTGCTTAATGCTGCTCGGTTCCCCGCCTAACATGGTTCGCAGCGCCAGACCGCACAGCGCTCACTGACTTACATATTAAAATGCATAAGTTCTTAACACTTACACATTATAATATATTTTATCTAATAAATCAACTACAAATTTTATTTTGCCGTTTTTATAAAATCCCATCCGTTTTTAACATATACAATCCCTGAAACCGCTGTAATGACGGCACATAGCCAAACTAAACCGCTAATAATTAAATTATTAGCAATACTGTTCAAGTAAATAAAAGGTTTAATTTGTAAAAATATGGTAATTCCAATAGAAAAAATCTGAATTACTGTTTTTACTTTACCCAGATTGTTTGCGGCTATAACTTTGTTCTGAGCAGCGGCTACCAGCCTTACAGATGTAACAGCAAACTCTCTCGCCATGATAATAATCACGGGTATCGCAGAAATTAAATTCATTTCTATGAAGCACATAAACGCAGATAAAGTCAATATTTTGTCTGCTAATGGGTCTAAAAATTTCCCAAAATCGGTAATTTGGTGCCGTTTCCTAGCTATTTTCCCATCGAAATGATCTGTCAATGCAGCTATAATGAAAATTATAAGCGCAAACAAAAAATTGTTTGAGATTTTTTCTGTTTCTAAAAAAAGTATAAAAACCGGCACCAAAAATATCCTAAGCACTGTTAGTTTATTTGATAAATTCATTTTATATTTCTCCTAAGTTAGCTAATTTTAATCTGCAATTTTCCCATACAAATCATAACCATCGTATGAAGTTATCTGCAATTTTTTAAACGTTCCAATCAAATTTTTATCTGCTTCATGTTCTAGCATTATCCTGATATCAACATCTGGCAAATCCATATAACTTCTGCCGAAAAGACAGCCCTTAGTTTCGTCAAATCCATCAATTAAAGCAAGTACATTTTTGCCCGGCAAACTATTACATTTTCTCTCTAATATTAAATTTTGTTGCTCCATCAAAATTTCTTGTCTTTTTAGTTTGATCTCCTCACTTATTTGATTTTCAAACAAGGCGGCTTTTGTATTTTCTTCCGGCGAATATGTAAAGCATCCCATTCTGTCAAACTGCATTTCATTTGCAAAGTCACAAAGTTCCTCAAAGTTTTCTTCGGTTTCGCTTGGAAAACCAACTATAAAAGTGGTCCTTAAAACGATATCTGGAATTTTAGCCCTAAGTTTATTTATAAGTTCGCGGAGAGTTTTTGCATTTCCTGTACGATTCATCATTTTCAGGATATTTTCGCTTACATGTTGAAGCGGTAAGTCAATATAATTTAATATTTTCTCTTCGCTGGCAATAGCCTCTATCAACTCATCGGTAACCCTTTCAGGGTAACAGTAAAGTAATCTGATCCACTTAACATCTTCAATTTTACAAAGTTCCCTTAAAAGTTCCGGTAACATCAATTTATCATAAATGTCCTGGCCATATCTTGTGGTATCTTGGGCTATCAGAATAAGCTCTTTTGCACCACCTTGAGCAAGTTCTTTAGCTTGAGCTATTATATCTTCCATTTTTCTGCTTCTATATTTGCCTCTTATAAGCGGTATAGCGCAATATGTACAGCAATTGCTGCATCCATCGGCAATCTTCAAATATGCGTAGTGCCTCGGAGTTGTTAACAACCTTTTACCGTTTAAGTTTAAATTTTCTTTTGCTTTGAATATCTCTGATTTTTCTTTTTGCAAAACCTTTTCTATGACATTTACTATTTCATCAAGTGCGCCTATTCCTACTACAGCGTCTATTTGTGGTATTTCTTTCATCACATCGTGTTTATACCTTTCACTAAGACATCCTGTAACTACTATCGCTTTTATTTTTCCTTGTTCCTTAAGTCTTACAAAGTTAAATATTTCATCTATACTTTCTTCTTTTGCAGCACGAATAAATCCACATGTGTTTATTATAACAACATCAGCATTCTCTGCATTTTGATCTATCTCATATCCTGCCTCCTTAAGCGAATACAGCATCATTTCCGCATCAACTCTGTTCTTTTCGCAACCAAGGCTAACTAAACCTATTTTTATCGGCATTATTATTCCCCTTTTAAATTTTAGTAAATATTATATCATTAGTTGCGTCTGCTTTCAATGTTTTAATAAATTTCTTGACAAGTAAATACCCCAAGGATATAATGATTTATGTTAAAAAGTTACTTATTATGAAGGTGGTTTACTATGGTTAAACAGGTTATATTAACCGATGAGGGATTAAAAAAATTAGAGGAAGAATTAGAGCAACTTAAAACTGTTAAACGTAAAGAAATAGCAGAAAAAATCAAAGTTGCCTTGTCTTTTGGTGACCTTTCTGAAAATAGCGAATATGATGAAGCAAAAAACGAACAGGCTTTGGTAGAGTCTAGAATCGCAAGCATAGAAGCTACACTCAAAAACGCTCAGGTTATAGATTCAAAAGATATCAAAACAAATAAAGTGTTTGTAGGAACTAAAGTGAAATTACTTGACTTAGAGTTTAACGAAGAGTGTGAATATAAAATAGTTGGTTCAAATGAAGCCGACCCTGCAAACGGTAAAATCTCTGATGAATCGCCTGTTGGTAAAGGCATTTTGGGGCACCGAGTTGGGCAAACAGTTGAAATAGAAACTCCTGCTGGAGTTACAGCTTATAAGATATTGGAAATATCAAAATAAATTAAAAAATTTCGGCAGATTAGGAATACCCTTTTCTGCCTATAAATTTAGATTGGAGTAAATAAAAATGAATGAGAAAAATATAGATCAAGAACTAAATTTCGAAGAAAATTTAAACGAATTGATGCAAATTAGGCGCGATAAGTTAAAATATCTGCAAGAACACGGTAAAGATCCATTTAAAATAACCGTTTGTGATAGAAACTCAACCTCTGAAGAAATAAGAAATAATTTTGAAGCTTTAGAAAATAAAGACGTAAAAATAGCCGGCAGAATAATGAGCTGGCGCGACATGGGTAAAGCTGCTTTCATGGACATTCACGATCGCACAGGACGCATGCAAGTGTATCTTAAAATAGACGATATAGGTCAAGAAGCTTTTGAAATGCTTTCAAAATGGGATATAGGAGACATTATATCTGTAGAAGGATATGTCTTTAAAACAAGGCGCGGAGAAATCTCCGTTCATGCTAAAAAGCTCGAGCTTCTTTCAAAGTCATTATTGCCGCTGCCAGATAAATTCCATGGTCTTCGTGATACGGACTTAAGGTATCGCCAAAGGTATGTGGATTTGATTGTAAATCCTGAAGTTAAAAATACTTTCATAAACAGAAGTAAAATTATAAAAGCTATCAGGAAATACCTAGACGATTTGGGGTTTATTGAAGTTGAAACGCCTGTTTTAAACACTATACCTGGAGGAGCTGCTGCCAGGCCGTTCTTAACGCACCATAATACCTTAGATATAGATTTGTACCTCAGAATAGCACCAGAACTTTACTTAAAACGGCTTATCGTTGGTGGAATGGAAAAAGTATATGAAATTGGGCGTCTTTTCAGAAATGAGGGCATGTCTATAAAGCACAACCCAGAGTTCACAACGATCGAACTTTATGAGGCTTATGCAGATTACCACAGTATGATGGACCACGCTGAAAATATCATAAACTCAGCAGTAAATGCTGTTTGTGACAATGAGGTAATTAATTATCAAGGACAAGAGATAAACTTATCTAAGCCATTCAAAAGAATTACAATGATCGAAGCTGTAAAAAATGTCACAGGTATAGATTTTGAGGAATTCATCGGAGATAATGAAAAAGCACAAGAAGTTGCTAAAAGTTTAAGTTTAGAGGTTGGTCCTTCGGACACATGGGGTAATGTTTTGAACTTGGTTTTTGAAGAAAAAGTCGAAGAAACATTAATACAACCAACTTTCATATGCGACTACCCTGTAGAGGTTTCCCCACTTACTAAAAGGAAAAACGACATTCCCTTACTTGTAGAAAGGTTTGAACTGTTCATAGTCGGAAGAGAACTAGCAAACGCTTACTCTGAGTTAAATGATCCTATAGATCAAAAGGAGCGATTCGAAAAGCAAATGGAGCTAAGAGACGCCGGGGATGAAGAAGCCAACATGATAGATACAGACTTTATAACCGCTCTAGAGTACGGAATGGCACCTACAGGTGGGCTTGGCATGGGAATAGATCGTCTCGTTATGCTTTTGACCGATAGCGCTTCCATTAGGGATGTCATAATTTTCCCGACAATGAAACCTAAAGAATAAGCTATAATAAAAAATTCACAGAGCTGTTTAAAGCAAAAGTTTCTAGGTTTAGTAACTTGGGAAAGTTATTACCAGCATATCTTGACGAAAGCGTAATTTGGTCAGCGCTACGCTCACCGCACTTGAAGATCTTTTAAGAGTAAACTATCAAAAATCGCAAGTTAAAATTGTAATTTTTGAATAAAAATTCCCTCAAGCATTGAAAACAATAGTGCTGTTGCGCCAATAAGCATACATTTAATGCTGTTTGGCGGTGTTATTTTCATACTGTATAATACAGTAACTAAGATATGTTAAGGATAAAACGCCATTAAAAAAGTAATATCTATTTTAATAATTTTAAACTTACTAATAAACTTTGTAGCAGGACGAATAACCCTGTGCAATGGCATAGACGCAATAATAAATAATACAATATGGCGATAAAACTTACTTTACAAACACTGAAGGTTTGCCTGATTACATCGAAAAAACTGAAACAAGATGCGTGAAGCAGTAAAAAAGAAGCCAATAAAAGAGCTGCAAAAGTTCAAGAATTAGATACAAAAGGCCGTTTAAACAATGTGGTTAATACTGTTGGGAGACAGTGCTACCCCACAAATACGAGCGATTATCGCAAAAATTTTATTTTTTCAAATGAATGTGAATAACAGTAACCTCAAAAAGAATCACCCGCATAGCGGATGATTCTTTTATTCCCCCTTATTAGGAAATCTGCTTAAAGGGGAAAAATCTCCAGGCATATTCGTGTTATACTTAAAAAGATTGTACAATATAATTACACAGACCTTATTATGGAAAGCTTGTACTAAAATAATCACTTACTCCTCTGGGTAAACCCTTGTTACTCCAAATCATTATTTACTGTTCTTTAAAGAAAGACCTAATTCATCTAATTGTTTTTCCTCTATTTTGCCGGGAGCCAAACTCATTAGTTCTGCAGATGTAGCAACTTTAGGGAACGCAATTACATCTCGAATACTCTCACAATTTAACATTAGCATAACCAGTCTATCAAGTCCAAAAGCTAGCCCGCCATGAGGTGGTGCACCGTATTTAAAAGCATCTATTAAAAATCCAAAACGCTCTTCGACCGACTTCTCCGTGAAGCCAAGTGCTTTAAACATCCTTTTTTGAAGGTCTCTATTATTTATCCTTATTGAGCCTCCCCCAATTTCATTACCATTTAGCACTATGTCGTAAGCCAGCGCATGGACTTTTTCTGGTTCTGTTTCTAATTTGTCTATATCTTCAAACCTAGGGTGAGTGAAAGGATGATGCATAGCAACATACCTTTCTTCCTCTTCGTCGTATTCAAATAACGGAAAATCAACAACCCACAAAAGATTTAACTTTGTGTTATCTATTAAAGAAAATTTATTGGCTATCTCACACCTTAAAGCCCCTAAGCTCTCCAAAACGATTTTATTTTTTTTATCTGCAACAATGAAAATAACATCACCATTTTGAGTCTTAAGCTTTTGCCGAACGCTTAAGACTTCGCTTTCTGTTAAAAATTTTTCATAAGATGAACTTGCCGTACCATCATCATTAATCTTAGTCCAAGCAAGACCTGCCGCTCCATATGCTTTTATCCATTGAATCAATCTGTCTATTTCTTTTCGCGATATTTTAGAAGCCAAGCTAGGTACCTTAATGGCTCTAATAGATCCACCGTCTTCTATCGCTGAAAGGAAAGCCTTAAAGCCCGTATTTTTAAGTAAATTTGTTATATCAGTTATCTCTAAACCAAACCTAGTATCTGGTTTATCTGAACCAAAACGTTCCATAGCATCACTGTAAGAAATTCTAGGAAGTGGCAAGGTAATATCTACATTTAAAACTTCTTTAAATACTTTTTTCAAAAAACCTTCGGAGATACTCATAATGTCTTCACTGTCGACAAATGACATTTCAAGATCAAGCTGAGTAAATTCAGGTTGTCTATCAGACCTCAAATCTTCATCTCTAAAACATCTTGCAACTTGAAAATATCTATCAAACCCTGACAACATTGTAAGCTGCTTATAAAGCTGAGGAGACTGCGGCAATGCAAAACAGTTGCCAGGAAACACTCTAGATGGAACAATATAGTCTCTTGCCCCCTCTGGAGTAGACTTTATCAATATCGGAGTTTCTACTTCTATAAAGCCGTTTTCATCAAAATAATCCCGTGCTATTTTAACTATCTTGTGTCTCTTTATTATTTTATCCTGCACGCTATGGCGCCTTAAGTCCAAATAGCGGTATTTTAACCTCAATTCTTCATTTACGTTGGTGTCGTCCAAAATCTCAAATGGCGGAGTTGCAGACTCTGCTAAAACTGTCATTTTGTTTACTAAAATCTCAATATCCCCAGTTTTTATTTTCTTATTTTTCGACGAGCGTTCCCTTACCACACCTGTTGCACAAAGTACAAATTCTGCTCGTGCCGAAAAAGCCATTTTAAAGTATTCAGGTAAGGTTACTGATTCGTCAAAAGCAAGTTGGACTATCCCCGTTCTATCGCGCAAGTCTATAAAAATAAGTTGACCTAAATCTCTTTGTTTTTGCACCCAACCACATACGGTCACTTCTTTTCCAACATCGTTTATGTCAAAGTCATTGCAATAATTTGTACGTTTTTCAGGTACTTGTGCGCTTTTATTCTCAAACATTTTGTTTTCTCCTTTACACTAAAGCAAATTAAGATAAGAAATCTCTACTCTTTAAGTCATTAAACAGTTTATAAAATTCTTTTAAGAATCTCTCATCTAAATTAATTTCAGTTTCTTCTCCTGTTTGCATATTTTTAATTTTAGCTTTGTTGGTGCTTACCTCGTCATCCCCCAAAACAAGGACAAACTTCGCACCCAGTTTATTTGCACATTTCATTTGAGACTTTAAACTTCTATCCATCGTATCGCATTGCGCGATAAATGAAGACTCTCTCAAGCCTTTCGCCAAAAGTAACGCTAAAACTTTGGCTTCTTCGCCTAAGGTCACAATATAAACATCAGTTAGGTTTTCTTGCGGTATAGATATGTTTTGTTTTTCCATAGCAAGTAAAATCCTGCCGATGCCAAGGCCAAACCCTAAAGCCGGCACAGATTTGCCACTTAACTCTTCAATAAGTCCATCATATCTCCCGCCACCGCCACAAACCAGGCCCTTAGTGTTTTCATGT
The DNA here is from genome assembly GCA_900549775.1 of uncultured Oscillospiraceae bacterium. Taxonomy (GTDB): domain Bacteria; phylum Bacillota; class Clostridia; order Oscillospirales; family Acutalibacteraceae; genus UMGS1224. The sequence continues at coordinate 45,283 of URPR01000001.1, read as the reverse complement.
GTTGAAACAAACTCAAACACTGTTCTTGTATAATAGTCCAACCCTCTTACTATTTTCGGATTAACGGTATATTTTACCTCGACCTTGTCAAGATACCTTTTAACTAATCTAAAATGTTCCATGCATTCTTCGCATAAAAAATCCAAAATGTTTGGTGACTTTTCTGCTATCGCTGAACAAATTTCGCTTTTGCAGTCCAATATTCTCATCGGGTTTTTCTCAAGCCTAGAAAGGCAAGTTGCGCACAGTTTGTCACTATAGCTTGCAAAATAAGTCCTCAAAGCTTCATAATATTTCGTTCGGCATTTCTTACAGCCTATTGAATTTATCTGAAGGTCTATGTCCGATAAATTTAGCCTTTCAAATACAGATTTTGCAAGTAAAATAACTTCGGCATCAGCCATAGGACTTTTGCTACCTATCATCTCACAGCCGAATTGGCTAAATTCTCGCCATCTTCCGGATTGTGGCTTTTCATACCTATAGCACGACGTTATATAACTTAACTTAGTCGGTAAATTATCATTTAAAAGGTTATGCTCTAATGCCGCTCTTATCGCCCCTGCAGTGCCTTCAGGCCTTAAAGTTATAGAACGATTTCCTTTGTCTAAAAAAGTGTACATTTCCTTCTGAACTACGTCTGTATCGTCACCTACAGATCTAAGGAACAATTCTGTATGTTCAAAAACCGGCGTTCTTATCTCGCTAAAGCCAAAAGTTGAGGCTTGGTGCAACATAGTATTTTCCACAAAACGCCACTTGTAGCTTTCTTCCGGCAATATATCCTTTGTACCTCTTGGAGCGTGTGTTAATAATTTCATGGTTAAAAGCTCTCTTTCATTCACAAGTTCTATTAAAAACTATACAACAAAAACTTTACACAGTAAAGTCCTCTCCTTAAAAGAAGAGGACTTTTAATATAAAAATAATAAATTTTACATACGTGGGTTTAATATATTTCTCCACTCAAGGTCGCCTCTGTCGAGACCGTGAATAAGCACTTCAGCGGTTGCTATGTTTGTAGATACTGGTATACTATGCATATCGCAAAGTCTTAATAAATTTAGGTCTGATGCTTCTTGCATATTTGAAGCCATAGGATCTCTAAAGAAAATGAGCATATCTATTTCATTGCAAGCGATTCTAGCAGCTATTTGCTGAGCACCGCCCTGACCACCGCCTAAAAACTTTTGAATTTTCAAGCCAGTAGCCTCAGAAACCATTTTACCGGTAGTTCCTGTTGAGCAAAGATTATGCTTGCTTAAAATTCCAGAATAAGCTATGCAGAATTGTACCATCAATTCTTTTTTTACGTCATGTGCAATAAGTGCTATGTTCATTAAAAGTCACTCCCAGTACATTTATTAAGATTAAATTTACATTTAAATAATCAAACCTCAATAATTTTTATTATTTAAGTTTAAAACATACAAATATAATTTTACACTACCTCAATGATTTTATCATAATAATAAAAAGTATGCAAGAGGCATTTAAAAAAAATCTGTAAATTTGTAATTTTTAAGATTATTTTTGAAAATGTTAAATTATTTTTCTTGATATTCATTCACTGGCTTTACATCTTTCACACTAAACTGTGACGGAATAGATTCTTTTTTTTCATTCAGTTGTACTTTTAAAGTTTGATTTAATAAATTAACATCTTTCACCACACCTGCACCTTCAGGTGTCATAACATTTGCACCCATTTGGGGTGTATGTTTTAGTAGTTCAGAATATACATTTTGCTCGTAGTTCAGGCAACACATAAGCCGCCCACAAGTTCCGGATATTTTAGTAGGGTTCAGCGAAAGTCCCTGTTCTTTAGCCATTTTTATAGAAACTGGCTGAAAATTATCCAAGAACGTTGCACAGCAAAGACCCTTTCCGCAAGCACCTAAGCCTCCTAGCATTTTTGCTTCATCTCTTACACCTATCTGCCTAAGCTCTATCCTGGTCTTAAAAACATTTGCAAGATCTTTTACAAGTTGTCTGAAGTCCACCCTTTCTTCAGACGTAAAGAAAAATATAATTTTACTTTTGTCAAATTCTACTTCTACATCTATAAGTTTCATGTTTAATTTATATTTTCTTATTTTCTCAATACATACTTTTTTTGCCTTGTTTTTTAGTTCTTCATTTTTCTTCAAATATTCTAAATCTTTACTGTTCGCTTTTCTTATTATACTTTTTAGCTTAAGCGTTAAATCAGTATTAGAAATACGCCTGTTTGCAATTACAACTTTTCCTATCTGTTCACCTGCGTGAGCTTTCATCACTACGAAATCTCCAGGTTTCACGCTGATGTTCCTGGAATTAAAATAATAAGTTTTTCCACTATCGCTAAATTTTACACCGACAATTTGAACCATTAAAATTCTCCTACTTGCAACTAATTTTCTTGAAAAGTAATCGAATAACAGCTTGAGCTTAAATAAGTAGTCAACAAATTTTGATTGACGTTATAAAAAATCAAGTCATTCATTTCATTTACTAAATTCATCAATTTTAATATCTTTTTTGTTGATATCTTCTTTGAAATTTGTCTTGCCAAATCAGCACTGGTTTCCAGCACTGTTATATAATTGAGCACCATTGCATCTCTTAAAATGAGAAGCATGTTGTTTAGTACTTGCTTAAAGAAATTTTTATCAGATTTTATTTGCGAAACTGCTCTTAAAACCTCAAACTCATTTGGCGTTAGTAACGCTTTTAATATTCCCTCTGCTACTGTCATTGCCTCATTTTTACCATCAGATTTCAAAAACTCTAAGCTTTTTCCTATATTTCCATTAAAATCATCAACAGATTTTTTTATTACTTCAATACTAAGTTCCGGAACCTTTTTCGCAATAAATTCTACAGCCTTTGATTTATCTACAGCGTTTAGGGAAAAAACCTGCGAGCGAGATAAAATCGTATCTAAAAAAGAAGTACTTTTCTTGCACGTAAAGATAAATATCACATGTTTCGGCGGTTCCTCTATGACTTTGAGCAATGCGTTTTGCGCTGACGTGTTCATATTGTCTGCATCTTTAAACACATAAACTTTAAAGTTTGCATCATTCGGCAATACGTACGCGTCTTCCCTTATCTTCCGAACTGTAGCTATATTGTAGGTTTCAAGCGTTCCGGAAGTTTCTGGAAATATTAAATCTGGATGTACATTGTTATCTATTTTTTTACAGTTGCTGCATTCATCACAGGTTGTATCAAAAAAATTCTCACAAAATATTAGCTTTGCTATTAATTTGGCAAAAGTACATTTCCCTAGTCCGGGATCTCCCTGCAAAATAATAGAATGCGGAATTTTCTTGCTTTTCGCCATATGTATAAATTGATTTTTTAAAAACTCATTTCCTACAAACTCATTAAAATTCATGCTTTGTTCCCTTTAGCACCTTCAAATTTTTTCAAATCTATCAACATTCAAAACGAATATGGTAGCACCACCAACAGTTACTTCAAATGGCAAAGCCGAATATACCCCCATGTCTAATGTGGAAGCATTTGGGACCATTTGCGTACGTTTATTGCTGGTTTTTGCAATGATCTCAATAACTTCATCCACCTTATCGTCATCAACGCCTGTTATAAACGTCGTATTCCCACTTTTCAAAAATCCTCCTGTAGTTGCCAGTTTAGTTACCTGAAATCTTTTTTCAGTCAACGCAGAAGATACATTCGAAGCATCGTCACTGTTGATGATAGAAAGAACTAATTTCATTTAAATTCCTCCTTCGCTTTAAAATAACTATTTTTTACAAAATAAATTCTCTTTAAGAATTATTTTATCACGTCCAAAGAAAAAATGCCATAGTTTAATAGGTTTTCTACAACTCCCTGAGTTACTACCTCACCCGGAAGCACAATGGGTATTCCCGGAGGGCACGGACAAATCATACTTTTTGATATTCTCCCCAGAGCATTTTTGACTTCTAGAGTTTCAGATTCTGCTAATAAAGCTTCCCTTAAAGATAAACCGCATTGTGGCAGCTCCAGATTTTTCAAGTAATCAAATTTTTCATCATTTAAGTTACTACTACCTTTTATTGCTGAAATGGACAAAACGGCCTTTTTCAGCCGGCTGAAATCCTTTTTTGTATTAAACGGCGTAGGGATCAAAACTAAAAAGTTTCCAAGTGAAAATTCCGGTTCTACCTTAAATTTTCTAAAATGTTCTGCTAAAGTTTCGCCAGAAATTCCGAGCTTAGACGTATTAAAACTTAAACGAGTAGGGTCAACCAAGTTCCTTTTTTGCACCATTAATCCTTGAGTTTCTGCTATGTTCTTAATCTCGGTCACAGATTCCTCTAGACCTTGAAATGATTTCTTTCCGTACTTGTTTATCCAGTTACAGCACAAATCTAGTGAAGCCATGATTGGATATGATGGACTTGTAGACGCAAAAAGACCCATAGCTGTTTTTGCTTTTTCTACATATTTTTGATCATTTATATGCAAGAAAGCGCCACCTGTCAAAACCGGCAAAGTTTTATGTGCTGAATCCGCTACCATATCTGCGCCAAAATTAAGCGGGTGTAAGTTTTCAGAAAGCAGCCCCAAATGTGCCCCATGGGCATTGTCTACAAGCAAAGGAACCCTATAGGCCTTACAAATTCTAGATATAGCTTTAACGTCTGAAATAGTTCCAAAATAATCCGGGCTTGTTATATATACAGCCTTTGCGTCTTTATTAGTCTCTAATAACTCTTTTACTTTTTCTGGAAAAATAGCTTCAAAGAATGTGGAATCATTGCCCTTTTCCGGCATTACCCAAATAGGGGTAATGTTAAGTAAAGACATAGCATTTACAGCCGACTTATGTATAAACCTAGACGCAATAATTTTTCCTCCACTTGGCAAAGCTAATCGCAACATCGCCTGAATGCAAAGACTGCACCCTCCACTTGAAAATAAAGTCCTTCGAGCTTTAAAAACTTTAGCTGCTCTATTCTCAGCCAATAGTATGCTTCCCTTCGGATAAAACAGATTGTCCGTTTGCGCCAGTTCTGTGTAGTCATACGAAAGTAAATTATACTTTAAAAATTTCTTATTGCACTTGTGCCCCGGCGTATGAAAAGATGAAATATTCTTACTTTTATATTTTTTAAGTGCACTATAAAGCGGTGTGTTGTGTTTCATCGTCTTGCCCTCTTACAGTCATATTTGTAAATTCACCAAATATGATATACCCACCCGGTGTACGGATGGATATCTACATTATTTATTTTCCCTCTTAAAGAATATTACTGTTTATTTAGAAAACGCTCTGTGTCGCCCTTAAAAAGTTCGGCATAAAATGGTGAAATAAGGTAAACTTTGTGCTCATCATTTATTCTTAAATAATTTCCTATTGACAGCGGTGCTTCCACCCCTAATTTCAATACCACCTTACCACCGGAGTTATCAAAAACAGAGATTGAAGGGACATCGCCATTCAAACCATATGTAGATAAATCATCTACGTTTTCTTGCACAACTTGGATGGGTGACATGTTAAGAATTTCCTTCACAAAATCTTCAACATTTGTCTTTGAAACATTCTTAGAATCAAGTTCCGGTATGGTAAACTCTATATTGCCTTCGTTTTTATTCGCAATTATATTCACTTCATTTTCTAAATTTTTTATTTGTATTTTTGATATATCCTCTATTTTTTTAGAAATAAAAGCTTCCGGGACACTAACACTTTCAGACGTAGAAGTGTCTGTAATCTCGCTGTTTGGCATTGAAATCAGTAAAATCAAAATTGAAACCAACAAAGCCAAAATAGTAGAACATATTATTAAACTTTGAGTTTGCTTTTTCAAAGTTGCTCCACTTCCTTTTATTTATTTTTCCTTTTTACAAAAACAGCAATTCCTAAAGACAGCACCAACAGCGGCACTACGATTGTAAATATAACTCCTAAAAGGTTCGCTTGTACAGCGTTTATGCCCAACTCTTTACTCTCTAAAGACTTTGATTCTATTATAATTCCAACATTTTCTCGATCAAGCATTACATTTAGCATATTTACAAAATATTGTGAGTTATTAAGCGAGGTAGCCGAAAGGTAGTCTTCGCTCAAAGCTATATAAGAGCCAATAACCGCAACATGATTCTCTTTGCTTTTTCCATCTAAAGTCTTATTCGATACGACACACGATGCAATAGGACCAGAAATATTTGCCTTTATATCAAAATCCTTGCCAGCATTGATCGGCATAATTCCGGAAGTTTCAGAAAATTGCAAAAGTGTTTTCACTTTGTCGCTGCTATTTAGCACTTCAATCGGTCTACATGCCGGAACTAAAACCGGAATATCAACAGACTTCAAGTTCTCTGTGTAGTTATTATCTACATAGTCGCTCACTGCTTCAAATAAATTCATATTGGTTGTAAGCTTACTTTTGTTTGTTTCATAAACTAGTCCGCTTTTTAGCTTTATGTCCCAGCTTTCCAAAATTTTATCTAAAACAGGAGAAGAGCTCAATTGCGGGTTAGCTGCATAAAATAAAGTTTTTCCTTCAAGATTTAAAAATTTTTCTAATTTTTCTTTGCCTGTGTTGTCATAATCGCGCTCAGGCGCAAAAATCAACACAGCGTCAGCAGATTCCGGAATATCTTCAGTTAAAATAGAAACTTCTACAATGTTGTAATTATTTTTCTTTAAAACCTCTGAAAACGCGGAATAGTCTTGTTCTCCGTAACCCTTTACAATAGCGACCAAGTTTTGCTGTTCAGAAGTAACATATACTATTGCAGCTGTAAGCTCTTGCTCCGCCTTTGAAGCCGTGACGCCTGAACCGCCGTAATAATTATAGCTTATATCGAAAATGTCATTTATAGTTATAACCTTGTATTTGTTCTGGCATCTTACAATTATACTATTTGTATTTAGGTTTTCATTTGGATAATTATTTTGTATGTATGTTGGATTTTTCACTACATCTACATAGTTTATTTTTACTTTGCTTGAAAGTTTAGCATATTGCTTTAAAACAGTATTCGCTTGTTTAAAGTATTCGTTTTTATCTGAAAAAGAATTTTCGTCATTCAAAAGCGTTATTTCAACATCTTTATCTAGAGCATTTAAAAAGTTTTTTGATTGATCAGTTAGCGTAAAAACTTTGTTGCTGGTCAAGTCCCAGCTCAATGGAAACTTTTCAGCGCACACTGAAGTCACAACATTTAAAAGGACTATAGCTGCTATGACTAATATTGTGATACAACTAGCTAAACTACCTCTCTTAAATTTTCTTCTATTAAAATATGCTTTTATTCTGTCTAATTTTAATTTATTATAAAAATCTTTTTTCTCTTTCTTTTCCATAAAACTGTTCTCCTTTTTAAAGTTTTAAGCCCATCTCTTTTTTTCAAAAACTCGCACTGTTAAGAATATAAACAATGCACAAACGCTCAGAAAAAACACAATATCCGAAAGGTTCAGCATACCCAACGTGAAGTTATTGTACCTAGACATGAACGAAATTTTTTGAAATAAAGTGCTTACAAACTTAACTGGGATTACATTTGAAAGTGTGTCGAAAAGCATAATAAACAGACCTGCACCTATGCTGCTAATCGCTGCTATAATTTGATTTTCAGTTATGGATGAAAGGAATAGCCCTATTGAAATTAAAGATGCACTAAGTAAAAACAGCCCCAAAAAGTTTCCCAATGCTGATGCTAGATCAGGTTTTGTAAAAAACGATATCACAACTGTGAAAACAAGCGTTATAGAAATGCAAATAAAAAACATAAAAATCGCTGCTAAATATTTCCCCAACACCACAGCTGTAAGTTTTACTGGTGCTGTTAAAAGGGCTACTTCAGTTTGTTGTTTTTTCTCTTCACTAAATAACCTCATCGTTAAAATCGGAATTAAAAATATAGTGATGATAAATAAATTGCTAAAAGTGTAAGATATATTTGCTGAGTTTGCGACAAGGCACGTCATATAAAAATAAAACCCACCAAATGCAAAAAATGCCGCCATAACTATGTACCCAATGGGGGACGAAAAGTACGATAAAAACTCTCTTTTTAATATTGCGTTCATATTTCTACCTCCTCATTTGCAATGAAAGATTTGTTATCAGGGTTTGCTTGTATATCGTCTTTGGTAAGTTGCAAGAATACATCTTCAAGGTTCGCCTCAGACATTTTCATAGTAAGTATCGGGAAATCATTTTCAGCGCAAACATTAAATATGCCTTTACGAACGGAGAAATCCTTACTTGCATCTATTGTAAATTCATAAGCATTTTCACTTACTTTTTTCCCCGGAGTTATTTTGCTTATACCAGGCACATCTGTCAAAAGTGGCCTTATTTTTGTTTTGTCTCCCTCTACTTGCAAAATAATTTTATCTTGACCGGAAAATTGCTCTGCCAAATTTTTAGGCGTATCGTCAGCCACTATTTTACCGTTATTTATGACGATAATCCTGTCACAAACCGCCTGTACCTCAGACAATATGTGGGACGACAAAATAACCGTATGTTTTTCGCCCAATTTTTTTATGAATTCACGCATTTCTATTATTTGCTTTGGATCAAGCCCAACAGTTGGTTCATCAAAAATCAAAACCGGAGGATTGCCTATTAACGCAGCGGCAATCCCAACTCTTTGCTTATAACCTTTTGAAAGATGCTTTATTATTCTTAAGCTGACGTTTGATATATTTACTTTTGAGCAAACTTCCTCAACGTGAGTATGCTTATCTAGGTTCTTAAGTTTAGCTTTTTTTAAGTCAAAAATAAATTCGAGGTAACCTTTCACAGTCATGTCGGGGTAAAGTGGTGGAATTTCCGGCAAATACCCTATTTTACTCTTTAAAGCAACGGGATTTTCAAATATTTCATCATTATCTATAGAAACACTCCCCTCATCCGCCGATAAGTACCCTGTTATTATGTTCATAGTTGTAGATTTACCTGCTCCATTTGAGCCGAGAAATCCTAAAATTTCACCAGGTTTTACAGAAAAACTTATATTATCAAGCGCGATTTTTTTCCCATACCTTTTGGTAAGGTTTTTGATTTCTATCACTTTTAAATCACTCCTAAAACAAGATTATTTTAAAACTTCACTCCATATAATATTACAATTTTAACAGATTTAGGTCAACCAAAATCTTTAAAATATCGTCATATATCAATGTCTAGTTCCACAGGACAATGGTCACTACCTAAAATTTCACTATGAATAATTGAGTCTTTTATTAAATGTTTTATGCTATCTGAAACCAAAAAATAATCAATACGCCAACCAGCATTATTTTTTCGTGCATTGAACATGTAAGACCACCAAGTATAAGCTTCTCTTTTCTCAGGGTATAAGTATCTAAAAGCATCTACAAATCCTGACGATAAAAGTTTAGTCATTTTGTCTCTTTCTTCAAAAGTAAAACCTGCATTTCCAACATTCGTTTTAAAGTTCTTCAAATCTATTTCGTTGTGAGCCACGTTCATATCACCGCATATAATCACAGGCTTTAGTTTACTTAACTTGCAAACGTATTTACGAAAATCATCTTCCCACTCCATACGATAGCTAAGTCTCGTCAATTCTCTTTGCGCATTTGGAACGTAAACATTAACAAGAAAAAACTTTTCATATTCTGCTGTGATAACTCTGCCCTCATTGTCATGTTTTTCCTTTCCTAAGCCAAAAGTTACTTTTGTGGGTTTTATTTTTGAGAAAATCGCAGTTCCTGAATACCCCTTTTTTTCTGCACTACTCCAAAACTCTACATATCCAGGAAAAGAAAAATCAGCCTGTTCCTTTTGCATTTTAGTTTCCTGCACACAAAAAATATCTGCATTTGTGCTGTCCATAAAATCTTTAAATCCCTTGCTTATACAGGCTCTTAAACCGTTTACATTCCAAGAAATCAACTTCATAATATACACCTACATAATTATTTTAATAATAATATCACGATAAGGCATTAAATTCAACAATGTTGATTTTAATCATTTTCTATAAAAAATTAAAAATAAATTATAACATTGACACTTTCGGTTGAATTATGTTATAATAAGATCTAAAGAAAAATGTATCAAAAAAGAGGAGAAAGTACAATGAATCTTAAAAAAATAACATCCTTATTTTTAGTTTGCTCTATGGTTGGAACTGGTTCTACGCTCTGTTTCGCTGAAGGCAGTATAGGCGATTTCAATACTCCCGAGGAAATGAGCAAAATAGCTACAGAAGATATAGACAAATGTGAATTAGATAATGCAATGGAGCTTGCTATTTGCCAGTTTGAACGTGAAATCTTCGGTCAAAATAGCACTTCAAAGGTTAGTAAAATTAATAATGGTAACGCCCTTTGGGAAAATGGCAAATATTCGTTCGCAAAATATGCGGGCGATGAAATTTGGTTACACGAAGGAAAAACTAAATTTATTAAACCTAGCAACGGTTTATTAACACCCGAAAAACTTAAAGAGTACGCTACTAGGTGGAATGCTTTTCCTAAGTCTATAATGAATATTGCTAACTCTATAGAGAATAATTCAAATAATTTTCGTTCAATAGAAACTCCTATATCAAAAAGCCAAAACAGTTCTTTTAAATTTCCGTTTATAATAATTTCCACGATTGCCGGATTAGGTTATTTAATATATAAAAATATAAAAATGATTCGTGCTCAAAATAATGCCTCCCCGCAAAACCAGGCAAACCTTTAATTCGAATAATACCCATCGGTTATATCGATGGGTATTTATTATGCCATATAAAGTCTACGGATATGTTTGTGACTCAAAATCGGCATAATATTTGACAACAATAATATTAAAAGTTCTGGAATCTACTCCATATACGCTCTAAAACACGGATATTATTTTCAACTGTAATTATTTTTTCACCAAGATCTTTATACACATTTAAAAAATTTGCATGCTGATAAAGGTTCTACTATAAAATTAAGATCATAACTATTAATGCACTTGATACTATCTTCTCATTTAAACTTGACATTAATCCTATTTTGCCCCACATAATCCACTTATTTGTTATATTCAAATATTAATTAAATGTAGCTTTGATCATTATAGCGCATTCTAATCTCTTTTTTTCAAGCTCACACGCTAGTTTATGAGACTTTAGGACATTTCCAGCATATTGCAGGTTGTTGGCATTGCAGCCACCGCTACAGTAAAATTTTGCCCAACAATCTTTGCAATCCTCTTTACTATAGATATTTGCCTTTGCAAAATAATCTTTAATATCATTTTTAAAATTACCATCATTTACGTTGCCCATTTTCCAGTCGCTTTTCCCTACAAACTGATGACATGGGAATATATCTCCATTCGGTGTAATAGAAACATACTCATTGCCACACCCGCAGCCTTTTAGCCTTTTGATAGCACAAGGTCCTTGATTTAAGTCTAACATAAAGTGGAAAAAGTTAAAATAATTTCCTTTCCTGCACTGTTCTATAAGTTCCAGCGCCAGTTTTTCGTATTCTTTAAATACTGTATCAATGTCCTCTTCTTTTATTGAATAGTCTAGTCTTTCTTCTGATACAACCGGCTCTATCGATATCTGGTCAAACCCCAGAGAGTTCATGTGCAAAACATCGTTTGCAAAGTCTAAATTGTACTTTGTGAAAGTCCCTCTAACATAATAATCTTTTTCTCCTCGACCTTTTACCAATTTCTGATAGTTAGGGACTATTATGTCATAGCAACCTTTTCCGTTTGTAGTCAACCTCAACCGATCATTTACTTCTTTGCGACCGTCCAGCGACAGAACAACATTGTCCATTTCTTTATTTATGAAATCTATCTTATCATCCGTCAATAACAAGCCATTTGTAGTTATAGTAAACCTAAAATTTTTATCAAACTTATCCTGAAGACTTCTTGCGTATTTTACGGTTTCCTTTACCACTTCAAAGTTCATAAGTGGCTCTCCGCCGAAGAAGTCAACTTCCAAGTTTTTGCGTGACGAAGAGTGCTTTATAAGAAAATCAATGGCTTTTTTGGCTACATCTAAGCTCATGAGTTCTCTTCCTGTTCCAAAGTCGCCTTTCGATGCAAAACAATATTCACATCTTAAATTACAGTCGTGCGAAATGTTCAAGCACATGGCCTTAATGGGTGAAACTCCTATGTTTTGAGCCAGTGGAGCGTAGAAGTCTTTTGAAAAAAGTTCTCCGCTTTTATAAAGTTCGTAAAGCTCACAGTATGTTTCGTTTATTTCTGTTAAACTATATTTTTGCCTTAAATGATCAATTAAGGCTTCATCGGGCATTTCTTTCATATTTTCATCCAGAAAATCCAGCATGTCATACGCTAAATCATCAACAACGTGTACAGCACCACTGTTTACATCAAGGACTATATTGTAGCCGTTTAACTTATACTTGTGTATCATTTTGTACTCCTTTATTTTTGCAAAAATAAAAGCGGAAGAAGGTTCTTCCACTTTTTGTAAGGCAAATAACCTCAATTATTTTGATCGATTTTCACATTTTTGATTAGCAACTGTGCAAGAAGTTTTGCAAGCAGATTGACATGATGTTTGGCATTCTCCGCAACCACCGTTTTTAACACTTTCCTTAAGCACAGATTTGTTTAAAGTTCTTATATGTTTCATAAAAACAACCTCCTTATTTTTTTCTATTAGCGCTTATTATTCCACCCAACGCACCTGTAAAAACTAATAAAATTAGTTTTACTATGGTTAAATATGTAAAGCCTTCCCTCGATACGATAAACCCAGTCAACGTAAAAACGCAAAATAACATTAATCCGGACAGTGCACCTAGATATAATCCTTTTTCTCTTTGTATTTTTAAAGTAGTATACCCAGCTGTAAAAGAGCCCAGTGCAGACGAAAGCATAGCTAAAAGCTGTACTATGTTATGCGGCATCGCGCCTATCTTTACAAACACAAAGGAAAATAAAATTAAAAAAACAGTACAAACTAGTAAACCAGACAAAAGTCCGAATAACATTGACTTTAGTATAAAAGAAGAACTTTTACTGTTTTTTGAAGATTTATCGTATCTCAAAGCTCAGCCCTCCAAGAATAATTTTAATATTTATAATAAAACTTCTATTCATAGAGGCCTAAAAATATGCCTATTTTTTAGTAGGTTCTTTTGCCGTTTCGCAGCTAGCTATCGCCCATTTTTTTATTTTTATTTTGTTTCGGTCGGTGCCGCTTTCGATAATAAAAGTATCCGCATCATCTTTTATGCTAACTATCCTACCACAGATGCCGCCTATTGTTGTGATTTCATCTCCAACTTCCAGTGAACTTCTCATTTGATCTTCTTGTTTTTTCCTTTTAGAGTTTGGTCTAATAAGTAGAAAATACATTCCTAAGAGAAAGAGTCCCATCACTACAAAGTTCATTATTCCGACTCCACTTTCCGGGTTCATCATAACACCTCCTATTAAATTATTTTAATTATATCAGCAAAAATATAACTATGCAAGTCTTGCGTAAATTTTTCCTTATTTTTCATCCTCTTCCAAGTTATTTAAGGCAAACTCTATACATTGGTTAATAACTTTATTAAAAGAAATATTGTTTTTTTCACTAAGATCCATAAGTTTCTCAAAGCTCTCAGGTTTAATTCTAATCGTCCTGTTTATAGAAGAAATTTTAACTTCATCCTTATTTATTTTAAACTTTTCCATAAAATCACCTTTACAGTTTTTCTGTATTGTAACTTGATTTTATGTCAAAAGCAATGTACAATATTGTAATCAATTTAAAATTACAAATAGTGAACAAAAATAAAAAGAGCATAAGTTTTAAACAACCATGCCCTTAAAGCGATTACTTTCTTTTCGAATTATTTTTTTTATTTAAGTAATTTTTTAAAATGGTTTCCACAAAGTTAGACAGACTACGGTTTTCCTCATTTGCATATTTTTGCAAACTTTGTACCATTTCTTCACTGAATCTGAAACTGTAGACTTTTTTTTCAACACCCATAAAAATATCACCCTAGTAATATTTTATTATATATTGTAATATATATTCAAAGATTATATTGTATTTTATAAAACTAAATAGTATTATATCGTATGAGGTGGTATAATGAAAAAAATTTGTAGTAATTGCAAATACTTTATACAGCATTACATAAAGGTAAATAACAAATTTGTAGCTACATATTGCGGCAGCTGTATAAGGTTTTGCAAAGTTGAAACTTTAGCTACCGTTCAAGATGCTTGCAAGTATTTCATAGGCAAAGAGTCCTCTAAAAATATGTAACTTGCTTTAACGATAAAGTTTATCGTAAATTTCAAGTCTAATCTGAATTAATTCGACAGAGTCATTGCGATTGCCGTTATAGCTGCGCCCAAACCTGCTGAAAGGCCTAATCTTACAAACCAATAAATATATTTATTTTTTCTCTTTACTGAAGCTGTAATTCCAACTTGTTTTAAAAGTTTTTTTGCTTCTTTCTCCAGCACATCATGTTGGACGTCTGCATATTCCGGTTTTAAAAATAAAATAGCTTTATCATAATATTGATTTCCCGTATCGCCCAGTTCTATAACATTTTTGTTTACTCCCTTTACCAAGTTAGCCACGCCTCTTTTCTTTTCATATAGTTTAATTTTTTACAAAAAAACACCTTATATTCAGTTATTTAATTAATTTTACAAATACTGAATTTACTATCTGTAAATTATATTGTGCTTAAGAGTCAATAGTTCTGTTGAAAACTTCGTTGAAAAGGTTGAAACAGTCCGGTATTAATAAATTTCATACATTCTTCAATTCAACATTTAAAATTTTAATAACAAATAGTAATTTTATCATTTAGAAATAAAATATTTTTTTCTGTTGAAATGTCAAATTAAATAAACTAAAATAATAATATATTTTTTTATGGAGGTCGATGTATTTATGGAACTTAAAGGAAGCAAAACAGAAGCTAATTTATTATCTGCATTTGCAGGCGAATCGCAAGCTAGAAACAAATATACTTTCTATGCTTCTGCCGCCAGAAAAGAAGGGTTTGAACAAATTGCGCAAATATTTGAAGAAACCGCTGCAAATGAAAAGGAACATGCAAAGTTGTGGTTCAAGTACTTGCACAACGGTAATGTCCCTGATACCGAAAAAAATTTAAATGATGCTGCTAGTGGCGAAAACTTTGAGTGGACACAAATGTATAAAAACTTTGCTGATATCGCTGAGCAAGAAGGATTTTTCGACATCGCTAAAACTATGCGCGAAGTTGCTGAAATCGAAAAAGAACATGAGAAAAGGTACCTTAAACTTTTATCAAACTTAAAAGAAGATTTAGTGTTTAAAAAAGACACCGAAGTTATCTGGGTTTGCAGGAACTGTGGACATGTACATGTCGGCAAAGAAGCACCTTTAGTATGTCCGACTTGCAAACATCCGCAGGCTTATTTTGAAATCAAATCTGAAAATTATTAAAAACAGCCTCTTACATATGTAAGAGGTTATTTTTGCATACAAAAATATTGCTATCGAAAAAAACTACACTTACTTGTCTAAATAAAGGTTGTGCACCTTTTTATATCTATCGTTTGACCAAATTCTGCAATTATAATATAATGTTAATTTAAGGAGAACACATGAAATTAGCTATTATCGGGTCTCGAAGTTTAAATTTTAATTTTGAAAAACATATTCCTCCGGGTATAGACACCATAGTCTCCGGAGGCGCCAGTGGAATTGATACATTGGCCGAAAAATATGCTGATGAACATAATATTGATAAAATTATAATAAAACCTGACTACAGAAAATTTGGTAAGTATGCTCCAATAAAAAGAAATAAATCGATAATAGAACTTGCCGATATTGTAGTCGCTTTTTGGGATGGACAATCTAGTGGAACTAAATTTTCGATCGATTATGCAAAATCAATCGGAAAAAAAGTTATCGTCCATAAAATCACACCGATTAACACAAAGGGAGAACTATGATGGATTTTGTTGCGGAATTATCAGAACAATTTAATTTAAAAGCGTGGCAGCTAGAAAACGTAATAAAACTTTTAGATGAAGGAAATACCATACCTTTCATCGCAAGGTACAGAAAGGAAGCCCATGGGTCACTTGATGACCAAATGTTACGTGAAATAAGCGAACGACTTGAGTATTTAAGAGGGCTTGAAAGTCGAAGAGAAGAAGTTAAAAATTTAATAATAGGTCTTGAAAAGATGACTGATGAAATTAACGCAGCCATTGATAATGCTAAGACTTTAGCTGAAATAGAGGACATATACAGACCATTTAGACCTAAAAGAAAAACCAGAGCCTCTATAGCAAAGGAAAAAGACCTTGAAAATTTAGCAAACACGATTTTCGAGCAGAATGAAAGCTCAGAAGATCCGTTAGTTTTAGCTCAGGCTTATGTCGATGCAGAAAAAGACGTCAACACGCCTGAAGAAGCTGTAGCAGGCGCGATGGATATTATAGCTGAAAACATTTCAGATGATGCTTCCATCAGAAAAAGAATCCGGGTTGTAGCTATGGCAAATTCATTGTTAGTATCTAAAGCTTCAGACGAAAACACCGACTCTGTTTATGCGCAATATTATGATTTTAAAGAACCGACAGCAAAAATAGCAGGGCACAGAGTATTGGCTGTAGACCGCGGTGAAAAAGAAGGTTTCTTAAAAGTTTCAATAGACTTCGATATAGCTAAAGCACAACATATAATTTATTCTACAGTATTAAAAAATGGGAATTCATTGTGCACCGAAACAGTAAGAAAAGCTGCCGATGATGCTTATACCAGACTTATTTTTCCATCTATCGAACGGGAAATAAGAAGCGAGTTAACTCAAAAGGCGTGCGACAGCGCTATAAAAGTTTTTTCTGTAAACTTAAGACAACTTCTTATGCAGCCTCCGGTCAAGGGCAAGGTGGCTATGGGCTTAGACCCAGGCTATAGAACAGGTTGCAAGGTGGCCGTTGTAGATGAAACAGGAAGAGTACTTGCTACAAACGTTATTTATCCTACACATTCAGAAAATAAAGTGGCCGAAGCTAAAAAAACAGTTTCAGATTTAGTTAAAAAGTACGGCGTGGAGATTATCTCCATAGGAAACGGAACAGCCTCAAAAGAAACAGAAATGTTCGTTGCAAATTTAATAAATGAAGACAATTTAAAAGTATCTTATATGGTTGTGAGCGAAGCAGGAGCTTCAGTTTACTCTGCATCTAAACTCGCAGCGGAAGAGTTCCCTGACTTTGATGTAACTTTAAGAAGCGCAGTTTCAATAGCCAGAAGGCTTCAAGATCCATTAGCAGAACTTGTTAAGATAGACCCCAAAGCCATAGGAGTTGGACAGTACCAGCACGACATGCCTAAAAAACAATTAGGCGATGCTCTGGGAGGAGTGGTTGAAGATTGCGTAAATACAGTTGGAGTAGACTTAAATACAGCTTCTCCATCACTTTTAGCAAGGGTATCGGGAGTAAGTGCAGCTGTTTCTAAAAATATCGTTAATTATCGTGAAGAAAACGGAGCATTTAAGTCGCGCAATGAACTAAAAAAAGTCTCCAAACTGGGGCCAAAGGCCTTTGAACAATGCGCAGGCTTTTTAAGAGTACCTGAAAGCAAAAACGTCCTTGATAATACCGCAGTTCATCCTGAATCATACAAGGCAGCAACCCAGCTTTTAGAGATCTGCAACTATACTTTAGATGATGTAAAAAATGGGAAAATAAGGTCTGACCTAAAAACTCGAATAGAAAAAATAGGATTAAGTTCGATTTCAGAAAAAACAAAAGTAGGTATACCCACTTTACAAGATATCGTTACTGAACTTTTAAGACCGGGCAGAGACCCTAGAGATGAGCTACCGGCTCCTATTTTAAGAACTGACGTTTTAGATATCAAAGACTTAAAAGAAGGTATGGAACTCACCGGCACTGTGCGAAACGTTATAGATTTTGGCGCATTTATCGATATAGGAGTACACCAGGACGGGTTAGTGCATATATCACAAATCTGCAACAAGTATATAAAGCATCCATCTGAAGTTTTGAAGGTTGGGGATATAGTAAAAGTGAAAGTCCTATCTGTAGATGTACCCAAGAACCGAATTTCTTTGACTATGAAATAGGCTATGTGTTTAGGAGTAATTTAATGAATAGTAAAAAACGTAAATATCTAATAATGGCGAGCTTAGCTGTAATACTTGTGGCTATAACAACTATTTTTTTAGTAAACAAAACCTTAAAAAACGACACTACGAATGAGAAATCTGTAACTATTCCCATAGCAATGGCAGCAGATAATAATTATACATATCCTACAATTGTCTCAATAACTTCAATTTTAGAAAACGCTAATAAAAACACAAAAATAAAAGTTTACTTAATGCATCCAGGTGACTTTAAGGACGAAAACAAGGAAAAAATTTCAAGCTTGCAAACTAAGTATAAAAACTTTAAAATTGAATTTATAAATATGGAAGATAAGTTTAAAAACGCAAAAACGGACTCAAGTATACCGACAGCATCATATTATAGGTTATTGCTGCCTAGCCTGTTACCAGATATCAAGAAAATAGTATGGTTGGATGGAGATACTGTAACTTTAAAAGATTTATCTAAAATGTATAAGCTAGATATGTCTAATTATTATTACAGAGGTTTCTTAGATAATAATGTAGACGGATTAAAAGATTTCGGAATAGAAAATGATCATTACATATGCGCAGGGGTTATGCTGATTAATCTTGATAAATTACGCAAAGATAATGTAGAAGAGAAATTTGAAGATTTTATAAGTAAAAATAATAGCAAACTGATTCAACATGACCAAACTGTCATAAACGCAGTTTGTTACAAAAACATCGGCATATTGCCACCACAATATGGTATATTTAATTTTTGGGATACAAATGCAGCTAAAGACCATTATAAAAAACTTGTAGCTAATAATAAATGGACTCTAAAAGAGTTTCTCAAAGCATACAAAGATCCTACGATAATTCATTTTGTAGTAAAACCATGGAAAGAAACAAATTATACGTTTGCAAATATTTGGTTTAAGTATGCTAAGAAAACTTTATATTATGAGGATATACTGAAAAAATATAATTTAGATGACCCTTTGAAATAATAAATTAAATTTTTAGTACATTTTAAGGCGCAGCCTTGCAAACTTCGTTTGCAAAAAAAGCCAAGGCTTTTGCATCGGTTCAAAGAACCGATGCGGCTGCGCCACTTGTGTTATAAAAAACAAAAATGAGAAATTTTATGAAACTATTGAGCATAATAAAATCAGCCTTTTTTCATAAGTCTATAATACAGTCCTTAAAAATGCACTACTATTAGGGCTTCCTTAAATTATCCCAACACAATTCCACACCATTTTGATGTATAAATGGGACTTATATTTGTTATCAAAAACATAATCTAACCAATTTTTACTATAAAATAATACGCTCTAAGGGTTTTAAGGATAAGACTACTTGACATAATTAACATATCAAACGTCAATTTTACTGCACAAGCGGCGTTTCTAATTCCCTTAATAGGGAACATAGAAACGCCGCTTTTTTTCTTCCATTATGCAGATGTGTAAAACCTAATATTATTAATTTTAGATGTTTCAGCGATAAAAATCATAATTTTGGTCGAGGTGACAGGAGTCGAACCTGCGGCCTCTGCGTCCCGAACGCAGCGCTCTACCAAACTGAGCCACACCTCGAATTAAAAATTGGCTGCGGAAGAAGGATTCGAACCCTCACAAACAGAGTCAGAGTCTGCTGTGCTACCCTTACACAATTCCGCAACATCTAATTTATATCTTATAATAAAAAAATGTGTGTGTCAATATAAATTATTCAAATAAGTTATCATTTTATATATACATATGTTGACATTAAATTACTTTTATTGTATACTTAAAGTAAGTATGTGGAAAATAAAAGTAAATTCTGACGATCTAACGCTTTTAATATAACCCCCTACTCTATTTTGAGAGCAAGCTTCAATGACTTCAATATTAAAAAATTACCCATACTCATTGATAAAAATTGAAGCAAAAATTTGGAGGACATTTTATGAAAATCTACGAGGAATTACGAAAAAGAGGACTAATAGCTCAAGTTACTAACGAAAAACAAATAAAAAATCTTCTCGACAGCCGCAAAATTAAATTTTACATAGGTTTTGACCCCACTGCTAACAGCCTTCATGTTGGACACTTTGCTCAAATGATGATAATGTCGCATCTTCAAAAAGCTGGTCATACGCCTATTGTGCTATTTGGTGGTGGAACAGCTATGATTGGTGATCCATCAGGTAAGTCTGATATGAGAAAGATGTTATCTAAAGAAGAAATTGATTATAATATATTTTGCTTCGAAAAACAAATGTCAAAGTTCATTTCATTTAAAAACGATAAAGCAATTATGATCAACAACGCTTCTTGGTTGTGGCATTTAAACTATATAGATTTCCTCCGAAATATCGGTATTCACTTTAATGTAAACAGAATGCTGTCATCCGAATGTTACAAACAACGGCTGTCTAGCGGTCTTTCATTCTTCGAAATTAACTACATGCTTATGCAAAGTTACGACTTTTTAGTGTTGAGCGATAAATATAACTGTCAGCTCGAACTAGGTGGTGATGACCAGTGGAGCAATATTTTAGGTGGTATAGACCTTATTCGCAAAAAAAGACAAAAAGACGTTTATGGAATGACTTTTAACCTTTTAACCACCAGCGAAGGTAAAAAAATGGGTAAAACTGAAAAAGGTGCCCTTTGGCTAGATCCGAACAAAACTTCTCCGTACAATTTTTATCAATACTGGAGAAACATAGATGATAAAGATATAGCGAAATGCTTGAAAATGTTAACCTTTTTGCCACTTGCGCAAATACAAGAGCTTTCAAAACTTGAAGGCAGTAAAATAAACTATGCAAAAGAAATTTTAGCTTTTGAAGTTACTAAGTCTGTACACGGTAAAGAAGAAGCTAAAAAAGCTCAAAATGGTACAAGAGCTATCTTTACCAAATGTACTTGTTCAAGCAGTATTCCCAATGTAAAAATATCTAAAAACGATTTTTCATCTAGTAAAATTTCAATTATCAAGCTGTTACTTATAACAAAACTTTCTAAATCTAACAGCGAAGCTAGGCGTCTCGTAGAGCAAGGTGGCATATCTATATTAGATAATAATAAATATAAAAAAATAGACTCTATAAATAAGGAGTTTTTCATAAAAGATTTTATTAACCCAGTTATAATAAGAAAAGGTAAAAAAGTTCACTTTAAAATAGAGCTACAAAAGTAGCTCATTAAATTAAATGCCTGATTTATCTATAGTATTGGGCAGATTTTTTTCTGCCTTTTTTAGATTTCTTACCGTTATCAGTATCTACAGGAAATTCTCCCGTCCTCCTGTTCATAAATAGAACAAATAAAACTATTCCCACTCCCACCAAAATGCACAACCACGCTACTGCCCCTGCCACAAAACCTACATTTTCGTTTTTTTCTTGTTGAGGAACTATTACTTCCGGTAAAGTTATTTCAGATTCTTCTACTTCGGGTAAATCCTTAGGAGCTTCAGTCCAGGTAAATTGCTGGGGGTATGTAACTGGGGATTTATTTTCTTTTTTTGCTTTATCTTTAATATTTTCCTTTTGAATTTTTGACGTTTTTTCATTCTCAGATTCGCTTTTTGTCGCAGCTTTAGCTTCCTTACCAACTGTACTTTCATTTCCCGTTTTCACTTGCTTTTTTTCTTCTTTTTGAACTTCTACTTTGACTCCCTGTGTATTTTGATTTTCCTCTAAAACTGGGGATTGTTGTTCGCTAGGTAGAGAATTAGGAACTTCGTTTGGCGGCGTAACGGAAAATGTTAAAACTGCGTTGCTGCATAAAGAGCAACCCAACAATATTAGCATCGATCCTAATAAACTTTTCACCATGCACTCCCCCAATAAAACAAATTTAAACCAAGCTTTTTATTTAACAGTAAATTTATAAAAATTAAGTTTTTTCTTTAAATCTTAAAACATATTATACCATATTTGAATCTCTATGCAACAAAAACTAATTAAAATAAATTTTCTTTTATTAATGTTTTTGCTTTTTCTGTTAAATCAAAAACACTTTTAGATATATAATCTATTGAATTGTACACCGGTGAAAAATCTATTGTATATTTGTTTCCCAAAAGTTTAACGTTTAAGTATCGTACATCTTTTTCACCCCATAATCTTATCGTTTTATCAAAATCATCTGTCGTAACATTTTTTTCAACTATTACCAGTCCCCAAACCAACCCAAAAACCAGAATAGTCACGAGCATTGATAAAACAACCAACTTCCATGATAATTTACACTTCTTCATAGTTATCTCCGCATTTTTCTTATGATAATCCATCTAAAGTTGCAGCGAGAGCTTTGCCCAAATACAGCCCTGAAAGCACTGCCTCGTTTAAAGTATTTGCGTCCGACCCAACTTCTATAAGCAACGAGCCATGTGTCTTGTGCATGTTATACCTGGCGTTTTTAAATAAAAGAGACCGGGTCATGCCGGGATACATACTTTCTATTTGCCTTTGTAATCTTAAAGCAAGTCGTAAGTTATACTGCCAGTCTGGGTGTTCCAGAGTACCATCGGTATCGCAACCGGCTATGATCATAACTTGAGCCGCTTTTTTGCCGTTTATAGAACAGGTGGGTTTTATTTTTTGCCTTTCTTTGTTTTCTATGGTATCTCTGTGAATATCCAGTACTACAGATATAGACGGATATTTTTTTAAATTTTTGTCTATAGTTTCTGCTGCCCGTTTATATGATCCGCTGAATGTAGGTGTGTCATGTATAGTGATGTCATGCACAGTCTTTATGCCACAGTTTTCCAAGCTTTGGCAAATGGCGTTACCTACTTGTACAACATTAAATTTTGGATCAGTTGTCCTTGCACTGAAATCTTGATAGTAAAAACCCTGATCTTTGTCCATGTATGCTTCGCTTGTATGAGTGTGAACTATTAAAACTTGCGGCGTCCCGTCTTTTTTTACACTTACATCCGGGGGAAGTTTTAACGTCTCTTCAACGTTTATGTCAAATGACGTTTTATTATTTATGAAAAAATTCTGGTATTTAGTTCCACTTGCACCAAACATGCATTCTAAGATTTTGTACGTTGGTTCATTTGTATTATGCGAAAGTTCAAATGTTGGAACGTTTTTTAAAAAATTATCTACAGTTTCGTCCGTTGTATTACTTGCCAAAACTGTATTTCTCTGTCCGAAAATTATAGTGCTTACTACGTTGTTGGCTTGACAGTCACCTTTCTCTTCAAAAATTTTTCCATCAGGTAGCATAACTCCTGCTGCCAGTAAGCTTAATCTATCAACCTTGTTTAGTAAGATGCTAGGAAGCCATGAAAGAAAAGAAATACTACAAACTATTGTGCTTATAAAACATATAAATAATTGTAGCTTTTTTTTCATAGTTGTTGCCTCCTGACACAAAGTACCTAGCTTATCGAAAAATTGGGGAGGCGGGAACCCAATCATTTTTTAAAAATGATTGAGATAAATTGTAAATTTATCGAACGCGGACGCGTTCGGTTCCCGCCTCCTAGCTAGACAAAGCGAATTTGCATGTACATTATAAAAATATGCATAAGTTTGCCAAGTTATGATTTGTCTTATGAGATTAAACTCATTAGTTCTCTAACTGAAAAACCCGTATGCAAAGCACAATTTATTGACATAGCAACTAACTTAGAGGCCCTTTCTATTAATAGATCTATCTCTCGCGGCGTCACCATCATCGGTTCACCTCTAGGGTTTACTTTGTCCTTTACGTCCAGGTTTATCTTTCCTTCAAGCGGAGGAATCAAATCGCCAGCCAAAGTCAGAGCATCTACAACTGTCGGCACGCCTATGCTCACAACAGGTACTCCCATTACTTTTTTATTTATATTAGGTCTAGAATTTCCAACGCCTGACCCTGGTGAAATACCTGTATTTGATATTTGCACAGTACTTCCCAGTCTTCTGGTTTCCTTTGAAGCTAAAGCATCCACAACTATTATTGCACTTGGGTTTATTTTTTTTGTGATGCTCAAAATTATTTCACTAACTTCAATGCCAGTTTGTCCAAGAACTCCGGGAGCTAATGCCGCTACAGGTCTTAGTTGATCTAATCCAGTAGACCTTGCAATTTCTCCTGTTATGTGTCTGGTTGCGAGTATCGACTTTACAGTTTCAGGTCCAAACGCATCTGGAGTTATGTTGGAATTTCCAAGACCTACCACAAAAATGAGCCCTCTTTCCGGAATTAATTTTCTTATTTGTTTAGATATAACCTTGACTTTTTGTTCTACTCCTTGGTAGTTGTCAGTTAAATGAGGTATTTCAACTGTGATGTATTCTCCTTCAGGTTTGCCTATTTTTCTCGACGCCAGCTCATTTTCTATAGTAATGTCTGTTATTTTCATGTCGTTTATTTCTTCTATTTTTTGCCTTATTCCCATTATACTGTTTTTCAGCGCTTCTCTCGCTTCAATAGCTAAGTCTGTTCTGAAGTTCATAGTAATCCCCCCTGTTGATATTATTGGCGACATCTGGATATATATTCTGCAAAGTTGAATGTAAAGTTAACTTGACATCAATAAAAAAACTGTTATAATTAAATTTATACCGGTATTAGAAAGGCGATATATGAAAAATAATTTAGAAAAATTGAGAAGTGAGTGTAACCTAACACAGGAACAACTGGCGAACAAACTAAAAGTAACTCGCCAGACCATAAATTCCATAGAAAAGGGCAAATATAACCCTTCAATTATACTTGCCTTTAAAATTTCAAAATTTTTTAACACAACAATCGAAAATGTTTTTATATTTCAGGAGGATTCTTATGAATAAAAAATTTTACAAAACATTACTTTATAAACTGAGTCGTTCAATTATGTATATAGGTATAGGAATTTTAGTTTCAGCATGCTTTATAATGAATACATATCTTATAATTTTTGGGGCAATTTTAGTCTGCTTAGGTGGGGCATTTGCTAAAAAAGAAAATAAAATTGCTAAAGCCGAGTTAATATTAAACGATGAAAGGTTTATTGAAATAAGAAAGCTTGCAAGAATAAAAGCTTTTGACGCTTTCAGGTCCATTGCAAATTGCTTAAATGCTGTACTTTTATTTTGCTTAATTCCAAATTCTTTTTTGAACAAATGTGTAAATCAAGATTTAGCTACAGGGTGCGTGTTTGGGTTATCCGGCGCAATATTGCTAAATTTTATCCTATATATTTATTATCACACAAAACTAGAAAAAACTATGTAACACAATTTATCCTGTTGTTTTTCTGTCTTTTGTAAGTTCCACTATGATATTGTTCCCATCCAGCAATATCCTGTTGCACCAAGGGAGGTTTCATAATATTATGATATTATAAAATCTTTTTAATAAGGGGGTGGCCATCTTGATTCTGGAACAAATTGACGAAGAAAGACTTTTAATAGCGCTTTCTAGCGAGGATATGGATATATTAGATTTAACATTTAACCAATTAAGTTGGAAAAACAATTATTCTAGACAGGTCATTAAAAAAATTTTAAAAAGAGCAGAAAATGAAATCGGTTTTTTTGTCGGGAATAATCAGTTGATGATAGAGGCAATTCCTCAAAATAACGGATGTGTAGTTCTCATTACGCTTTTGGCCAAAGATAATGTGGCACGTAAAAAGTTTAAAATAAAAGAAAATATAAAGGCATACTTGTTTAAGTTCAATACTTTAGATAATCTGTTAAGCGCTATTGAAAGGCTTTATAAAAATAAATTTTCTACATTAAAAAGTTCTGCTTTTGAAAATGACAAAAAATATTATATTCTAATATACTGCAAAGGTTGTTTATCTCCGAAGCTGCTTACTCTTTTGACAGAATATTGTGATCCCAGAGACAATAAGAGTTTATCTTTAGGTCAAATTTTAGAAAATGGCAAACTTATAGCCAAAAATAATGCTATAGAAAAGATTGGAAACTGCCTAATAAAAAAATAAATTTTACAGCTATTCTCCTTTATCCATAATTCACTGCCTACCAGTAGATACCAAGCGAAAAGGAGAGTTGTAAAATGAAAATTAGCTATTATGTTGTGCTAAGCGTGTTTTTGATCTTTAGTACAGTGAGTTCCATTTGTTTTGCAAGTGCGCCAGTT
The DNA here is from genome assembly GCA_900549775.1 of uncultured Oscillospiraceae bacterium. GTDB lineage: Bacteria > Bacillota > Clostridia > Oscillospirales > Acutalibacteraceae > UMGS1224. Next base: position 19,108 of record URPR01000001.1, on the reverse strand, counting down.
CAAGCGCCAACTAAGATCACAAACAGTGCTAGCATAAAACGTGAGGAGTCGACTTGTTCTGAAGAGCAATTAAACGTCAAAAAAAATGAAACTGAAGTTTCTACAGTAAAGAAGAGTTTAAAATCAGTTTTTTATAATTATGTTTTACCGCTGATAAAAAAAATTTTTGGAGGAGTAATAGATTATACTGTGGCATCCATAATAGGGAACATGATCGAGTGCCGCTCTAGTTCAGATTCAGGTTTAGACGATAAAGGCTTTTTTGATTTTTTAAGGAGCCCGTGTTGTCAATGTAACTTAAATACAGAACAATATCAAAGCTTGACATAAAAAAGAAAAATCTGTAAAATAGTATTGTAAAATAGTTAAGTTTTATCTATTTTACTTCTCGGCTAATGATAATTCAAAGAGGTGTAAATTTATGAAAAAATTAGTATCGTTAATTTTTAGTTTTATCATGCTCTCTTCGTCAGCTTATGCAACCCATGCAAGTAGTATAAGTCCAAATTCTCACGGCAATAAACAAATTGTTCATCAAGCTCCTGTTAAAGGAAAAGGCGACCATTGGAAGGCCAATGTTTTAAGTAGTGGCACAGTGCAAGTAATAAATACAAAAACTGGCACTATGCGGTCCTACTATTCTGATGGATCACGTAAATTTCATCATTGACAAAATCAAAAAACTTTCTACAATAATAGTTATCATTAGTCACAGTAAAGAGTCACCCCATATGCGGGTGACTCTTTGTACTACAAAATATAAATCAAGCATCACAGAAAAAGCCATTATTAAATTTCAAATTCCAGCAATTTCCGCAATTTTCAGAACAGTTCTTTCCATTTCCTAACGACCTAAATGTTCCTTTTTTATGGCACTTGTCGTTAACCCCTACACCTATAGTTCCGCCGGATACACCCAGGATCTCTTCTAGATTTAACCTTCCCTCTTTTAGCTTAGCCGCTTCACCCACATGCATCACTAAATTCCTCCCTTTCCTTCGGGAGTTTAGTTTCTTGTTAAAATTTTATTATAAAAATTTCTATATTTTTATTGTTCATTTTTAATTTTGTACGTCATATACAATCTAAACTCCTCTTTTAAAATTTTATATTATTATATTATACTTTAATTGTCATAATTAGTCAATAAAATTTAAAATAAAAAGTTTTTTTATTTTAAATTTTAAAAATCCTCTAAATTTCCAAATTCATAACCTTGTTCTTTCCATTTTTTTATTAAATCATTTAATATTTCACAGTTGGTCTTAGAAGTGCTATGAAGCAAAACTATAGCCCCAGGATGTATCCTTGACAATTTTTCAAAAGCTAGGTCATGAGATGGTTGCTTTTCCGTTACCCAGTCGACATATGCTAAACTCCAAAAAAATGTTTTATATCCCAACTCCTTTGCCATTTTTAAGTTCTCTTCATTGTACTTTCCTTGCGGTGGTCTGTACAGCTTTCTTAGTTCGGTCCCCGTCACTTCCTTGTACATGTTTTCTAAGGTTTCCATTTCCTTTTTGAAAGACTGCATATCTGCTATTTTAGACATGTCCGGGTGAGTAAGCGTATGATTTCCAACAAAGTGCCCCTCATCTACCATACGTTTCACTAAGTCTGGGCTAGTCTTTAAATAGTTCCCAACAACAAAGAAAGTCGCTTTTACATCATTTTCTTTTAGTGTATCCAAAATCTTAGCAGTGTATCCGTTCTCGTACCCTGCATCAAACGTTAAATATATTTTATTTTTGCTTGTATCCCCTATGTAATAAGCATCGTACTGCTTTAAATAATCAGGAGTTGCGTTGCCACGCGGCGTTTTATCATCACCTGAAAAACTTAGTCCCCAGTTATTGTTGTTTTGATTTGCGGTAGAGGCAACCTGTGGATACAAAAAACCATGCATTATCGAAATAGATAAAATCAGAAATAAGCATACAGAAGCTATTGCTATCTGCTTTTTTTTAAGAACTATAACCAATCTATTCTCCACCTAACTGTTTATTTTTTAATTTTTCATAATTTAAGATTTAAATTATCCATTTTCTTTAAATTCAGAAAAGCTGATTACTAAATTTTTTGACGGAACTTTAATTTCTTTTATGTATCCGCTTGAATCGTAAATTTGTACTTCATAGTTGCCACTCGTTTTGCATTTGCCAGAAAGAGTAGATATTGTATTCTCCGTAGAAATAAAATTATAATTGTTGTTATCGCTCAGACTTTCCAGAACTTCTCCTAAGACTAAGAAAAACGAGCTATCCGGTAATTTATTTTCATTTGTTTTCATCTCTAGTCCTTTGAAACTTACAGCATTTTCTGAGTTTATTTTTTTTAAAACTAATCCATTTATTTGTTCCGGCGAAGTTACGCAAAATTCTAACCCGCTATTATTACCAGATTTTAAAATTCCTTCCACAAATTGTTCGCCTGTAGCTATACAGATCTTTGCCGAAAACTCCAAAACCGGTTCATGCCTTCTAGGGGCAACTGTCGAATTGCATGCTGTTAAAATAAAAAATACCGGCAAAATAGTGCCGATAATTCCTACTTTTTTAAGCATAAAACCACCCTCTATTTTACATTTTCAAAAAAGTTTCAGGCAGCTTATTTACAATGTCAGTTGCACAAACACTTATCTCAGATAATTCCTTCGCACAAATGTCCCCCGCCATACCATGAAGGAACACCCCACTAATTGCAGAGTCGACAGGAGCCATACCCTGTGCCAAAAAGGCTCCTATCATTCCTGCTAAAACGTCTCCCGCTCCAGCTGTAGACATGCCCGGGTTTCCGGTAGTATTTTTTAAAACCTTCGCGTTTGGTAAAGCCACTATAGTCTCATAACCTTTTAGCACGACAATAACATTATTTTCACGTGCAAAGTCAAGTGCCACTTGCTCACGGTTTTCATTTATACTAGAAACACTGAGATCTACAAGCCTAGACATCTCGCCAGGGTGCGGAGTTAATATAACCGAACTTTTTGCTGCCCTTAGTACATCTATATTCTGCGAAACAGCATTTATTCCATCGGCATCTATTATTAATGGTCCTCGATAATTCTTTATAATTTCATATACTATTTGTTTTGTGTCCTCATTTTGTCCCAACCCACATCCTACAAGACAGGCTGTGCTCTTTTCAAGTTTTTTTAATATTTCATTTGCACAGCTTTTAGAAACAACACCATGCTCATTTTCATGGAAAATAGTAAAAACTGGTTCTATCATCAGTGAAGTTAAAATGGAGTGTATAGATTTGGGAATAAATAAATTTACCATACCTACACCTGACCTCATGGCAGCTCTGCTAGCCAAAACCGCCGCTCCGGTCATTTGAGGGCTACCGCAAAACAAAGCCAAAGTCCCAAAAGTTCCTTTATTTGTGTCTTTTTCACGGCCTTTAAAGTTCTTTTTGACCATATTTATATCTATCAATTCAGCCAATTTCCAAAACCTCCGCCAAAACAATCACAGTAGCTATTTCTCTCGTATGCGTTACACTTACTGAAAAATTTATTTTATTGTATTTTTCTAAAAAATCTACATTATTTACTTTTAAGTAAGGTTTTCCACTGGCTTCTCTTAAAAGTTGGATTTTGCTTAATTCTACATCTCCTAAGCCTTTTCCAAAGGTTTTCAAAAAGGCTTCCTTAGCACAAAAGTTAGCTGCTACACTTTCTGGTTTAAAGTTTCTTTTCTCTAATTGTAAAAATTCGTCTTTCCCAAAAAACCTCTGCAAAAAACGAGTGTTAGTCATAGCTTTTTTTATTCGTTCAATTTCTATTGAATCTATTCCAACTAGTATCATGTAAACAGTCCTTTTTATAAAAACTTATTTTTATCGATTAGCCTAACGATTCATACACTACATTTGTAGCATTTCTTCGAACATTTTCTTGATCTAAAATGCCCGAACCTTCTTTGCATTCCTCTACTACGCTATCATTTAACTTATACCATTTATCTCCCATCCTAGTGTAAGAATAGTAGTGTCCACTAGTAGCTCCTCCTTCATGCATAGATATGTTTTTAATCATGTACGTTTTCCCATTTACATCTAAAAATTCCGGAATATTTATTGGGTTTTGCAGTTTTATTTGTCTTCCTTTTTCAAAAGATTTTCTTGGTAATTGTACTATAAGATTTTTCGGTAATTCCCCTAAAATTAAGTCTGTATTTAAAGTTTCTTCTAAACTAAGAGGTTGATCACTTTTTAACTTTTCTTCGGGAATTGCTTGTCCTGGGCATATGAACCCATTTGCTACTAATTTGTTCTCTTTGTCATCGCTGTTAAAACCAAATGTTAAAAATATAGAGTCCCTTAAATTTTTAAAGTTGTTCCTATCTTCAGGAGACAGAGTTTGATCATTTTTAGCTTCGTCTAACTCTTCTATAGCTCTCTCTAATATTCTCTGCAAAGCTTCCGTAGAATCTTCCTGATAGCCTTCATAAATTTTATTATTAGGGTCATGCATATTTAAATATTTAATAACTTCCTCCATTTTCGCTCTTTCAATTACTCTTTTAGACTCATCAAATTTTGAATTAAAAAACAATAAAATGCCATACAAAGTCGGACAATTTTTAGCAGTATATGCGTGCATATCATAATTCCTAATAGCAAAACCCATTTTTCCTGTAAACACATCTTCAAATGGTCTTCCATCCGAAGAATTAGCGTTAGCCAGAATTTGAAGTGCTGTATTTAAAAAGCAAGAATTTCCTAAATTCCTTATGCCCTTCAGGCGTTCAGTCTGCTTTTTAGAAGATTCTATTTCACTTTCTATAAAAGTTTTTTTCATAGATTGTTCCATAGCCTCTTGAGTATTTAAATATTCATTCAACGATATCCGGGCTAACCTAATTTGCTCTTCTATTTCACTTAGTCTTATGGCTGCTTCCTCATCGCTTGCGCCCAGGTTTCTATTTTCTATCTCAAATTTTTCTTTATTTAAAACTTCTATTACATTGCGTAATTCTTCAATCTCCTGTGTTATCGTGCTCAAATTAATTTCATCTTTTCCTTCACCACTGCCAGGCGACATAGTATTGCCATCATATATTTCAATACCACCGATAGGATTAGCGCTTGTACCAAAAATCGTTACCCCTAACAACGCTAAAGCTGCTAGTTTTGTTTTCATATTTGCTCCTCCTGATACTAATGTCATTTCATCGTCTGATACTTCATTTCGCAAATTGTAAGCTTTTTCTAGCAAATCCACAAAATTCTTAAACTCATCTACGCTGCAGTCGAAGCCTTCATTTTTCACTATTTCAAATTTTTTATCTATATTCTTTGCATTAGCAAAATCACGCACAAATTGATTATCCTCAGATAAAGCTTTTGTTAACTTCAAAAATTTTTTATCCATATAAAATCACTCCTTTAAATAATTTTATCATAGCTAAAATAATTAATCAATACTTTAAATTTTTATATAATATATCTCTTGACAAAACTTAACATCCATTGTATTATATTAGAAAATTAATATCTACTACGATAGAGGCGCAATAATTAATAGTAGACTATGCGGGTTTGCTTATGTGGGCAGCGTGGTTGAACGGAATTGTTGCCGAAGTTTTGATGTGTCACATAATACATCATTGCTGGTTTATTGCAGAATATGTAATAAACTGTCACGTTACTGTGGAGTGCTATTCGTTTGAAGTAAATGGTCTTGCAAGAATTCAATTATAATGAAGATAGCATAAGATTCCACGATAATGTACCTATAAATGTGGAATCTTATTTTTATTTTAATTTTTGAGGTGTAAAAATTTATGCAATGTACTTTTTGGGCTCTATTGCCACCTATAGTAGCCATTGTGCTATCTCTCATTACAAAGGAAGTTTATATTTCTCTTTTTTCCGGAATAATAGTAGGTGCTTTACTTTTTACAAACTTTAATGTTCTAGAAACTATCGATATGATCTTCACCGTAATGACCGAAAGTATATATGGCGGTGGTACCAACATACGAATCGTTCTGTTTCTCATCATATTAGGTACTATTGTCGTACTTGTTACCAAGTCGGGAGCTTCCACAGCATATGGTAAATGGGCCAGCAAAAAAATAAAAAATAAAAAAACTGCACTTTTATCTACCTTCTTTTTTGCAAGTATGTTGTTTATAGACGATTATTTTAGTTGCTTAACTACAGGGCATGTCATGAGACCTATAACAGATAAAAATAAAGTTTCTAGAGCTAAACTTGCATATGTCGTTGATTCTACGGCCGTTCCCATGTGTATACTTATACCATTGTCTAGTTGGACTGCCGCAATTTCAAGCTCTTTAACTGAAAGCGGTGCTCAAGATGGATTTAGCTTTTTCATAAGAACTATTCCATATAATATTTACGCTATATTGACTATTATAATGGTGATAACTGTGTCATTGTTTAACATAGATTTTTCCTCTATGCTAAAGCACGAAACCAATGCCATGAATGGAGACTTAACGTCTTCCGGTGTTGAAGAGTTCAGTGAGGAAGTACATATTGAAAACAAAAGAGGTAAAGTTTTCGATTTAATAGCTCCAATATTAAGTTTAATCATCTGTTGCGTTTTGGGCCTTTTATATACAGGTGGTATATTAAACGGTAATGTAAGCATATTAGAAGCATTTTCGCACTGTAACTCATCTAAGGGATTATTAATGGGATCGTTCGTGTCTTTAATAATCACTTCAATTATATACGTCCCTAGAAAAGTTATTTCATTCAAAGATTTTGTAGGGTCAATCGCCGAAGGATTCAAAGAAATGTCTTCTGCTATTATAGTCTTAGCTATGGCTTGGACACTAGGAAATATAACTCAAGATTATTTAAAAGCCGGAATATTCATTTCAAGTATTGTAAAAAATCATGCCGCTTCTTCTGCTTTTATACCTGTGATAATTTTTATTTTAGCCGCTATTTTATCTTTCTCTACCGGGACATCTTGGGGTACTTTTGCTATGTTCATTCCTATCGCATATCCCTTATTTCCTCCAGACAACGAACTTCTAGTCATAACAATCGCCGCTGTTCTTGCTGGTTCTGTTTTTGGAGACCACGTTTCTCCCATTTCTGATACTACAATCATGGCCGCAACCGGTACAAAGTGCAGTGTCATAAATCACATATCCACTAAACTTCCATATGCGCTATTGATTGCCTGTATCAGCGCTTCAGGGTTCATATTGGCTGGGTTTATCCGAAATCCGTTTATAGTGCTGGCTATATCAATTGCCATATTGTATTTAACCTTATTTGTTATAAAAGTGTTTAGGAAAAGTTTTTAAAAGCAGACAGGAGTGGGCGCAGCCCGGATTGATTGAAAATCAATCTATATGACCGTTAGGTCATATAACATAAACAGGAGTCGGATTTCATCCGACTCCTGTTTATGCGGGCTGCGCCCTTTAAGCTATTTTATCATACTTGCAACTTCATCTGCAAAATTATCTTCTCTCTTTTCTAGACCTTCTCCTTTTTCAAACCTTACAAAGTCAGAAATTTTAATATCTGCACTAAGGTTTTTTGACACTTGTTTCGTATACTGGTCAACAGACAAGTTACTATCCTTCACAAACACCTGGTCAACCAAACAATTTTCCTTGTAGAACTTTCCTATCCTACCCATAACTATCTTTTCTGCAACACTAGCCGGTTTGCCGTCATTCATGACTTGTTCAGTCAAGATTTTCTTTTCATGTTCCAGCACATCAGCAGGAACTGCATCTTTATTTAAGTAGCTAGGGTTAACCGCAGCCACTTGCATAGCTATATCTTTTGCATAAGATTTAAACTCATCTTTTTTAGCAACTTCGCTATCTACATCAAACGCAACCATAACACCTATTCTGCCATTTGCATGGATGTACGTTGAAACTACGCCTTCAAAACGTTTAAAACGTCTTACTTTGATATTTTCACCGATCGTAAGAATTTTTTCTCTTACTAAGTCTTCAACCGTTAAGTCACTCCCGCTAGCTTTGCAAGTCATTAATTCTTCAACTGTTTGAGGATTTTTCTCTATAACTGTTTTAGCACAAGTCTCTACAAAGTTATTAAACTCAGCGTTTTTCGCGACAAAGTCAGTTTCAGCGTTTACTTCTATAACAACACCAACATTGCCTTCTGCGTTTGTGCATGCATAAGCTACACCCTCAGCTGCAATCCTTCCTGATTTCTTAGTAGCTGCTGCTAGCCCCTTCTCCCTCAAAAAGTCTATAGCCTTGTCCATATCTCCATTAGATTCAGTCAAAGCTTTTTTACAATCCATCATACCGCAACCGGTTTTTTCTCTTAAGTTTTTAACATCACTTGCTGTAAAAGCCATAATTGTTCCTCCTAAATATTATTAAGAAAAAGCCCGAGCAAACGCGCGGGCTATTTACTCAAAGAAAAATTATTCAGATTCTGCAACCTCTTCGCTTAAGTCTTCAGCAGCTGCACCCATTTTTCCTTCTCTGCCTTCTATGATAGCATTTGCTATAACGCCGGAAATAAGCTTAACTGCACGGATCGCATCATCATTTCCCGGAATAACATAATCAACTTCATCTGGGTCACAGTTTGTATCTACAATGGCTACCACCGGGATACCCAATTTTTTAGCTTCAGCAACTGCAATTTTTTCCTTCTTAGGATCCACCACAAACAGTGCTCCAGGTAGCGATGTCATCGTTTCTATGCCGCCTAAAAACTTTTCAAGTTTCTCTATTTCTAAATTTAGCTTAATAACTTCTTTCTTTGGCAACAAATCAAAAGTGCCATTTTCTTTCATTTCTCTTAACTGTTTCAAGCGGTTAATTCTATGTCTAATGGTTTTGAAGTTTGTCATCATTCCGCCAAGCCAACGTGCATTTACATAGTTAGCTCCAGCTCTAATTGCCTCTTCTTTGACTGAATCTTGAGCTTGTTTTTTAGTTCCTACAAACAAAATATTTTTGCCTTCTGAAGAAAGTTCACGAACGAAATTGTATGCCTGCTCTAGCTTTCTAACGGTTTTCTGTAGGTCTATGATGTAAATACCATTTCTCTCCGTAAAGATGTACTCCGCCATTTTAGGGTTCCATCTTCTCGTTTGATGTCCAAAATGAACACCTGCTTCTAAAAGTTGTTTCATAGATATAACTGACATATGTTCCTCCTTGGTTTTACCTCCGCCCAGCTACAAATCTGTCAAGCTTTAAAAGCCACCAAGAAAAAGCCAAGCGTGTATATTTTAACTTTACTATTATATAACATCGTAAATTTTAAATCAAGCTATTTTTGAAATTACTTTTATTCTCGGCATCTGTAAGCCTTTAACATAAAACTACAAGCTCTTTACAAAATCAAATATCATAAAGAAATGACATATGCTCCCTGCCAGCACAAACAAATGCCATATAGAATGCATATACTTCACTTTTTTGCCTATACCGTAAATCAAAGCCCCGAGAGTGTAAGCTACTCCTCCGTAAATTAAAAGCTTAAATTGTTCAGATGAAATCACTGACATCAATGGCTTAATCGCGAAAACTATACTCCAGCCCATCGCTATGTAACAAGCCATGGATAATTTCGAAAACCTTTTTAAATCGATTGCATTAAATACTATTCCGGTAGCGGCAGCTATCCACACTATAGAAAACAAAACCCATCCTACAGTATTGCCAAGCATTAAAAGGCAAATTGGTGTGTAAGTTCCAGATATTAAAATAAAAATCGAACAATGATCTAAAACTCTAAATACTTTTTTGGCTTTGTTTATGCCCAACGCGTGATATAAAGTCGACACTATATACAGTATAAACAAAGTTGCCGAATACACTGAAACACATACTACTGTTTTTGCTTTAAATGAAGATGAACGTATTAAAATAACAATTGCTGCGATCGACAGCAGTGCACCCAGCCCATGAGATATAGCACTTAGTACCTCTTCAAACGTAGAATAAATAGGAAGGTTTAATTTTTTTCTCTTTTCTAAGATTGCCTCTTTTACCTTTACATTGTTCTTCATTTGTTTCACACTCTTTCGTTTCACGTGATGTTGACTTCATAACTGCCTCTATTTTATCATTCATTTTTTATTTTATCAACTTAAATCTTTAGCAATTTTCTTGCAGATAATACTACATTTTTCATCAGCATCGCAACCGTTACAGGTCCAACACCACCTGGAACAGGTGTAATATAAGACGCTACTTTTTTTATATTTTCAAAATCTACATCTCCACAGATTTTCCCGAACTCATTTCTATTTATTCCAACGTCAATAACAACTGCATCTTTCTTCACCATATCTGCAGTTATTAAGTTCTTCTTACCTACTGCAGATATTAATATATCAGCATTTTTGCAAGCTTCCTTTAAATTTTCTGTTTTGCTATGGCAAATCGTCACGGTTGCATCATTGTTAAGTAGCATCAACGATAAAGGTTTCCCAACTATATTGCTCCTCCCCACAACTACACAACGTTTTCCTTTTATTTCAATATTTTCCGAATTTAAAATCTCCATAATGCCAGCAGGTGTACAAGGTAAAAAATCATAATTTTTCGTTATTATTTTCCCCAAATTTACTTCGCTAAACCCATCCACATCCTTTTGCGGATTAATTGCTCCTACAATCTTCTTTGCATTTATTTGATGTGGCAGTGGCATCTGCACCATTATTCCCGTTACACTTTTATCCATATTAAGTTCATTTATTAATCTTAAAATGTCATTTTCGCTTGCATTGCAGTCAAATTTAAATTCCTTCATCTTTATTCCAACGTAGTCACATGCTTTTCTTTTATTGTTAATATAAATCTTCGATGCTAAATCATCTCCAACATAAATAACAGCTAAAGTTAAGTCTATTCCATTTTTTTTAAGCTCTGTAGTTTCCTTTTTAAGTTCATTCTGCATATTTTCAGCTATTTTTTTACCATCTATAACTTTAGCCAAATAAATCCCCCTTTCTCGCTTTAAAGTTACTTATGCCCACGAAAGTCGTGCTACATACAACTTTCGCAGGCACATTTGAAATCATTACTTTCTATTCATAGCTTTTATTCTTTGCTCTTTCGTTAAGTAAATTTTCCTTAACCTTATATTTTTAGGAGTCACTTCCACAAGTTCGTCATCTGTTATAAACTCAAGTGATTGCTCCAAACTCATAATGGTAGGAGGTGTAAGCTTCAATGCATCATCTGAGCCAGAAGCTCTCGTGTTAGTCATGTGCTTTTTCTTACAAACGTTAACTACCAAGTCTTCCGTTTTTGGGTTGGCTCCTACTATCATGCCCTCATACACGGGCGTGCCGGCACCTATAAACAGTCTTCCTCTTTCTTGCGCAGCAAATAACCCATAAGCTGTAGCTTCTCCTGTTTCAAAAGCAACCAGCGACCCAGAGTTTCTTTGTTGAATATCTCCTTTGTACGGCTCATACCCATCAAACACATGGTTCATAATCCCATTTCCATTTGTGTCGGTTAAAAATTCTGATCTATACCCCATTAAGCATCTGGCCGGTATTTTAAACTCCAAATGAGTTGTTCCTTCTCCTCGTGTGTTCATGTTTAAAAGTTCTGATTTTCTGGCACCAAGTTTTTCCATAACCGCTCCTACGTAATTGTCCGGAACTTCTATCATTAAAAGTTCAATAGGTTCAAAAGTTTTACCGTCAACCTTTTTAAATATAACCTGCGGCCTAGAAACCTGGAACTCAAAATTTTCGCGTCTCATTGTTTCTATGAGTATGGACAAATGTAGTTCGCCTCTACCGGATACTTTGAAAGTATCTGCGGAATCTGTTTCTTCAACTTTCATTGCAACATTGGTTTCTATTTCCTTAAAAAGCCTGTCTCTTATATTTCTGGAAGTCACATATTTACCATCATGTCCCGCAAATGGGCTGTTATTTACCATGAAAAGCATAGATACAGTAGGCTCATCTATCTTTACAAATGGCAAAGCTTCCACTTTTTCGGGCGAACATATAGTTTCGCCTATATTCAAATCTGAGATTCCTGAAACGCTAACTATGTCACCGAGTAGGGCTTCATGCGTTTCTGTTCTTTTAAGTCCTTCAAATGTATAAAGTTTAGTGATTTTTACATTTTTTGTCGTGCCGTCTAAACAACACAGAACAGCGCTTTGTCCGCTTTTTACCTTACCTCTTTCTACTCTGCCTATGCCTATTCTCCCCACATATTCATCATAATCTATGTTTGAAAATAAAATCTGGAACGGTCCGTCCAAGTCACCTTTCGGAGCTGGTACCTCATTTATTATTTTTTCAAAAAGCGGCTTTAAGTCAACACCTTTTTCATTGTAGTCCAAGGTTGCATATCCTTCTTTAGCAGAAGCGTAAATAACCGGGAAATCAAGCTGGTCATCGTTGGCACCTAGCTCTATAAATAAGTCCAAAACCTCATCAACTACTTCGTTCGGTCTGGCACCAGATCTATCTATTTTGTTTAATACAACTATCGGCTTTTTCCCTAAATTTAAAGCTTTCTTCAAAACGAACCTAGTCTGTGGCATACAACCTTCAAAAGCATCTACTAAAAGCAACACACCATCTACCATCGTTAAAATGCGCTCTACTTCCCCACCGAAATCAGCATGACCAGGAGTGTCTACTATATTTATTTTAACACCATTGTACATAACGGCCGTGTTTTTTGAAAGTATCGTAATGCCTCTTTCTCTTTCAAGGTCATTTGAATCCATAACTCTTTCCTGTACAGACTCATTAGCCCTGAAAACGCCGCTTTGCTTTAACATCTTATCGACCAGAGTAGTTTTTCCATGGTCAACGTGCGCAATGATTGCAATATTTCTTAAATTTTCTCTCTTTCCCACAAATAAAATCTCCTTATATTTTTAAGTAATATTCCCCATTGGATTTTTAAATTTTTCACTTTTAGAAAATTCTGTGTCAACTTCCAGCATGTCAATGCAAAGTGCTATACAGACACATAAAAGCTCGTTTTGATTGTCGCTTACATCTAACTCATAGTAAACCTTACCGCTACTCCACTTGGCACGATGGCTCATAACAATGCTGTTATCAACATTAACTACACTAAAGTCCTTTTTTAATATTTCTCCAGCGAAGAACCAGTTTATTCCATTTATATAAAACATTATTTCAGAATCAGAAATTTTCCCAATAACCTTTATTTTTTTAGTTAGTGCAGAAATCGTATACGTTTTTAAAAATAAAATATCCCTTTTCCGAATTTTCGCAACTCTGTGGTTATTGTCGTAAACATCCATCTTCACAGTCAAAGGTGCATACTCAACTGATGTTCTATATTTTAACTTAGATAAAGAATCATATATTAAAAAACGAGATACATTTTGATCTTTAGAATCCTGTATATATAACTTCATTTGTTGGTGCACCTTTCATTTTAGTAAGAAGTTTTAGTCAGATTGGCTCTGGCTCTTTAAATAAGCGTTAATAAATCCATCCAAGTCACCATCCATAACCGCATTGACATTGCCCATTTCAAATCCGGTTCTGTGGTCTTTTACCATAGTATACGGCATGAACACATACGATCTAATTTGAGAGCCCCAGCCTATTTCTTTCTGAACACCCTTTATATCTTCTATCTTTTCAAGATGTTCCCTTTCTTTTATCTCCATAAGCTTTGATTTTAACATTTTCATAGCCACTTCTCTATTTTGATGCTGGCTTCTTTCGTTTTGGCACGCTACAACTATTCCCGTCGGTATATGAGTTAATCTTACGGCTGAAGATGTCTTGTTTATGTGTTGTCCACCTGCTCCGCTAGCTCTATATACGTCCATCTTTACGTCTTCCGGAGATATATCAACTTGCACGTCATCGTCTATTTCCGGCATAACTTCAAGAGACGCAAAAGAAGTGTGGCGTCTTCCGGAAGAGTCAAAGGGAGACACTCTAACCAGCCTATGTACACCTGCTTCTCCCTTTAAATATCCATAAGCGTTGATACCTTCTATAGAGAACACAACACTTTTTAAGCCAGCACCGTCACCATCTAAATAGTCCAGCGTTTTTACTTTGTAATTATGTCTTTCACCCCACCGACAGTACATTCTGTAAAGCATATCGACCCAGTCTTGAGCTTCAGTGCCACCTGCACCAGCGTGAAGTGTTAAAATCGCATTTTTAGAGTCAAATTCTCCATTTAAAAGAATTTCTAAACGTTGATTCTCCAGTTCTTTTTGAACTAATTCAACATTTTTTCTCGCTTCATCAAGGAGCGAAAGATCTTTTTCTTCTATAGCTAAATCTATCAAAGTTTCCGTGTCTTCATATAAGTTTTTTAATTTTTTATAATTTTTTACTCGAGATTTTAAAAAACTGATCTTCTGTAAAATCTTCTGAGAATTTTCAATATCATCCCAAAAGTCCGGCACAGACGAAACTTTCTCAAGCTCTTTTATTTCCTCTTCCAGTCTCGGCACCCCAATTGCTTCCTTTAAATCTTCAATCAAAGGTTCATTTTCTGAAAGCTTAAGTTTTAATTCCTCCAGTTGTATCATTGGAATCTCCTTTTTATAGTTACATTTAAAAACTAAATTTACTATTTTGTACAATATTATAGCTCAAAAACTCCGAAAAGTAAAGAAGCCCTTGATATAAAATATCAAGGGTTGCCCATTTAGCATGAATTATATCTCAACCTCTAATTCCAGCATTCTTTGTATTTCCATTTGTAAACGCACTAACTGTCCTCGTATACGATGTTTTATATATTCATCCCTACCTTTTAGTATTTCCTCCTCTCCATTCGGCTCTTTCGCCACTTCATCGTACAATTTTGCCTCTTCATCTTCATCTGCATAAGGAATTAGGACACCAAACGCATATAGCACTGCGGTTGCTCTTAATGCAAGAGCTTTATCACCAGGTTCACGGTCATAAAACATATCAATCTTCTTATCTATTGTCCAATCATCACGAAACATATACATCGCCATATTTCTAGCTTTTTCTTCGTCCATGCCTTTAGCTTCTCCTTCTGCCACATCTTCTGCTGTGCCTTTGTCATACATCATTAATTTTACAGCCAATTCATACTTTTCTTCTTCTGAAAAGTTCTCCGGATTTTTAAAAATAGATAAAACAGAAATTTTATCAGCAAATACAGTGGTAACACCCCATATACTTACTAAAGTAGCACACATTAACAAACTACAAATTGATTTTTTCATTTTTTATTCATACTCCTCTTTGTAAAATTTTGTATCGTTTTTGACGTCAATATAATATATCATAAAATCAAAATAAAACACAACAATTTTAAATAAAATTATTTAAAATTGTTTATATGAACAACTTTAACCAATTTATAAAGTTAATATCACGAATAATATAGTACAATTAAAAATTCTTCATTTATATAATATGATTATTATGTCATATTTTATCAATTTTAAAAGAAATATTTTATATCACTTTGCATTATTTTTTTACAGATTTTATAACAAAATATAAAAGCACACAAGCAATTCACTTGTGCGCTTCTTTATTATAGCTCTACAATAGTAACTCCGGACTCACCTTCGCCAAAAGTTCCCAACCTATAGCTTTTTATATATTTATTTTTCTTCAAATGATTATGGATTTCACGCCGCAATTTTCCTGTACCTTTTCCATGTATTATCGTCAACTGATTTACACCCATCAGCAACGCATTATCTATAAATTTATCAATTTCCATTATAGCTTCTAGCGCGGTTTGTCCTCTTAAATCAAGCTCTCTTTTAATAACAGAATTCATCTTGTTGCCAGTACTTTTTATAATTCTCTTTATCGGTGTTTTTTTATCTTCACTGCCTATAAGTTTTACATTATCTATAGGAACTTTTGTTTTTATTATTCCCGCCAGAACTGTAACGCTTTTTCCGTCTTTGCTTATATCAGTTATTACTCCTTTTTTGTCAATATCGAAAATAAGTACGTTATCTCCCACTTTAAGTTTTCTAGGAAGTTTATAGTTTTCAGGTCTTTTCTGAACAACAGGATTAGCCATATTATCGAGCTCATCTATGTCTTTCTTTAAGCCCTTTATCGAATGTTCTGAGTAATTTTTCTCTTTCTGAATTTTTCCTGCCATTTTTAAAACTTCATCCGCTTTGTACTTAGTTTTTGCCACTATCTCGCTTGACTTTGCCATGGCTTGTTGAAGCTTCGCTTGACATTCCTTTTGAAATTTTGCTTTTTCCTTTTTTAAAATTTCCCGTTCTATACTTATTTTTTGCGAGATTTCAACTGCTTTTAGCCTTTCTTTTTCTACTTCTTGTCTAACCTTTTCCAGCTCACCTATAGTGTCCTCAAAACGCACTCTTTCTGTGTTTAAAAGCCGTTGAGCCTTCAATATAATTTCATTATCTACTCCGAGTCGCTTAGAAATCTCCAGTGCATTCGATTTTCCCGGAATTCCAATTAATAACCTATAAGTTGGCCTAAGTGTTTCTACGTCAAATTCACAGCTACCGTTTTCAACACCCTTTTCCAAAAGAGCATATTCTTTCAGTTCTGTGTAATGAGTCGTCGCTATTACTTTAGAACCGCGTTCCCTCAACTTTTCTAAAATTGCTGTAGCTAAAGCTGCACCCTCAACCGGATCTGTGCCAGCTCCAAGTTCGTCAAGTAAAATAAGACTTTTATTATTAGCCGCCTTTAGTATGTCTACGATGTTCACTATATGCGATGAAAATGTAGATAAAGACTGCTCTATGCTTTGCTCGTCGCCTATATCGCACAGCACATTGTCAAATACCGATAATTCGCTACCTTCAACGAGCGGAACCATCAACCCGCACATAACCATAAGTGTAAAAAGTCCGACAGTTTTTAAAGAAACTGTTTTACCGCCAGTGTTAGGTCCCGTTATTACCAGAGTATCAAACTTTCCCCCTAGGCTTATGTCAATCGGAACTGTTGTTTTTTCACTTATGAGAGGATGCCTGACCTTTTTTAAGTTTATTATACCGTTATTATTAATCTTCGGGACACAGGCTTTCATTTTATAAGCCAAACTGGCCTTTGCGAAAATTACATTTAATTCTACTGCTAACCAATAGCTTTTTAAAATAGCGCTACTATTTTCGCCAACTTTTTCAGAAAGCAAAAAAAGAATCTTTTCTATTTCCTGTTTTTCCTTATCCTTAAGTATTCTTATTTCGTTGTTTGCCTGAACTACGCTCATAGGTTCTATAAATACAGTAGAGCCACTCGATGAGGTACCATGAACTAACCCCGAAACTTCATTTCTATATTCTGATTTTACAGGCAGCACAAATCGCTCACTTCGCAGTGTAACTATCGGGGATTGTAAATACTTTTGAAAAGTTCTAGACTTTATCATATTATCCAGCTGTTCTCTTATTTTATTTGAAATTTTCTTTATACCCTTGCGAATCCTCGCTAAATCAGGCGAAGCATTATCGGAGATTTCATCTTCAGATAATATGCAATTTTTTATTTCTCTTTTTAAAGAGTTATTAGTAAAAATTAAACTAAATCTACCGTCAAGGCTGGTCGTTACGTCATCTTTCATGCTTTTCCTGAATAACTTTAAACTATCAAAAACCTGCAACAGGTCTGATATTTTTAAAAGCTCAACTGTATTTAAAAGACCACTATTTTCCGCTCTTTTCAACGCACTTCTTACATTGTTTAATCCGCAAAAAGACGGTAAAGAGTACCTAGCCATTAAATAATAAGCATCTTCCGTTTCTTTCAACAAATCCTTCACTTTTTGCAAATCTGTTTGAGGCTCTAAGTTTAAAATTATATCTTTAGCATCGTCACAATCCACCATTTCCGATAGCTTTCTTAAAATTATATTTAACTCCAAATTTTTATAATATTTTTGTTTATCCATAATTACCCCTTTTCATTTTACTTCTTCTAAATAACGACATCATCCCGTATTTATGCGATTATAAAAGTCTAAAGTTTTTAGATTTTTATCCACACAATGCAATAAATATTGCTCTGTTATTCTTGCCAATCTCTTTTTATTTTCATTAGAAAGTGTAAACGAGAACATTTTATTGAACTCAGCGTATACTGTATATCTAAGAGCTGCTAAAACGTCGCTGTTTAATTCTATAGTTCCTAGCTGCCTTTTTGAACAGTCTGAGCATATTAACTGACCTTTTGTTAGAACAAAATTCATTTTAATGTCGCTAAACTTTCCACAATTTGCGCACATTGTTAAGTCAGGCATATATCCTGACATTGATAAAACTCTCATCTCGAAAACCGATTTTATTATAGATCTGTCTTGTTTTTCTTCCATCAAATAATAAAAGGAATTCAAAATCAGCCTCAATACGTTTTCACTTTCCGGAGATTCTCCAACTAATGCTAAAACCACTTCACAAAAATATTGGCTCAAGGCTACATTTTCTATGTTTTTTCTCAACTCAAAAAAGCTCTTTTTCAGGTAAGCATCGTTTATTATGTATTTATCCTGGCCTTTGTACAACACCAGGTCGGAATAACTAAATAAAGAGAGCGCCGAAAAGTTTTTATTTTTTAATTTTTTAGCGCCCTTTGCAAAAGCACGTATTACGCCACAGTCTTTAGTCAAAATTGTCACTAATTTATCATTTTCAGAAATATCCTTTTCTAATATTATTATCCCGCTCGTGCTTACCTGCATAAAAGCCGTTACCTTTCGATATATTTTTATCTTTCACATTCACATAGTTCAAGTAGTCAACAACCTTACCCGTACTAGCAAAGTTATTCCAAGCCAGTTCCTCTTTCATATCATAAATTCCCCCGCTTTAATTATATTATCTATTTATTATTTTTTCAAACATACTTAACTTTATATGGAGTAAAATCTAGCAGGTTAGTTGGTTAAAGTTTCTTTTATTTACGCTAAAATAAATTTATAAATATTTTGAAAAAATGTATTGACTACGACTTTATAAAATGATATAGTTATATTGTAAAAATTAAATATCGCGGAGTGGAGCAGTTCGGTAGCTCGTCGGGCTCATAACCCGAAGGTCGTTGGTTCAAATCCAGCCTCCGCAACCACTGTGGAGTACCATAAGGGGCATGAAATGTTTTTATGGTTCTCCTTTTGAAGAGTAGATTGGTTAA